>NZ_CM001555.1:827705-1127705 GCF_000275865.1 Methanofollis liminatans DSM 4140 | reverse complement strand
CTCGACCTGGGCAGCAGAGACGTTGATGTAGTCGGTCATCACAAGGGTGTCGCTGTTGCCCTGCCCGTCGGAGACCATGAGGCTGACGGTATAGAGCCCCTCGGCCGCGTAGACGTGTTCAGGATACTGTTCACCCGAGGCAGCGCCGTCGCCGAAGTCCCATTGCCAGGCCGTAATCGTTCCAGTGGAAAGATCGGTGAACTGGACTGTCAGCGGCGCAGGGCCGGAAAGCGGCGAGGCTGAGAAGTTCGCCGAGAGCTCAGGCTGCACTGCCACCGCCATGGCGTCGGCCCGCCCATAGCCGAAGACAGGGTCCCATCCGGCCTCGCCGAGGTCGACGGCCCCGGCGTAGAGCGCCTCCTTGATCGTATCGGGCGATTGCTTGAGGTCAAGCCCCCAGACCAGTGCGGTCACGCCGGCTACAGTCGGGGCTGCGGCGCTGGTGCCGTAAAATGTACTCGGGAACCCGCCCGCACCGGTGACGCGCACGCCGTCGATGCCACAGATGTCGGGCTTGTTCCTCACCTCAGGCGCAGGGTTGGAGATGGTCACCGGCCCGCACGAGGAAAACGGTTCGATCGTGTCGTTGCCCGGATCTGAGGCGCTGATCGCCCCGACGGCCACCACACCGGAGACCGCCGGGTGGCCGAAGATCGTATCGGCGTCCGAGGCGACCGGGTCGTTGAATTTACCGCCGCTGAAGATGAAGATCTCAAGGTTCCGCGGTGCGGCGCCGTTCGCGGCCACAACCGCGAGGTACACCTGGGAGACCGTAGAACCGCTGTAGGTTCCCTCGATGATCTCCATCGGCTTGTCGTCGCCGTCCTGCACCTTCGAGCTGTTCATGATCTCGTAATACCCGTTTCCGTCCTGCCCGACCAGATAGAGATCGTAATCATTGGACGACTTTTCCCAGACGTCGTCCCACTGGAGAACAATCAGGAAGGAGTTCGATTGCCCCCCTGATCCCGGATCGATCTGGGTGAGCAGGAGGTTCCGTCCGGCGGCAAAGGAGTGCCAGCCAGAGCCGTCGTTCTGGAACGCCCCCTGGTAGTGGATCCCTCCGGCATCGTTGCCTGCCGCCGAGACGTAGATCAGGTCCCTTTTCTCCAGGAGGTTCCGTACGTGCGAAGCGACATACCCGTCCTCGAAGAAAGGCTCGGTCAACCAGCCGATATCGTCGCAGATCACCTGGCATCCCGCATCAGCGAGGGCGGTGATCCCGGTCGTGAAGGTGACGGCGTTGGGATAAGCGGTGTGGAAGTAGAGTTCGGCCTCAGGGGCCAGGTCGTGGACGATCTCGAGCATCGCCGTGCCTTCGTCGTCCCCGGCATAGTCGGCAAGGATATGGACGTCGGCGGGCAGGTCGCCCTTTGCGGCGGCCTCCTGCCACTGGTCTGCACTGTCCGAGAGGATCCCCACCTTCATCCCGGCACCCGCGTAGCCGGTTTTTTCGCGCAACTGTGCTGTCTTGAGAATGGTGTCTGCCTCACACTCGACCGACCCGGCCCGCGGCGCGGCGCTGCTGTAGACGACCGGCGGGTAGACGATCTCCACCGATCCGACCTCAGGCAGCGCCGCGAGATCGTCGATCCTGTCCGTCTCCACCCAGGCGACCGCCAGGTGCGCCTCCTCGTCGCGGTCGGTCACTTCCACGGCATAGGGGTCGATCACCGCCGTCGACGCCGGCGGCACGACCTGCACATAGACGTAGACCTTCGTCTTTCCGCTCTCATCGGTCATGACCGACGACGCCGGTATGCTGCGGCTGTACGCCGCGTCCGCCAGATCCCCGATCTCGATCCCGTCGGGGCCTGAGACGAACGCACCCCTCATGAGCAGAACCAGATCAGTCGATACCTTCTCTTCATAGCCGGCAAGCGCCCCTTTGAACGCCGCCGGTCCGGACCCCATGATCTCCGCGGCCGATACGTCGCCGGACTGCGCTGCGGCGGCTCCACCGGCCATAGTGGCCAGCAGGACCATCAAAATGATCACTGCCCTCCCCATGCCTCTCTTTAAAATGGTATATGACATAGACCCCCTCCATCGTCCAGGAGCGCCCGAATCCTTCATCAGCGCACGGTTTCACATCCCCAGGCCCAAATATTTATGGACATCAAGGGCAGGAATGAAATCAGGACATTAATGGGCAATTATAACACATTATACGCAATATTTACTCCCGGTTGCATAGCATGCACAACGAAAATATTTAATAATTTCCAGCAGTGTCACAAACAACAGAATATAATTTTGGATTTTGATTACCCCATTCAAAGCAAAATAAGCCCGTGCATCACCAGCACCCCCAGGCATGAGTGCAGGAGTATCTGGACAGTAATTTACCCAGGTTTCCGGAGAATGAGGGGAGGGGGGCAGGACCACCAATCATTCAGAGTTCACAATGCAGGCACACCACATCGTCGTAATCGATCTCCCCGTTGGCATTGTAATCAAAAAAGACAACATTTTCGTGTTCAGGTATCCATTCGAGGTTCTGGTAGTAGACGACAACATCGTTGTAGTCGATCACCTGGTTTCCGTTGACATCTTCGAAGAGCCCGTCGTGATCAGGGTCGGTGGGCGTTTCATTGAAGCCCGGGAAAGGATCGAGATCGGCAGTGACATTCAGGATGCCCGGCACCGGCGATGTCCTGACATATCCACCCACATCACCGGTCATCCTGTCAACCGAGATCAGGATCTCGCTTTCGCCGACGGCAACCCCCCTGAACCCGATGGTGCCAAGTGAGACGTTCAGCGCCCCCTCCTCGATCTGATCCTCCAGGTCGACGGCCGCCAGCCAGATCGAATCTGCAGGCACAGTGCCGTTTCTACCGAGAAGCGCCCATTCAGGGAAGGCTATAGTTGTCACAGACGCCAGTGCGGGATCTGAAAGAGAGAGCGTGACGTTATAGCCTGCGAGGCCTTCGTCGGCGCGCTCCAGCACGAGGGTGAGGAAGGACTCACCGCCGAGGGTGACCGAGGCGTTCTGAGGCCTGAATGAGATTGCAGGGGGCGGGGCGTACACAGTGATATACCCCTCCTCGGCCAGGGTGTCGTTCGCGCCGTTGAGATCCTCCACACAGAGCGAGACGTTGAAGACGCCCGGTTCAGAATAGGTGTGAAGAGGGTTCTGCTCTGTCGAGACGGCACCGTCGCCGAAGTCCCATGTCCATGACGCCGGAGAACCGGTGGACTCGTCGTCGAACCTGACCGTGAGCGGCACCTGGCCCGAGGTGGTGTTTACGGTAAAACTGGCGTGCACATCCTCAGGCCCGGCCAGCCAGAGATAGACCAGATAGTCCCCGGTGTTTCGCCCGTCGTCGTCAAAGGCGAGGAGCGTGTAGGACCCGGTATATTCAGAGGTAAAATGTATTTCTGCACCTGACGCCACCACCTTCCCGTCGGGGTCGAAAAGGATCATCGTGGACCCGATCGCGCTGCTGCTCATTTTTATGTATCCTGAACTCCCCCTCTCGGCCGGGAACTGGTAGGTATCGACCTCACCGAGGAAGGTGATCTTCGCCTCGGTGTTGATGCCGATTCGTAGGGAAGTCGCCGCCGCGGGATCGTTCGCGCATTGCTGATAGACCACATACTCGGTAAATCCAGACTCACCATCGCCGACCATCACCGTGTAATCCCCTGATTCGGGAAGGTTCTGCAACATTCCCACGACGTTAGTGCCATCGACGCTCTTCACTTCCTTCCCGTCAGGGCCGTAAAGGGTGATCACAAGACCATGACTCGGTTTCAGGTCTATCAACCGGACATATGCCACATCGCCTTTTGCACCCGCAAAGGTAAAGGTATCCTTGCCGCCCTTGACCGTGATCTCTCCATGGTAGAAATCGCCGTTCAGAGGGATCGCATTTCCCGGGTTGTTCGTGCGCTGAAGAATAAGCCCGTAATCTTCAGGAACGCTGCACCCGGCGATCAGGGTGTACGACCCGGTCGATGCCAGGGGCACGATCATCGAGGCCGCTGCATAGTGGGTGGCCCTCCCGATCTCTTTTCCGTCCGGACCGGTCAGAATGACGATGGGATATCTCGCACTGGTATAAGTACGCTCCATCCCCATCCTGACATACACCATATCCCCGGCCTCGGCCGAGAAGGTGTAGGTGTCGACCTCGCCCGCCGTCAGGATCCTGCCGAAGACATTCTCGCCAAAGGCGATCGGTTCGGGCGCCTCGTTGCTCACATTCGCCTGGAAAAGGCCGGGATCGGGATCGGCCTCGAAGACAGAATAGTTCATATCTTCGGTGCCCGGACCTGCCTGGACGGTCAGTCCCTGGACGCCGCCGCAGCAGATCATAGCGATCATGAAAAAGCAGAACAGCGTAAATCCAGCTCTGCACGATATTGTACCCATTTTTTCCTCCATCAAGGGGCGGCCACAACCATCGGCCTTTCAGGAAAAAGCGCTAGAGAAGGTTGTGATCGAGGGACACTGCCAGAACATAAGACGGCGGCCTTCACCCCCCTAGGCGGTAAATTGCAGGGCACAAATATATAATAATTTCGAGATTTTGCCAAGGAAATGGATGCATTATAGCCACAGATAAAAAAAATAACCCACACAACATCAATTAAATCATAATAATACTATTTATGCACATTAATCTATTGCATTCACCCACATTTTTGGCATTTTACCATCTGGTGACGGCAGAGATCACAGATCTCACCGCTTTTTATCTACAACTTCGAAGACCTGCGATAGAGAAAAAAGAGGAACTCAGGATCACCCTGGCGCCAGCACCAGAGGGGGAGACGGCCCTTTCAGGTCACCTCCCCGTACAGCACGATCACGTCGTTGAACCCGATCCTGCCGCTGCCGTCGTAGTCAAAGGCTTCCACTGGCTCGTTCTCCTCGATAAACAGGAGGTTCGCATAATACACCACCACATCGTTGAACCCGATCACGCCGTTGCCGTCGATGTCCTCGTACATGCCGTCGCCGTCGGGATCGGTCGGCATCTCCTCATAGCCGGGGAAGGGCACGACCGGCAGCGGTGGGTCCTGCAGCCAGATGTAAAGGCCGTAACTGCCGGAGTCGTAACCGTTGTCGTCCCCGGCGAGGACAGAGTACATTCCGCCGGCCCAGAGAACCTCGTCGATTTCGGCCGATGTGTAGCCCTGTGTCCGGTTAATTTCCTCGCCATCAGGTCCAAAGAGGATCAGCATCGGATCCAGATACGAAGATTTTGTACCCATCCTGACGAAGCATCTCTTCCCGGCGGCTGCCGCAAAACGGTAAGTGTTCATCCCGCCGGCAACAGTGATCGTAGCCGTTGTGTTATCTCCGCTCTGGAGCAGAGTGGCGTTCACGGGATCGGTCATCACCTGGGCAAAAATGCCGAACGTCCCGACGTCATAACCATCGTCGTCCCCCGCGAGGACCGTGTACGTCCCGTCTGCCGCGACAAATTCATGGATCTCGGTCGATGTGTAGCCCTGTGTCCGGGTGATCTCCAGGCCGTCAGGCCCGAAGAGGATCAGCATCGGGTCCAGATACGAGGATTTTGTACCCATCCGAATATATGCTGCATCCCCACCTTCGGCGGTGAAGACAAATGTCTGCATTCCCCCGGTCATCAAGATGGTGCCGTTCAGACTTTTTCCTACAATATCAACGGTGTTTCCCGGGTTGTTCGTGCGTTGAAGGAAAAGGCCGTACGCCCCGGTGTCGTAATCGTTGTCATCCCCGGCGAGGATGGTGTACGTCCCGTCGGCAGCAATGAGTTCATAGATCTCGGTCGAAGGGTAGCTCCACGTCCGATTGATCTCCACCCCGTCAGGTCCCCGCAAGATCAGCATCGGATCCAGATACGAAGAATTTGTACCCATCCTGATGTACACCGAATCGTTCGCCTCCGCTTGGAAGGTGTAGGTGTTCATATAGCCTGCCGATGTGATCTCGCCGGTCAGACTCTCACCAAACGCGATCGGGATCGCAATGGCGCGTTGTTCTGAGAACTCCACGACCCCCGATCCCCCCGCCGATCCGGATATTCCGATGACGACGACCAAGAGCACGACGGCGCACGTCAATCGAATGCACTTGCTCAGATATTCACCTCTCATGATATGCTCCCTCCAGAAAGGAATGCCTCATGCGCGCTGCGGTGTTTCTGATGCGGCTGATTTTTTCTGTAGTTCGTCTGAATATTCCTTCAATGTAGTTTTATGCGGTCAAATCGGTTTTTACGTAAATCGCACGGCTCTGGTCGGCACCTCTCCGGGAGTCCGAGAGACTCTCATCCATTAGTATAAATACATAATCTGCCGAGGAACCGCAAGACAGATCTAAAACAGACACAGATGCGATGATTGAGGCAACGCCAGACACCAGAGAGACATTGCCCCAGAAACAAAACGAATGATTTTGCAGGAAAAAAAGAAAATTTACAGGAACCGCGGCCGCACCGAAAGGTGCTTTGCGGTGTACATCGGGCGGAAGGGCTTGCCCGCGCACTCCTCCTTCACGGCGGATGCGAGTGCGTCGAAGGTCATCTCCTCCTTGTGCGGCTTCTTCGGGTCAGAGAGGCTGCGGATGGTAACCGTCAGCTTCCCCTCGTCCATCTCGCGGTCGCCGATGACGGCCACATAGGGCACCCACTCGGTCCCGGCCTCGCGGATCTTCTTGTTCACGGACTCGTCGCGGTCATCCACATCGGCCCTGACGCCGGCGGCGTTCATCCGGGCGCAGAGGTCGATTGCATAGGCGGCGTGCCGCTCTGAGACCGGGACAAAACGCACCTGCGTCGGCGATAGCCAGGTCGGGAGGCGGGGCACCGACTGGTAGGCGGTGTTCTCCAGCATGGCGCAGATCACCCGCTCGATCGAGCCGGTGGGGGAGCAATGGAGGATCGGGGGGTGAACCTCCTCGCCGTCCATATGATACGAGATATCGAACCGGAGGGAACTCTCCACGTCGATCTGGACGGTCGGGTTCTCGATCGGCCGGCCCTGTCCGTCGATGGCGGCAAGGTCCACCTTCGCGATCCAGTAGTGGACGCGATCCGAGAGGATCTCGATGAGCATGGGCACGCCCGACTCCCTGACGATCGCCTTCACCCAGTCCTCGTACTGCTCCCAGAAGTCCTGGGTGCAGCGGAACGCTCCGACCAGAGGCGTGCCGAGGTCGACGCCGCTCTGCCAGCCCATCCTGAGCTGCTCCTCAAAGCAGCGGAGGGCGTTGTCCATATCCTTGCAGAGGGTATGCATATCAGGCATCGTAAAGGCGCGGAGACGCTTGAGCCCGATTACCTCGCCAGACTGCTCGTGCCTGAACGAGTAGGTCGAGAGCTCGTACATCTTCATCGGCAGGGTGTTGGGCGAGATGTGCATGTCCCGCATGAAGGAGAACATGCCGAAGCACGCCGCAAACCGCAGCATCATGTTCCGGTTCCCGCTCTTGAAGCGGTACTGCCGCTCCCCGAACTTGGCGGCGTGCTCTGAGATCGCCGGGTCGTCGAGGTCGTACATCACCGGGGTCTCGACCGGCATGCCGCCGTAGTCGAGGACGAGCCCCAGGACGTAGTCCCCGAGCAGGTCGCGCACGAGCCTGCCCCTGGGCATCCAGCGGAGGTGGCCGATGTCAGAGGCGGGCTCGTAGTCGACGAACTCCTTGGAGCGCATCAGGTCCACGTGGATCGGTTCGCCGCCGGCCTGAACAGGGAGGCCGAGTTCCTTCTTGATGAGCGAGCCGAAGGGCGAGTCGTCGGCGCACGCCTCGGCTTCTTTCCGTTCGCCCTCGGGGGTGAGGACGAAGAAGGTGTGGGTGACGGTCTTTTTGGCCGGCTTCGCCGCCTCCTCCTCGCCGCCCGGCACGATCGTGCGGGAGAGCTCGGAGAGGGGATGGCCCTTGCACGAGAGGGTGAAGGCCTTGTACCAGCCGAACGGGGCACGCCTGACGGTCAGCCCTCCAGCCGCATTGAGCCCTTCCTCGATGCCCCTGAGCGCCTTTTTGGCGGCCTCGGGTGCAGCGAGATCAGAGCTGAGGTGGGCGTACGGGTAGACGAGCACCCGGTCGGTCTTCAGTTCGCCGGCGGTCTTGAGGACCTCGGCCACAGTCCGGTCCACGACATCGTCGATATCTTCTTCGTCGGCCGATTCAACGGCGCAGAAAGCGACAAGCGCTTCATCGAGCCCGTCCTGCAGGACGGCGCCCTCTTCGGCGACCGGCGTCTTCTTCTGTGCCTGATAGTCGATATGATCTGAGTGAATTAAGAGAAGCCGCATTGAAAACCCCTTTACCTGATCAGATATCCCTTATAAAATTCTCTGTTCCTCTATATATGCCTTCAAATCTCGCGTGGATTCTCGTGGTAACGCGAGAGGGTCGCCTGGCGCTGATCCATATACTTCGCGTCTTTCTTGAGATTATACGGATGATCGGCGCGCTCGGTCGTGTAGAAGACCAGCTGACCGATCGGCATCCCGGCATACATGCGCACAGGGCGCTGGTTCACGTTGCACATCTCGAGGGTGATGGAACCCCTGAACCCGGCGTCGATCCAGCCGCCGGTCTGGTGGAGTTCGATCCCGAGGCGGGCGATGGAACTCTTCCCCTCGATGCTCGCCACAATATTGTCGGGGAGCGTGACCGCTTCAAAGGTCTCGGCGAGCATAAAGGCACCGGGCGCCATGACGATCGAGTCGGTGCGGGTCTCCTGCACGCGGGAGGCGACGCTCGCCCGGTCGTACGGGTCGATCACATCGTCGCAGGGTTCGTACCAGACAAAATGGTCCCCGAGCCTGATATCCAGCGAGTTGGGCTGGATAAGCCCCGGCTCGAAGGGGTCGATGCCGATCTGCCCCCTCCTGATCCGGTCCTCGATCTGCCAGTCGACAAGAATCATCGGGTAAACATTCTCCCTGCAGGGAGTTAGTTATTGTCCTTCTTCGCCGTCCGGGTGATCGAGATGCCACTCGGCCCGCCGCAGCAGGCCGTGGAGCGTGGAGACCTCCCGCGTGGTCAGGGCCGTGCGCCCGAAGATCCGGCGCATCATCAGGAGGGTGTTGGCGCGCTTGTAGTCAGGGTGCTCGATCCGTTCGAGGAACTGGCCGAAGTGCTCGATCAGGCTCTCGCGCTCGGTTTTCCCGGCAAGGCGATAGGTGCCGCGCGGCAGGTGGGCGAGGTCGTGGCAGACGACGGCCACGGCGTGCGAGAGGTTCATGATCGGGTAGATCTCCGAGGTCGGTATGGTGCAGATCAGATCGGCGCGGGAGACCTCCTCATTGTTGAGCCCCCAGTTCTCCCGCCCGAAGAGGATGCTCACGGAACCCTCGGCTTCCTCAAGGATCGTCCTGATCTCGGCCGGCGTAAAATAGGGCATCCGCATCGAGGTGCAGACCGACTTGGAGAGTTCGCCGGTCGTCGCCACGACCAGATCGCTCCCCGCATAGACCTCTTCGAGGCTCATCCTGACGGCGCCTTCCAGGACGTCGCGGGCATGCGAGGCGCGGGCGAAGGCTTCGTCGCCAAGGGCGCAGGGGTCCACCAGGACGAGGCGGGTGAACCCGAAGTTCTTCATCGCCCGCGCCACGAAGCCCACGTTTCCCTCATAGAGGGGTTCGACAAGGACAATGGAAATCTCGGGCATGGAGACCGGTTACTGGACCGCTTTCACCGTCGCCTTCAGGGTCTCGACGCCCTTCTCGTAGACGGCGTTGCCGACAACGATCGTATCGGCGTACCGCCCCATCTCCGCGGCGCGCTCGGCCGAATCGATCCCGCCGCCGTAATAGAGGCTCGCACCGGTGATCGCTTCCGAGGCGGCCCGCACCACTGCCGGGTCTCCGTAGGTTCCCGAATATTCGATATAGACGATCGGGAAGTGGAAGTAGTGCTCGGCGCACCTGGCATAGGCCGCAACCTCTGCGGGTTTCAGGTCGCAGACCGCCCGCGTCACCCGACCCACGGCCGAGGCCGGGTTCAGGACGATATAGGCCTCGGGAACCACCTGCTCCCACGGGATCTCAGGGCAGGCGAGCGCCCACTGCTGGTGTTTGCCGACGACCCAGCGGGCGTCCGGGGTGTTGAGAACACTCGGGACGAAGAGTAGATCGACGCCTTCGAAGACGGCGCCCTCCGGGTCGGCAGGCTCGACGACGAGAGGGATACCATAGTCTTCGACCTGTTCGCGCAGGTCGGCGAGGTTCTCGCGCGTGACGTTCAGGGTGCCTGAGAGGAGGATCGCATCGGTCCCGCTGGTGGCGACGGCCTCGACCGCCGCGGCGTCGAGGTGCTTGTCGGGGTCAAGTTTCGTCACATGCGCCCAATTTTTCCATTTGAGGTGCGTGCCAGTCATGTGCGTACTCTTTCTTTTTTGTCTTCCGCCGATATAGATGCAATGCAGGCGCGGATCTTTGCCGCCGGGATGCCTGAAGCCGCCGAAGCCCGTTCGGGGTCGGCGGCGGCAAGACTTGCGGCGTCGACGATACCAGCCCGGTAGAGTTTTTCAAGCGTCGGTTCTCCGATGCCCGGAACGGCAAGCAGTTCTTCCCGCCCTTTCTCAAGGCGTTTCTGGGTGATCTTCGGCGGAGTGTCGAGGCCGGCGCTGCTGCAGGCGACCTCTGCATGTTTGCAGACGGTCTCCACCCGCACCCCGCTCTTCGCGCTGATATAGGCCGGGTGAAGGGTGGCGAAGTCTTCGGGGCCGGCGATCCCGGCCTCGAGGTACTTCTTGATGCTCACCGCCGGAAGACCGGCCTCGCGCAGCCGCCGTTCGCTCCGGATTGCCTGTGCCTTTGCCCTGAGGCCCTGGGTCTCCTCGTCTGAGAGACCGGCCTCCTTCAGGACATCCACACGGGCAGATCCGAGTGCCGCTATGTCGTCGATCCCTGCTGCGGCCAGTTTCTGTGCGATCTTCGCATGGCTCCGGCCGCGGCGCGGCGAGACTTCGGCGCGGATGAACTTCTTCAGTTCAGACCGGCGCCTCAGGAGATCGAGGACGTCGTTCGCCTCCTGCACAAGTTTCTCCGCCTCTTCTGACCCGATCGAGAGGTGGGCGGCAAGGTCTGCCGCCGACGCGCGGACGATGTCAGGGACCGTGTACATGTGGCTCGCATGCAGGCGTGCAAGCAGGGCATCGGTCATATGGGGGATCAGCCTGAGCGTCGCGGCATTTGATTCGATATGCGAGCAGAGGGGGCAGCCGATGTCCCATGGCCGCGCACCCTTCCTGATCAGCCTGATATGGTTGAGGCGGTGTTTATCGCAGACCTGATCCAGGCGGATTGCCTTGCCCCACTGCACCCCGGGAAGGCTGATATTGAAGGTGCATTCAGGATACCCGGAACAGCCGATGAACTGGGAGGCGCCGTGGACCTGTCTGATCTGGAGGTCTTTCCCGCAGACCGGGCAGGGGCCGACCGTCCGCTCCTCGACGGTCCGGTCCATGATCTCCGCACCGATCTGCTCTTCATGCGCTTCGAGATCGTCGAAGACCGAGTGGAGCATGGCGCGCGACTCGCCGACGACATCGTCGCGCGTCCGTGTGCTCTCCTTGATCTGCTGCATGGACGCCTCAAGGGTGCGGGTCATGTCCGGCCTGGTGATCGTGTCGGCGTGTTTTTCAAGGGACTCGACGACCGCCCGCCCCACGAGCGTCGGCCGAAGGGGATTGCCCTGGACGTACCGCCGCGAAACGAGTTTTCCGATCACCTCGTGGCGGGTGCTCTTTGTGCCCAGGCCCAGCTCTTCCATCGTCTGGATCAGCCGGCTCTGGGTGTAGCGGGGTGGAGGCTGGGTCTCTTTCTCCTCGAGGTTCACACCCAGGATCGGGAGACGTTCGCCGACGGTGCAGGCCGGGATCAGCCGTTCGGCCGCCTCGCTGTACGGGTAGACGCGCCGCCACCCCTCCTCTTTGAGCTGCCCGCCGGTGACCGTATAGGGTTCGCCCCCGGCGTCGAAGTTCACTTTCATGGTCAGCCATCTCGCGTCCGGCGAGAGGGTGGCAAGGAACCGCCGCACCACAAGTTCATAGAGTTTCCAGCGCTCTTCGCCGAGCTGTGCAGGCGTCGCCGCCCCGGTCGGGTGGATGGGCGGGTGGTCGGTGCTCGATTTTTTGCCGCGGGTGGGTTCTGGACGCCTGTGCCGCTCCACCCATGCGACATCTCCCGAGAACGCGGTGGCCTTCAGCACGCCGAGCACCTCGTCGAGGTTGAGGCTTGCCGGGTAGACGGTGTTGTCAGTCCTCGGGTACGAGATGAAACCGTTCATGTAGAGGTCTTCTGCGACCCGCATCGCATTTGCCGCGGAAAAGCCGAGCCGTCCTGCGGCGACGAGGAGGGAGGTGGTATCGAAGGGTGTGGGGGCGCGGTCGTTCTTGACGCCCTCCTTCACCTCGGTGACGGTGAGCGGTTCTGTCGTCCGTTTCCTGGCGGCGAGGGCGTCGTCATGATCGACGAACCGGCCGTGGGTGTGGCGGAGTTCAAGAGGCGAGCCGTCTTTTTTCGTGTCGAGGGTGAGCATCCAGTATTTCTGCGGGACGAAGGACTCGATCTCCTTTTCCCGGTCTGCGATCATCGCAAGGGTCGGGCTCTGCACCCGGCCCACCGAGAGGATGTTCGCGCCCCCGCGCCGTGCCGCAATCGAGATGAAGCGGGTCAGCGACGCTCCCCACATCAGGTCGATGATCTGGCGCGACTCCCCGGCGGCGGCGAGGGCGAAGTCGAGTTCGGTCAGTTCGGAGAAGGCCCGCTTGATCTCCTGCGGGGTGATCGCCGAGAACCTGGCCCGCAGGATCCGCACGCCCTTGTTCACCGCCCTGACGAGTTCGTAGGCCTCCTTGCCGATCAACTCCCCCTCGGTATCGAAATCGGTGGCGATGGTGACGAGGTCGGCCTTTTTCGCGAGTTTCTGAAGAAGAGAGACGATGCGCTTTTCGGTCGGGCGCTTGACGATCCCGGCGTCGATGAGGGAGCGGGGAGGGCGCTCCTCGCTCCGCCAGTTCGTGTAGCCCTCTACGAAATCGACCTCGACGACGTGCCCCTTCAGGCCGACGAGGACGGTGTCATCGAAGGCGTAGGTGTCGACCCCGCCCTCTTTTTTATTCGTGACGTGGTTGTTTCCCGCAAGCATGGCGGCGATCCGCCGGGCCGAGATGTTCTTCTCTGCGACTATCAGGTGCACGGCTCAGGCTCCCTCCTCCGGGGTGATACGGGCGGCGATTAGAGGAGTGATCTCTTTCGGATCTGCCTTGCCCCGTGTTTTCTTCATCACCTGGCCGACCAGGAAGTTGAGTGCCGCGCCCTTCCCCTCGCGGTAATCGGCGACCGCCTGCGGGTTTTCGGCGATCACCTCGTCGATGACGGCGGCAAAGGCGTCAGCGGCGCCCTTGCCAAGGTTGTGCTGCTTCACGTACTCCGAGGGCGTCACCGGCGTCTCGCCGGCGATGACGGCGTCAAGCAGCGCCCGCAGGACATCGATGGCGACCCGGTCGGTGACCTCGCCGCGGCCGACCAGGCCGACGAGGTCGGCGAAGTGGTCGAGAGGCACCGTCGTCACCGGCATGTCCCGGTAGTTGAGTTCGCCGAGCAGGGTGTCGGCCGTCCAGGTGGCGGCAAGCGCCGGATCGGTCTTTGCAGCGAGCGCCTCGTAGAACTCGGCGAGCCTGAGGTCGCCGGTGAGGGTGCGGGCGTGGTTGAGGGAGATCCCGTAGGTCGCCATGAAGCGGTCGCGCCGGGCGTCAGGGAGTTCGGGGAGGGCGATCGCCTCGACCCAATCCTTTACCCTGAGGGGCCGCAGGTCCGGTTCGGGGAAGTAGCGGTAGTCGTTCTCCGTCTCCTTGGACCTGGCCGAGGAGGTGATGCCGCGGCCCTCCTGGAAGTGGCGGGTCTCGCGCTCGACCCGCAGGCCGCGCCTGATCAGGTTCTTCTGGCGGGTGATCTCGAAGGTGAGCGCCTTCTCGACCCCCTTATATGAGGAGATGTTCTTCACCTCGACCCGCTCTGAGCCGCGGATCGAGATGTTGGCGTCCACGCGCAGACCGCCCTCGCGCTCGCCGTCATAGACGCCGAGGTACTCGAGGGTGGCGCGGAGTTTGTTGAGGAACCGCCGGGCCTCCTTCGGCGACCGAAGGTCGGGCTCGGTGACGATCTCGATGAGGGGGATGCCAGAGCGGTTGTAGTCGACCAGGGTATAGGCGACATGGCCGGCGCCGGCCTTGTGCACCAGCCTCCCCGGGTCTTCTTCGAGGTGGATGCGGGTGATCCGGATCTTCTTCTCGCCTTCGTCGCCCTCGATCTCCAGGTAGCCCCAGACGGCGAGTGGGCGGTCGTACATCGTGATCTGGTAGCCCTTCGGGAGGTCGGGATAGAAGTAGTTCTTCCGTGCGAATTCGGACTCTTCGGGCACCTCGAGGTTGAGGGCCTTTGCGACGCAGAGACCGTACTCGACGGCCTTCCGGTTAATCATGGGGAGGGCGCCGGGCAGGCCGAGGCAGACCGGGCAGACATGGGTATTCGGGCCGTCGGTCTTGTAGTCGGTCGAGCACCCGCAGAAGAGTTTGGTCTCTGTGTTCAGCTGGCAATGGATCTCGAGCCCGATGATCACGTCGGTGTGTTCGCTCATCGCCGCACCTCCTCGTAGGCATAGGCAGTATCGATGATCCGCTCCTCCTCGCAATGCCTGCCGATGAGCTGCAGCCCGACGGGCAGACCGTCCACGCTGCCGCAGGGCACCGAGATCGCCGGGACGCCGGCGAGGTTGGCCGGGACGGTGAGGATGTCGGCGAGGTACATCGAGAGGGGGTCGGCGGTCTTCTCGCCGAGGGCGAAGGCCGTCGTAGGCATGGTCGGGCCGGCGATAACGTCGACATCCGCAAACAGGCGGGCGAAATCTTCACCGACGCTCTTGCGGGCCGCCTGCGCCTTTGCATAGTACTTGCCGTAGTAACCGGCCGAGAGGGCGAAGGTGCCGAGCATGATCCGGCGGCGCACCTCTTTGCCGAAGTGCTCCCGGCGGTGTTCCTGGTAGGCATCGTGCCACGAGCGCTTCGACTCGATGTCGGGGCCGTAGCGGATGCCGTCGAACCGGGCGAGGTTCGAGGAGGCCTCTGAGGTGCAGGTGACATAGTAGGCGGCGAGGGCAAAGGCCATGCTCGGCATCGAACACTCGACGATCTCGGCGCCGAGGTCGGCGAGAGAGTCGATCGCCGACCTGACCTTCTCTGCGACGCCCGGGTCGACGCCGGCGCCGAAGAACTCGGCCGGGACGCCGATACGGAGCCCCGCGATTCCATCGGACGAGGGCGTGTGGGAGTATGGGCGGTCGATGGAGGTGGCGTCGCGGGCGTCAGGACCGGCGATCACCGAGAAGAGGCTGGATACATCAGCCACGTTCCGGGCCATCGGGCCGATGCCCTCGAGTGAGTTCGCATAGGCGATGAGGCCGTACCGGGAGACCCGCCCGTAGGTGGGCTTGAGCCCGACGATCCCGCAGAAGGCCGCGGGGCAGCGGATCGAGCCGCCGGTGTCGGTGCCGAGGGCCATCGGCACCATACCGGCAGCGACGGCGGCGGCGCTCCCGCCCGAAGATCCGCCGGGGACGCGCGCGGTGTCGACCGGGTTGGTGGTCGGTCCGAATGCACTCGATTCGGTGGTGGTGCCCATGCCGAACTCGTCCATGTTCGTTTTGCCGACGATAGCGGCGCCGGCGGCCTTGAGCAGTTCGACGACGTGGGCGTCATACGGGGGGATATAGCCCTGGAGGATCCGCGACCCGCAGGTAGTCTGGACACCGGCCGTCGAGATGTTGTCCTTGACCGCCACCAGGACGCCAGCCAGGGGGCCGTCGCCGTGGTCGGCCTCCCGGCAGAGGGTGATGAAGGCGTTCCAGCGGTCTTCCGCATCAAAGGTGATCGAGCCCATCACATCACCTTCGGGGCGCGGATATAGCCGGCCTCAGACTCACCGGCGTTTTCAAGGACGGCGTCGAGGGAGAGGGACGGGACGACGGCGTCGTCCCTGAAGATGTTCGTCGTTACCGCCGCAGGCCGCCCGCTCTCCTCGACCTGATCGAGGAGATCGAAATATTCGAGGATGGCGTTGAACTGCCCGGTAAATTCGGCGAGTTCTTCGTCGCCTATTCCAATATCTGCAAGTATTGCAATATGTGCTACGTCTGATTCAGTGACCATGCATGTCCCTACCCATGTCAGTTAAGTACCCTTGTACCGACTTTTTATAACCATTTTTACTGGAGAGGTGCCCGATCGCCTTCCAGATCCCGCTGCCGTACTGCATCGCCTTCTTCTCTCCGCTGGCGAATTCGAGGGGCAGATGCCGTTCTGCGACCTCTCTGAGGGGCAATTTCCTGACCCCGCCGCACACCTTCTCAGCAGGAGGGATGGCGCGGGCCGCCGCCACGACGCGCAGATCCAGGTATGGGAGGGAGAACGCGGTACCATAGAGAGAGGCGACGGCGCCGTCGCGGGCAACCTGCCGCGGGATATCGTCGACGCCCGCCGCAAGCGAGGCCGCAAGGTCAGGGCTCTCCAGGTAGCGCGCGTAGCCGCCGAAGAGTTCGTCTGCCCCCTGTCCGGCCAGGATCCGGCGGTAGCCGCGCTCCCCGGCCCAGCGGGCGACAAAGTATTCGGTCGTTGCGATGGAGGCGTCGACCGGGTTCGGGGCACCCAGCACACCGACCACCGCCCGCAGCGCCGCCTCAACCTCCTGTTCGGTGACGGTCACCGCCTCGCAGGAGAGGCCCAGCACTTCGGCGAGGGCGAGGGCGCGCACCAGATCGTGCGATCCCTCCAAGCCGACGACGACACAGGGGAGGCGCGCGAGGGCGGCGACAAGGGCCGAGTCCACCCCACCGGAGAGAGCGACGGCGGCGCCGTCCACTGCCCTGATCGCCACCGCCTCGACAATCGCCGCCTCGAGGTCGCCGGCCGGGTAGCCGGGGTCCACGCGGCCGACGACCGCACCGTCGCGGGTGAGCGTTCCGGCCGGGCCGTCGCCGGGGGCGATCCCGAAGTGGTCGCGCGCCCGCCACTCACCGTACGTGAACGAAAACTCGCCGCCGAACCGCAGGGCGGAGTAAGGATCCTCTGAAAGGGCGACACGCACCTCATCTTCGGAGAGGCGCCGGCCGTCGCACTCGACCCATCCGATCAGGGCGAGGTCAGGCATCCCCCCTCCGCGTGATTGCCGGATCATCGTCATATCTGGAAGAGAGTTTGGGGCTGCACGCTAATGATAGGCTCGATCCCGGATCTCCAGACCGCCTTACCTGTTCAGTGCTGCCCAGCATTGTTCTGGAACAGGCCGTAGTGCCGGCGAAGCACCCGCCTGATCTTTTCGGACCTGAGCCAGCCCTGGTCAAGGCTGCTGATGATGGCATCGATCTTTCCGGTTTCGATGCGGATCTTTTCAGCGACCGTCTCGTCGTACAGGTCTGCAAGCCCCGGGATCACCTGAAGGGGGTATTTAATATGGTCGTTGAGGATGGCGAACTGCTCCAGGTTCTCCTCGATCTGCTGAACGCTTCGGCTTCCATACTCTGCCACTCTTTTCTCGCCGAGATGTCGCGGGCCACGGCCAGGATCGCCGATCGTCCGTCGATCTCGCAGAGGTGGCTGTTCAACTCCACCGGAAGGGGCGTGCCGTCCTTTCGCAGCTCTACGGCTTCGTATTTTGCAGTGCCGTACAGGAGGAGGCGCTCCATGATCTCAGCCAGCACCGTGCCTCCACCCGGCTCCTTGACCTTACCTACAGGCATGTTGAGGAGTTTCCCCCTCTGATAGTGCAGGCTGGTGCAGGCGGCCCGGTTCACCTCGATCAGCCTGCCCGGCCGGTTGTCCGGGGTCAACTCGACGAGGAAGATGACGTCGTTCACCCGGTCGAAGATAGCCCTGAACCTCTCCTCGCTCCCGCGCAGGGCGTCTTCGACCTTCTTCTGTGCGGCCATGTCCAGGAACAACCCGACGGCAGCGGGCTTCCCGTGGTAACGCGTCCCGGCCCCGGTATATTCAAGGCAGAGGCTGCTGCCGTCCTTCCTGATGCCCTCGTACCTCTCATGCACGGAGATGGAGGCGCCGGAGAGGACCTGCTCCGTCGTGCGCCTGAACCGCTCCCGGTCGTCGGGATGAACGATGTCCGATACCGGCAGGTTCCCGACGGCCTCCTCCGGCGTATAGCCGAAAAGTGCGGTGAAGGCCGGGTTGACGAAACAGATGGTTTCCTCTCTGAACAGGCAGATGCCCGAAGATGTGGCGCTCACCGGCAGAAGAAAGAGGTCTTCCAGGTGTACCCTCCAGATCAGGTGACAATAATCGTGTGTTCATAGCTATCGAGGGTGATCGGAATGCCGGCGTAGAGGAGGATGGTGATATTGTCCTTCTTCACGTGGAGGAGGCAGTTAACCTTTCCGACAAGAAGTCCATGCATTTTTCTCTCATTTTCATGGTGCAGACAACCATAGAGAGTTCATTCTGATCAGGCGCCCGAGGAAGGCATTCGGGCTGTAAAAAGAAATTATTCCCTCAATGCAAACCAGGCATCCCGCAGCCCGACGTTGTACTGGGCGATGAAGAGGGCGTCTCCTACTTCGATCATCCCGTTCCGGTGGACGTCGGTCTTCGTGAACAGTTCGGTGTCGGCCGAGGGCTTTGAGGAGAGGCCGACGATCTGCTTGAGCACCCGCAGGGTGTCGGCCTGGTTGACCGTGCCGTCGTCGTTGGCGTCGCCTAAGAGGACGGCCCGGCCGGCACCGATGACCGAGTAGCCGCTCGTCACCTTGGGCGCCAGGACGGCGTTGGTCCAGGCGACCATCTCGTCGCCGTTGTTTGAGTTCTGGCAGTATCCGTAGACGTTGAAGGCCGCAAAGGTGTCGAGGTTCTCGACGGTGTAGTTGATCCGCACCGCACCCCGGTTCTCGAGGTCAGCGTTCGGTCTGAGCACGCCGGCGTTCAGGTCGATGAACATCACCTGGAAGGTGTTCGCCGTGTCGCTCATGTCCTGGCCGAAATGGATCGGGTAGTCGAAACCGTTGCCGGTCGGCTTCCAGATCTGCGGGCCGTAAATGAAGTCGTCTTTGGTGAAGATCTCGTCGAGGGAGACGGGCTGGTAGGTGACGTTGTCAAGAGACGGCGGCTGGTTGCTCGCTGGGTTCGGAGTCCAGGTGTAGCCGTCGGCGGTGATGTGCAGCCTGAAGTCGTCGGAGATCGTGCCGTTCACGGCGACCATGAGGAGGATCTCGTCCTCATAGCCCTTACCGCCCGAGTCGGTCGCATAGAAGGTGCCGCTCTGGTTTTCAGAGACCGTCACCTGGCCGAAGTTTACTGCCGGGTCGGTGGATATGTGCAGGGCGTTGAGGCCGCGGTCATAGCCTTCGAACCGGACGTTGTAGGTGTTGTTCCCGAAGGCGTTGTACTTCACGCCGGCGTCGTTGGCGACTTTGAAGAAAACATTGTTGTAGTCAGGGAGGGGCCGGGGACCGGAGGGCGCGGCGTTGACGGTCGCCTCGGCCGTACCCGAGACCGTGCCATTCGAGGCGGTGAGCGTGGTGGTGCCGGCAGCGAGGGCGGTGAAGGTGCCGGTGGCGTTCACCGTCCCCACGGTCTCGTCAGAACTCGACCAGGCGATGGCGATGTCGCTCATCGTACGGTCGTCCTGGTCGAGGGCGGCGGCGGCAAACTGCATCGAGGTGCCGATCTCCACCTCGGCGGTCGCAGGCGTGACCTCGATCGAGGTCAGCACCGGCGGGATGCCGACGACGGCATAGCCGCTCGTGCCGACGACTGTCTCGCCGGCGGCGTTCACCCGGTTGGTCCATGAAATGCCCTGGCCCTGGTTGGCGGCGAGGCACCAGCCGTAGACGTTGAAGGCGGCGAAGGTCTCCAGGTTCTCGAAGGAGTACTCCACCTTTGCACCGCCGTTGTCGGTGAGCATGGTGCCGAACTTCGAGGGGTACATGTTCCCGACGTCAAGGTCGATGAACATCAGGCTGAAGGTGTTGCTCGTGTCGGTGACGTCCTGGTACTCGTACAGGGGCAGGCCGGGTGGGAGATAGGGCTCGGCGTTGCCCGGGCCGGGCTTCCAGGTCTGCGGGCCGTACAGGAAATCCTCCTTCGTGAAGGTCTCGTTCACCGCACCCTCGATATAGGCGTAGTTCGTCGGGACCTGATTGGTGACCGAGGAGGGCGTCCAGGTGTAGCCGCTCGTCTTGACGTGCACGGCAAAGTCGTCCGGGACCGTGCCGTTCACGGCCAGGAGGAGGAGGATGTCATCGTCAAAGCCGCGGCCGCCGGTGTTGGAAACATAATAGACACCGGACTGGTCGCTGCTCGTCGTCACCTGGCCATAGGCGTTGTCCGCATCAGCGGTGATGTGGAGCTCGTTCAGGCCACCGCCGTCGGCCTTGATATAATAGGTGTTGTTCGGCCCGCCGTACGTGGCGCCGTCGAGATCGTACTTCACTCCGTCGGCGTTCGAGACGTTGATGAAGACGTGGCGCGTTTGTTCGAGGGGATCGGCCGAAGCCGGGGCGATACTGAAGAGAAAGAGCAGGAGGAGCGTTGCGGCAAGCCAGCGCAGCCACCGACTGTCAGGTCTGGAATGGTCTCGTATCATTATATGCGACTCCACCCAGTTCAGGCAGAAAAGAACAGGCGATAGATCCCCAAGAGTAAATGGATTCATTCTAATTACCCGAAATGGCCAATGAAGTACTTTCTGGCGAAAGTAGGATAAAGAGGTTATTATTTGCCGAAATGTATAATACAAGTGATTAACTCATGAAATCGCCCGGCTGAAGTGCCATCCGGAAATGTGCTCCAGAGACGTGACTCATGACTCTATCCTGAGTACATCAGGGGTGCAGAACCACCACCAAGGCACGCAATGGAGGACCGCAAAAGGCTAACTCTATCCTGTGCCATTCAGTACCGATGTTTCTCAGCGACAAGACGCGGGAGGCCGTCGTCAGGACGATGTACGCCTACGCCGCCGCATACAACAGGAAGGACGCCGACGGCGTCATGGAACTGATGGCGCCCGAGATCATTGCGATCGGGTGCGGACAGGACGAGTGGGCCGAAGGGCCCGAGCAGGTGCGGGCCGGCATGGAGCGGGATTTCGCGCAGTGCGATACCGTCTCAGTCGAGTACGGCGACCTGCGCATCGCCGCCGACGGGATCATCGCCTGGGTGGCGGCGCCCTTCGAGATCACGGCGATCGCCGGCGGGAAGATGCAGGCGCTCCGCGGCCGCATGACCGCCGTCCTGATGAACACCTGGGACGGCTGGCGCTTTGTCCAGATGCACTTCTCGCTCCCTGCCGCAGGTCAGGAAGAGGGGCAGTCGTTCCCGGCGCAGGGGTAAGAGTTCGGAGAAAAAGGATTTGCTGCAGGGGGCTGGCAACCCTCGGTTCCCCCGCGTCAGGATAGGGTAGGGGACAATAAAACCCTCTTTATGATCATTGATGTTGGCTTCCCGGCTCTATCTTCATCCCGTGGGTCCTGGGGCAGAGCCCCCGGGCAAAGGCGACCTTCGCCGTTCATTAAATCATCTCTCCGTACATGGAGGGTGAGAGTTGCAGAAGACCGAGCAGCCCCTCTCGGGGGGCTTGCCGCCCCCCGGACCCCCTGCCGGTTACGATTGGGGGGGGGGCCGGGCAAACCACTCCAGATCACCCACCCATCATGTTCTATCGAGAGAAGCTCCGCCCTCCCTGTCCCCGCATATTCAGGGGTAATCATACACGCGGGGATCCGGGGTTAGATCCCCCGGCGGGCAGCGCGTGAAGGCGGCCGATCGTCAGGCCGCTTTGAAGGGGTTGCCTGCTTGAAAGGGCAAAGAACCATATCTTTTGCGGCCTTCTCGTCCTGTAGCGTGAGATTCTCCCGGAAAATCTAAACGAGAGCGCCTGCTACCCACACCCGGGTAAAGAGATAAAAAAGAGAGCGATCAGGCCGCGAGCGGCGCGAGTTTCGCGATCACCCGCTCGACCTGCTCCACCGCCGTCCCGATATAATTCTCCGGGTCGAGGAGGGCGGCGATCTCTGCACCGTCAAGGACGGCGGCGACCGCCGGGTCCTCCCCGAGCACACCGGCGATCGGCCGCCTCTCGGCGAGGGCAGTCATGCTGGCGACTCTGACGGCCTCGTGGGCCTCCTGCCGGCCCATGCCGCGCTTCGTCAGCTCGATCATCACCGACTCGGCGAGGTTGACGCCGTGGAGGAGGTCCAGGTTCTTCCTGACGTTCTCCTCGCGGATCGTCAGCCCTTCCAGCACCTTCACCATCAGGGCGAGGATATGGTCGGCGAGCACCGATGCCTCGGGAAAGACCACCCGTTCGCAGGAGGAGTTGGTGAGATCGCGCTCATCCCAGAGAGTGTTGTTCTGCAACGCCGGCTCGACCATCGCCCTGACGATCCTGGCGAGCCCGCAGACCTGCTCGCTCTTGATCGGGTTCCTCTTGTGCGGCATCGTCGACGACCCGACCTGCTTCTTCCCGAAGGCCTCCTCGACCTCGGCGATCTCGGTCCGCTGGAGGGACCTGATCTCGACCCCTATCTTGTCGAGGGTCGTCGCCACGTTCGCGAGGAACATGATATACTCGGCATAGCGGTCGCGGGCGATGATCTGGTTCGAGACATCGACCGGGGAGAGGCCGAGGTTCGCCATCATCGCGGGCTGGACCTCAAGCCCCTTCGCCCCCAGGGCGGCCTGCGTCCCGACGGCCCCGGTGAGCTGCCCGACCGCCACCCGCGGCCGCATCTGGCCGAGGCGCTCGATGTGCCTGCCGACCTCACTCGCCCAGATCGCAAACCGCAGCCCGTAGGTCGTGGGTACGCCGTGCTGCCCGTGGGTGCGCCCCACGCAGACGAGGTGTGTTGTTTCCCCGGCCCGGCGGAGGAGGACGGCGAGGAGAGCCCGGAGTTTCGCCTCGATAAGGTCCATCGCCGCCTTCATCTGCAGACCGGTCGCCGTGTCCAGGATATCGTTCGAGGTGGCGCCGAAATGGATCCAGCGCCCCGCGTCGCCGCAGACCTCGGTGACCGCCTTCACGACCGCCATCATATCGTGGTTGATCTCGGCCTCGATCTCGTTCGCCCGCGCAAGGGTGGCCATCCTGGCGCACCGCGCGATCGTTTCAGCGGCATCGGCCGGGATCACGCCGCATGCCGCCTCGGCCTGCGCAAGGGCGACCTCCGCCGCCACAATGCACCTGAACCGGTTCTCCTCTCCCCAGACGGCCTTCATCTCAGGGGTGCCGTACCGGTAGTCTATCGGGTGGATCGCCATATGTGGATATCATGGGTTTCTGGCGGTAAAAAAGGGGCGGCAGGGATCACCGCCGGTCGTTCTCCACCGAGAGACTCCCTGAGAGGGTCATCGTGGAGGATCCCACCTCCATGGCGTCCGATGCAGCGATCCCGGTCAGGATCCGCCGGCTGATCCGGTCCCTGACGGCCCGGCGCTCCCTGACGGCGGTGACGTAGCGGAGAGTGAGGCTCACCCAGTTGTCGGTGAGGGTGGTAAATACGGTGGGTTCGAACCCCCGCTGGAGCAGATAGTACTTCCCTCCGGCGGCGGCGATCTCTCGCTCGGCGAGCACCGCGCTCTCCCGGGTCTCCTCCCGGGCAATGCCGAGGAAGAGGTCGATCGCCGCTGAAACGTCGCTTTTATAGGTGATCGGGACGGTGATCTCGTCCCAGATGAAGTTATAGTCCCGGGTGTAATTGATCACCGCTTCGGTGAGGATACGCCCGTTCGGAACGATCGCCATCCGCCCGGTCGGCTGGTCGCCGCCGACCCACTCCAGGATCTCCATCAGGGTGGTGCTCATGAGGCCGATGTCGATCACGTCGCCGGCGGTCTTGCCGATGGCGATCCTATCGCCGACCGTATATGCGGCGCCGAGGAAGATGACGATGCTTCCGACGAAGTTCTTGAAGAAATCCTGGAGGGAGATGGCGATCCCGGCGGCGATGATGCCGTAGGCGACGAGGAGACTCTGCGGGTCGTCGATCCAGATGCGCACGGCGACGGCGGCGACGGCGACGATATAAAAGACCGATACCGCCTTCCTGAACGAATACCGCATTTTTGCGTCTTTTATCGTCCTCAAAACCCCGCGTTCGAGCGCAATCCTGAGGACAAAGTAGAGGATCGTGACGACCAGGAGCGTGAAGGCGATGCGCGAGAGCGTCTCGTCCGGGTAGAAGTAGGCTATCGCCCACGCCGCAAAAGTCACAGCACAGAGGATGAAAAACTGGAGGAAGTCGCCTGCCGCCATATATGGCAGACGCACAGGGTCATACTTAAAACTATCTCATCGGCAGCGGAGAACACTGTCGCCCCGCGACCCAACATTCCATATTTGTCGGGGGCATAGAATACTGCAATGGACCGTCTTGAAGCGTGGTTCCCATACCCGGGCTTCCGCCCGAACCAGCGGGAGATGCTGGAATTCGCCGCAGAGACGGCGCGCGAAGGCGGGATCGCCATGATCGACGCCCCGACCGGCAGCGGGAAGTCGAGCGTGGTCTCGGCGCTGCTGGCAGAGAGCAACGGCAGAAAGGTGATCGTCGCCGTGCGGACGATCTCGCAGCTCTCGACCTTTATCAGGGAACTGGCGCTCGTGAGAAAGGTGCAGCCCGCCCTGACCTTCTCGTACCTCGTCGGGAAAGGCTCGATGTGCCCGCTCGGCGGCGAGGGGGACCCGTACCGGCGCTGTGAGGGCGTGAAGGCCTTCTCATCGTCGCTGATGCGGGAGCGGGCCCAGAAGGGTTCGCTCGTCCCGACCGAGGACCGGGTGATCAACGAGCAGATCAGGAAGATGGATAGGGAGCATCCCCTGCTCTGTCCCTATTTCATTAAGAGCCGGGTGTTTGTCCGGGGCGACGAGGAGAGCGGTCTTCGGATGGCACCCTCGCAGACCCTCCGCACCAGGGCCGACCGGGTGAAGAAGGAGGCGATCGCACCCGAGGATCTGGCCGGGTTCTGCAACGGGCTCTGCCCGTACGAGACGATGATGCAGGCGGCACGGGGGGCCGACGTCCTGGTCTGCAACTTCCACCACCTCTTCAACGACGAGATCCGCGACCAGCTCTATGCCTCTCTCGACGTGGAGCCCAAAGACGTCCTCCTCCTCATCGATGAGGCGCACAACTGCGGCGACGTCGTGACCGGCATCCAGAGCGTCGTCCTCGAAGATCGTACCCTTGAGGCGGCGATGACCGAGCTCTCCCACCTCTCCAGGTCGATGAAGGACGTGAACGCCGTGCGGCAGGTGCTCCCGAACGTGGCCGCCTTCATGGAGGCCCTGCAGCGCTCCCAGAAAGGCGAAGACTGGTTCGACCCGGAGCAGTTCCACCGGATGGCGGTGCGGGGAACGCTCTACAAGGGGCTCGAAGAGATCGTGGGCGACCTCTCGAAGATCGCCGAGCGGGTCTCCGAGAAGAACAAGAGCGCCGGGATCTACAAGGAGAGCGCCGTCGAGAGCCTCACCGAGTTCATGTACCGCGTCTACCGCGCCGGTAGCGACATGACCTTCCTGCCCCTGTACCGTTCAGCCGAAGGACATGTGGAACTCGAGGTGCGCAACATCGATCCCGGCGAGAAAATGCAGGCGATAGGAAAAGCACACGCCGCATGCGTTCTGATCTCCGGGACGCTCTCGCCTCTCTCCGCCTACCAGAAATACTACTTCGGTGACCTTCCGGTCAGGACGATCTCCCTCCCGAACAGTTTCCCGCGGGAAAATCGTCTGGTCGTCTGCGCAAAAGACGTCACGACCGCCTACCGGATGCGCCAGAATAAGAAGAACACCGACGCGATCGTCGGCTATATCAAAACCTTCGCGCGGGTGAGGGGGAACCTTGCCGTCTACTTCCCGTCGTACCAGATCCTCAACACCTACGCACAGGCCTGCGGGAGCCGTATCAACGGAAAGACGGTCTATACCGAGCCCAGAGAGGCGTCAGAGGCGACCGCCGCCCTGCAGGAGTTCATCTCCCTTCCTGAACGGGGCAAAGCCGGGATCATCTTTGCGGTCTGCGGCGGGAAATGGAGCGAGGGGCTCGACTACCGCGGCGAGATGCTGCGGGGGGCGATGGTCGTCGGCCTCCCGCTCGCCCCGTACAACTCGGTCAGGAAGATGACGATCGAGTACTACGTCCACAAGTTCGGGCGCGACGGCGAGTTCATCTCGTACACCCTCCCGGCAATCAACCGCGCCCTCCAGGCCCTCGGGCGGGTGCTGCGGACGCCCGAGGATACCGGGGTGCTCGTCCTCGCCGAGGAGCGGTTCCTCGAACCGGGGGTGCGGGTCGGCCTTCCGCCCTGGATGCAGGACGAAGCCGAGATCTGCGACCTCGACCGGTTTTCCAGGCTGGTGATGAAATGGGCGTAACCGGGGGAAGCTGCCCGTTCGGGCTCTGGCACGTCCACATGGTCTGGAGCGGCGACCTCGTCATGCAGGTGCGCTTCCTGCGCGAACCGGCGGAGGGGCCGGCCCACCCTGCCTTCCTCCGCTATCTCGCCGGGAACCCGGACGCCCTTGCCGGTCTTTCGAGTGTTGCGACCGAGGGCGATTCCGTGTATGCACGCATCTACCGGGCCGTCCGGGCGATCCCGTACGGGCGGACGGCGACCTATGGCGAGATCGCCGCCGCCGCAGGGACCGTGCCGCGGGTGGTGGGCAATGCGATGCGCACGAATCCAACGCCTCTCGTCGTCCCCTGCCACCGGGTGGTGGCAAAGGGCGGGATCGGCGGGTTCACCCCGTCGATTGAGATGAAACGAGCCCTGCTCTCGATGGAGTCCCGGAAGGGATGATCTTTATGGATTCATGGAGCGATACGTATTCTATGAAGGTGCTGATACTCGGTGCAGGGGCGGTCGGCCTCTGCCTTGCCGCCCGCCTGTCCCCCCATTGCGAGGTCCATGCTGTCTGCAGAAAGCGTCATGCCGATGCGATCGCACAGCGGGGCTTTGTGATGACCGGGCTCTGGGGCGAGGGGACGTATCGGTTCCCGGCGTCCGAAGATGTGCCCGAGGGCGAACACTTCGACTATATCTTCATCACCGCAAAGTCTCTCGCCACCCGGTCGATCTGCGAGCAGTTCGCCGGCGTGATCCAGGGGACCGATACAGTCAGCCTCCAGAACGGCCTGGGCAACGAGGAGATCATCGCCGAATATACCGACCGCGTCATCGGGGGCACGATCATCACCGGGTTTGAGTGGAAGGGCGACGCCGGCGTCCACGTCTCGGTGGTCGGCGGGCCGATGAAACTCGGCCGGTTCCCGGACGGCGCCGATCCGGCGGTGGACGCCCTCGTCGACCTCGTGAGGCGATCTGGCATACCGGTGGAGGCGAGCAGCCATATCAGGGGCGATCTCTGGGCGAAGACCCTGTATAACTCGGCCTTAAACCCGCTGGGCGCCCTGATGAACGTCCCGTACGGCAAACTCCTCGACCCGACGGTCTGGGGCGTCATTGAGAACGTCATCCGCGAGGCGTATGCGGTGATGGCCGCGGAGAGTGTGCATGTCCCCTGGCCGACGGCCGATGACTATCTCGCCTTTCTCCGCGACGTCCAGATCCCGAGCACGGCCGGGCACCACGCCTCCATGCTCCAGGACATCCTGCACGGGAACGCCACCGAGATCGATTTCATGAACGGGGCGATCGCCGCCCGTGCGGAGAAACACGGCCTATCGGCACCGTACAACGACTGCATCACCCGCCTGGTGCATTTCCGCGAGACGCTCCGGGAGCCGTAGGCATGCGCTCGGGTATCGTGCTGGTGGGAGGGGAGGCGCGCCGTGCAGGCGGGATGGAGAAGTACTTCTTCGAGATCTGCGGCCGCACCTTCATCGACCGCCTCCTCGAGACGCTGCGCGGTGCCGTCGACGAGATCATCATCGTCGCCAGAGACGAGGAGCAGTGCCGCCGGTTCGACCCCTACCCGTATGTCCGCTGCATCCCTGACATGCGGCGGGGGATCGGGCCGATCGGCGGCCTCCACGCCGGGTGTCTCGCCGCACAGGGCGAGGCCGTCTTCGTCGTCGCCTGCGATATGCCCTGCATCAACGGACAGGTGATCGAGACGCTCTTCGAGGGGCTGGGCGACCGCGACGCCGTCATCCCGTGCTGGGACGGGGATATGTACGAGCCCCTCCACGCCGTCTACCGCCGCGCCGCCCTGATCGAATACCTGCAGGAGCACGAGTCCCTCTCCCTGCGGGCGATGATCAGGAACCTCGATGCCCGTTTCGTCTCAGTCGAGACCTTCAGGACCTTCGACCCGGATCTTCTCACCTTCACGAACATCAACCATGTCGGCGACCTGGAGCGGGTCAGGGAGGTGCTGGAGGGGAGTTGCGGGGAAAAAAAGGACGAAAAATCGCTTTGAATACGTTCTGGCGCCCTTCTCTCTGCCAGGACTCGCCTTTCTCCCATGCCGACGGCCACGGGTCATGGGAGGGCGCACACACTCTTTTCAGGCTCTCGCATCTCTGAGGGGCATGATGAAGGCGACGAATGGTTCTGGCTGAGGGAAAAAAGATTATTTCCAGGAGAACAACGGAAACATCGGCTGGAGGGGATCGTTCTCTTCGAGCGACGAGAGTTTGTACGAGCGGCCGAATTTTTTGTCCTCGCTGTCCTTGTAGGTGACGACTGCCTTGACCTCCTCGATCATGGCGGGGAGATGATAGGCATACTCTTCGTCGACGCCGAGGGTCCTGACATCGAACTCGATGTTCATCGGGACAAGGGCGACGTGGATCTGATGCGCCGGGCCGCTCCCGGTATTTTTGATCACGACGGACTTGGCGTCCTCTGCAAGACGACAATCGAGGTCTGGCAGGTTTTTCGTGTCGTTCATGATATGAAGGGACATGGCGATCGTCGCCAGGACGATGAAGATCGACACACCCATGAATACCTGGCCGATGACGGCGACGCCGCCGCCTATTATGACGCCGGCCGCAAGAATGGCGATATGGAGCCGTTCCATACTGATGAATTGGTGTCCAACGATATAATAGGATAAGAAACGGCTCTGATGGATGGGGGCGCCGGCACCATTCTGACCGGCGGAACAGAAATACCTGCGATGCAATATACTAATCGGATCCCCCAATCAATAGAGTAGAGGAGATCCGGCGCCTCGCCGACGTGCATGCGGCGTGACGGTGCACCACGAGAAAGAAGGGATACATCCATGCTTGAATTGAAGTTCATTCGCGCAAACCCCGAGATCGTCCGGGCAGACCTTCTCAAGAGGGGATATACGGAAAAAGTCGCCTGGGTTGACGACCTGCTGGAGAAGGACCAGAAAAGCCGGGAGATCACGATTGAGGTCGACCGGCTGAGAAACCGGCGCAATGTTATCGGCCGCGAGATCAACGAGACCAGAAAGGCGGGCGGAGATATCGCCGGGCTTCTAAAGGAGGCCGCCGCAATTCCGGGCGAGATCAAGGAGGCCGAGGCCGAACTCCAGGCGATCACCGAGCGGGTGCACTACTATCTGATGCGCCTCCCCAATATCCTCCACGAGAGCGTGCCGGTGGGTAAAGACGACACCGAGAATGTCGAGGTGAAGCGGTGGGGCGAGCCGAAGGTTCCACCCTTCGAACTCAGGAACCACGGCGAACTCGCCGCCGAGCAGGGCTGGGCCGACTTCGAGCGCGCCGCCAAGGTCTCGGGCTCGGGGTTCTACTACCTGAAGGGCCGGCTTGTGCTCCTCGACATGGCGCTTCAGCGCTTTGCCCTGGACCTGCTGGTAGGGCGCGGCTACACCCCGCTCTCGCCGCCGTACATGATGAACAGGGCGGCGTACGAGGGCGTCACCGACCTCGCCGATTTCGAGGACGTGATGTACAAGATCGACGGCGAGGACGCCTACCTGATCGCCACGAGCGAGCACCCGATGGCCGCCATGTACAAGGACGAGATCTTCGAGGAGAAGGACCTCCCCTTGAAGTTCGCCGGGATCAGCCCGTGCTTCAGGAAGGAGATCGGGTCCCACGGCATCGACACGAAGGGGCTCTTCCGCGTCCACCAGTTCAACAAGATCGAGCAGTTCATCTTCTGCCGGCCCGAGGAGTCCTGGGCCTTCCACGAGGAACTGCTGGCGAACGCCGAGGCGATCTTCCAGGGCCTCGGCCTGCCCTATCATGTGGTGAACATCTGCACCGGCGATATCGGGACGGTGGCGGCGAAGAAGTACGATATCGAGGTCTGGATGCCGCGCGAGAATATGTACCGCGAGGCGGTTTCGTGCTCGAACTGCACCTCGTACCAGGCGGTCAGGCTGAACATCAAGGTGCGCGATCCCGCCGAGTTCAAGGAGAAGCAGTACGTGCACACCCTCAACAGCACCGCCATCGCCACGTCCCGGGCGATCCGGGCGATCCTGGAGAACAACCAGCAGGAGGACGGCTCGGTCGTCATCCCCGAGGCGCTCAGGCCGTATATGTACGGGGCCGAGACGCTGTAAGGAGAGACGGCTCTTATTTTTTTGAGGGCGCCGGGAGCAGCACCCGCACCTCTCCCTTCAACACCCGGGCGCTCCTCTCGTTCAGGGTTATCCTGCTGCCGCGCTGTTCCAGGTAGCCCTGCCTGATCAGGTCCAGAACCCAGAGCCTGTACTGTTTTCTGCTCTGGTCCGCGCCCGTCCCATAGGCAGGAAGGAGATCAAGATGCCTCTCCCTCGCGCGTGCATTTTTCGATCCCTGCAGGACGTCGGCGACGAGGTCAATTCCGGCGTTCTTCTGCACCTGCTCCACGCATCCAAGGATCGCCCGTGCGTATGCGGTGCCGTCGATCGTCTCCCCCTGCCCTTCGCAGGTGTCGCACATGCCGCAGGTCTCAGGGGCGTGCGCCTCCCCGAAGTAGTTGAGCAGGTACTTGCGCCTGCACACGGTCGTCTCGCAGTAGCCGATCATCTCATCCAGTTTGCGGACCGCGATGCGGGCCTGACGGCTGTCAGGGGTGTCGCGTTCGATCATGGACCGCACCGCCCCGTACTCGCCGGGGCTGTAGAGGAGGAGGCACTCGCTGTCCAGGCCGTCCCGCCCGGCGCGGCCGGTCTCCTGGTAATAGGACTCGAGGTTCTTCGGGAGGTCGTAGTGGACGACATAGCGGACATCAGGTTTGTCGATGCCCATGCCGAAGGCGACGGTGGCGCAGACTGTCTGGACGCGGCCTGAGAGAAAGTCGTCCTGGACCCTCTCCCTGACCGCCGTCGGGAGGCCGGCATGGTAGGCGGCGGCGCTGTAGCCGTATTTCCTGAGGTCGCGGGCGAGGTCTTCGGCCGTTTTCTTGCTGGAGCAGTAGACGATCCCTGACTCTTTCCGGTGCCGGTTGATGCAGGCGAGGAGCAGGGCCATGGGTTTTTCCTTCGGGACGACGGCGTACCTGAGGTTTGGGCGGTCGAAGGTGCCGACGAACTCGCCGGGATCGGAGAGCCCGAGGTGCTGGGCGATATCGGCCCTGACCTCGGGGATGGCGGTGGCCGTCAGGGCCACGATCGGGACGTCCGGGAAGTACCTCTTCAGCCCGGAGAGCTGGCGGTATTCGGGCCTGAAGGTGTGGCCCCATGCCGATATGCAGTGCGCCTCGTCAATGGCGATGAGGCGGACCGGGAACTGGACGAGGTATGTGAGGAGGCCGGGCTGCATGCACTTTTCCGGCGAGAGAAAGAGGAGCCTGAGGGCGTTGTCCTCGAGCTGCCTCTCTATCTCCTCCCTCTCCCGGTGCGTAAGGGCGCCGGTGCAGGCGGCGGCCGATATCCCCCGCAGGTTCAGGTCGTCGACCTGGTCTTTCATCAGGGAGAGGAGGGGGGAGACGACCAGGGTGAGGCCGCCGAGGCAGAGTGCCGGCACCTGGTAGCAGAGGGATTTTCCGCTCCCGGTCGCCAGGATCGCCACCGTGTCCCGGCCTTCGAGAACCGATGCGATGATCTCCCGCTGGTGCGGGCGAAAAGAGGTGTAGCCCCAGTATTTTTTCAGGAGGTCGTCGATGGAGGGCATGAGGGGGTTCTCTTCAAGAGTGGGGGCAGAGGGATGTTGAAGGTTCGGGTGGGGGACGGGTTGGTGAACTCCCATCTTTTCAGAAACCATTCGATACCTTTTTCCAGATACGAAATAGAGTGCCATTCCATGATCCGCTGGCTCGCCACCTCCACCCGTGAGAATGCAGACGTCGTAATGCGAAAGGAGGTCTGGGGCGTCCCAAAGAAGGACCTCAACCAGATCAACAGGATCAGGCCGGGCGACACGCTGCTCCTCTATGTCGGGCATGAGGTGATCGATCAGGACATCACCCTTCCCCCCGCGATCCTCGGGTGCTTCGAGATCGTCTCCAGCGTCTACGAGGACACAGACCCGATCTTCACCGCCCCCAGGAAACTCGGAAACGAGGTTTTTCCGCTACGGTTCAGACTGAGGACGATCGCGATCTTCGAGCCCCCGGTGGAGTTTCGGCCCCTCATCCGCGACCTGAGGTTCATCACGGAAAAAACGCAGTGGCCAGAGCATATCGGGGGACAGTCGATGCGGGCGATCAACGAGGAGGACCATGCATTTATCATGAGAGCGGCAAGGACGCCGCGGGACTGATCCGCGTCAATCAATCCTGCGAGATCGAGGGGGCACCTCGCCCCAGAAACCCACTCTGCTGCCTCCACCCCGAAACGCATTTCCGGCAACACGAGGGTGAGCCACCGCATCCCGGCGGTCGGGCACCACGGAGAGGGACTCTTACAGCATCGGCCACCTCCTTTCACCGATTTCCAGCGCCTTACGGCGGTGGACGTCATTAAACGGAGAAATATCTGGCATTATATAGTGGTTTAAGCCCAACTATGGCGTTAGATCCTGGTCGCTTGCATCATTCCGGAGATCGCACACACCCACACCCGAACAGATACCGGGGGCTGTGTGTGATCTGCTGTACTTTAGTATAGAGAGAGACGCGTCTCTCTATCTGTACGGGCACTGCACAAACCAGAACCGTTCCCGGCTATTTCTCAATCGTGTCCGGTGCCGAAAAACTGCGGAAAACCTGCTGAAATGGTGTAAGGATCGTCGTCCCGGAGAGATCGCCACAGCACCGCATAAACGAAACGTCAAACAAAAGAGAATCACACAAATGAAATCTCGAAAAGAAGATGGGCCCGATGAGGCTCGAACTCATGACCTCCCGGTTATCAGCCGGGTGCACCACCGACTATGCTACGGGCCCTAATACACTCGTATTAGTGCCTGTAAATGTTGTACCGTCCCTGATTTAAAGGTTGCGCCAGAAACCCCGCTCTGGGGCCGTCCGGGAACGGCATCCTTAAAGAGCACGCAGGAGCAAATAGCACTGGGACGCATTCCATGGCAAAACGATATCTTCTTGGGAACGAGGCAATCGCGCACGCCTGCATCGAAGCCGGCGTCGATTTTGCGAGCGGCTATCCTGGAACCCCCTCCTCCGAGGTGATCGACACCCTCAGGGCGCAGCGCGAGCGGGAGTTCTACATCGAGTGGTCGGTGAACGAAAAAGTGGCATATGAGAACGCCCTCGCCGCATCATGGTGCGGCCTGCGGTCGATCGTCACGATGAAACACGTCGGCCTCAACGTCGCCGCCGACCCCCTGCTGACGAGCGCATATACGGGCGTGGAAGGGGGTTTTGTCGTCCTCTCGGCCGACGACCCCTATGCCCACTCCTCCCAGAACGAGCAGGACACCCGCCGCTACGCCCACTTCGCAAAGATCCCCTGCATGAACCCCTCCTCGGTGCAGGAGGCCCACGACATGATGCTCGACGCCTTCGCCCTCTCCGAAGAGGTGGGGCTGCCGGTGATCTTCAGGCCGACGACCCGGATTTGCCACTCCAAAGGAGACATCGACCTCGGCGAGGTGAGCGGCGAGCACCGCGCCGGCGCCTTCGTCAAAGACCCGCGCCAGTACGTCGTCATCCCGGCCCATACCCGCGTCCTCCATAAAATCCTGAACGAAAAGCAGCCGATGGTCAGGAAGGCCGTCATGAACCTCGGCTACAACACCGCCGAGGTGCGCGGCGATATGGCCGTCGTCGCCAGCGGGATCGCCGCCTCCTATGTGCAGGAGGTGATCCCGGACGACGTCTCCTTCATGAAGATCGGGTGCTTCCCGATCGACGGTGACTGGATGCAGGCGTTCGTGCAGCAGCACCGCGTCGTCCTCGTCGTCGAAGAAGGTGCGCCGATCGTCGAAGAGCGGCTCAGGCAGCTCGCCTGCGGCGTCGAGGTCTTCGGCCAGATGAACGGCGCCGTCCCCAAAGAGGGCGAGTTCTCCCCGGCCACGGTCGCCGCCTCGATGGTGAAGGCCGGCATCCTCCCCGCCTCCCCCTTCGAGAGCCCTGCGCCGGCCGCCGGCCTCCCGCCGCGCCCGCCGATCCTCTGCGCAGGCTGCGCCCACCGCGCCATGTTCTACGCGATAAAGCGGGTCTTCCCTGACGGCATCTTCCCCTCTGACATCGGGTGCTACACTCTCGGCCTCCAGCTCGGCACGGTGGACACCACCATCTGCATGGGCGCCTCGGTCACGGTCGGGAGCGGGATCGCCCACTCGGGTGAGACGCACCCGGTCGTCGCCACCATCGGCGACTCGACCTTCCTCCACACCGGGATCCAGGGGCTGCTCAATGCCGTGTACAACGGCGCCGAGATGACTCTCGTCATCCTGGACAACCGGATCACCGCCATGACCGGCCACCAGCCCAACCCCTGCACCGGCGAGACCGCAAGGGGCGAACCGAGCGTCCCGATCTCCCTCGAGGGGATCTGCCGGGCCTGCGGTGCCTCGTTCGTCGAGACCGTCGACCCCTACGACCTCACCGGCACACTCCAGACCCTCAAGGCGGCAAAGGCGAGGAGCGGCACAAAGGTGATCATCGCCAAACAGGCCTGCGTCATCACCGCCCGGCGGAGCGGGGTCAGGCGCGGCCGCTACACCGTCGACCCCGAGGCCTGCACCGCCTGCGGCGCCTGCCTGCGTTTCGGGTGCCCGGCGATCGGCCGCGACGCCGACGAAAAGGCGTCGATCACTGACCTCTGCAGCGGATGCGGGGTGTGCACCGAGATCTGCCCGTCGGGCGCGATCGTAAAGGAGGGACGGAAATGAGCAGTTTTGACGTGCTGATCGTCGGGATCGGCGGACAGGGGACCATACTTGCATCGAACGTCATCGGCGAGGCATGCCTGGTCGAGGGGATCGCAGTCCGCGGCGTGGAGACCCACGGCATGGCCCAGCGCGGCGGATCGGTCGAGAGCCACGTCCGGATCGGCGGGGTCCACGGCCCCCTGATCCCGCCGGGCCGGGCCGACCTGATGATCGCCCTCGATCTCCTCGAGGGGGTGCGCTACCTGCACTACCTGAAGACGGGCGGCTCGATCGTCGCAAACGACCAGACCGTCGTCCCGACCCCGGTTTACACCCAGAAACTCCCGATGCCGGCGAGGGAGGAACTCCTCGGATCCCTCGGGGAGAAGGGCCTCTTCCTCATCGACGCCGCCGCCCTCGCCGCGGAGGCCGGCAACCCGATCGTGCAGAACGTGGTGATGCTCGGCGCCGCATCCCGGTACCTCCCGCTGAAAGAATCATCCCTGAAAGAGGCGGTCGCCCGCTCGGTGCCGGCGAAAACCCTCGACCTCAACCTGAAGGCCTTCGACCTCGGCAGAAACGCCGTACGGTCCGAATAACCCCATTTTCCGCGGCATCTTTATAGGATGGAGGGCGACTGATCGGTATGACCGTCCTCCAGAACGTCTCCACCTGGGACGCCGACGAGATCGTCGCCCTGTACCGGGCCGGCGGGTGGTGGAAGGAAGAGTGGACGCCTGAGGGGATCGCCCCCCTGGTCGCCGGGAGCTTCTGCTTCATCGTCGCAACCGAGGGCGAACGAGCGGTCGGCATGGGGCGTGCGATCTCTGACGGGTGCTCTGACGCCTACCTGCAGGACATCGTTGTCCTCCCGGCGTGCCGGGGGAGGGGCATCGGCGCCGCCATCCTGGAGGCGCTCGTCGCCTTCTGCAGGGAGCGGGGGCTGACCTGGATCGGACTGATCGCACAGCCCGGCACCATCCCCTTCTACGAGCGCGAGGGTTTTGCCGTCATGGAGGGACACATCCCGATGTTATTAGAGGAATACCATGCTCACGATCGATGATTTTTCCCCGGTCACGCTTGAAGACCGGGATTTTTTTCTGGACCTCTTAAGGAGATATCCACAGCAGCACTCGGACATGAGTTTTACGACGATGGCCTGCTGGAACCATTATGCGAACTACGCCTGGGCCCGCCTCGGCGAGGGTGTCGTGATCATGAGCGTCATCGAGGGGGAGCGGACCTTCAGGGGGCCGATCGGGCCGCGCGACCCCGCCGCCCTCGAAGAGACGCTCGACCTTGCCGTCAGGGAAGGGTGCCCCGCTCCCTATTATGTCTTCGACGAGGAGACCCTCGCATGGGTGCGCTCCCTCTATCCGGGGCTGCCCTTCAGGTCAGACCGGGACTTCGCCGATTACGTCTATCTCTCCTCAGACCTCGACAATCTCCCCGGCAAGCAGTACCTCACCATCCGCCGGCACCTCAACCGGTTCAGGCGGGAGTGCAACCCGGTCGTCGAAGAGATCGGCCCCGGCGACCTGGAGGAGGTGAGCGAGTTCCTCGCAAAGTGGTGCGAATGGCGGCACTGCGAGGAGTCGCCGGTGCTTGCCCGCGAGAAGGAGGCCGTCCTCTATGCGATGGAGCACTTCGCCGCCCTCGGGCTCTCCGGGCTGATGATCAGGGCTGAGGGAACGATCAGGGGGATCAGCATCTACGACGCCCTCAACGACGATGTCGCCCTGATCCACTTCGAAAAAGGGCTTCCCGAGTGCGACGGGGTGTACAGAGCGGCGAACCAGGAGGCGGCGCACCGGCTTGCGGCCGACTATATCTACATCAACCGCGAGTCAGACGTCGGCGTGCCCGGCTTGCGGGAGGCGAAGCTCCGCTACCACCCCCACCATATGGCAAAGGTATATATTGCGCAAAAAGAGGATTTGGAGAAGAGAAACGAAGGAAGGCAGATCAATGGTTGAAAACGTGAATAATCGGATCCTTGTCGCCTATGCGAGCCGCTACGGCTCGACGAAGGAGATCGCTGAGGCGATCGGTCGGACGCTCGAAGAGCAGGGGTATGCAGTCGACTGCATGAATGTCATGGACGTCTCTGAGGTCTCGCCCTATGCGGCCGTCGTCGCCGGCAGCCCGATCTATATGGGCAAATGGCTCGTCGAGGCAGTGGACTTCATCAAGATGTTCAGGATGGACCTGATGAAGCGCCCCCTTGCCGTCTTCGCCGTCGGCTACTCGATGAAAGAAGAGAGCGACATGATCAGGCGGTCGGCCCGCGCCTCGATGGCCGAGGTGCTGATCTACGTGAACCCGCAGGCCGAAGGGCTGTTTGCCGGGAAGTTCGTGACAGAAGGGATGAGCGAGGCCGATCTTCAGGTGATGAAGATGGCCGGGGCCGTGCCCGGCGACGCCCGGAACTGGAGCGTGATCAACGGATGGGCGAGAGCGCTCCCCGCGATCCTCTTCACCGTGACCGAGTGATGGGATCCTCGCCCCCTGTATGCGGGTGGCCACGACTCCTCTATCAAACACCGCTCAGACGATCCGGGACGACGGGCTGCACTGAGATGTAGCGGGCGCGTCTGGACAAACATTGGTCCATCCCTATGCCGGTGCCGGGGGGCTCGCCGCCCCCCCGACCACCCCGGCACTTCCATCCATCATTTTTCATCCAGCAGATGCTCCGCCCGACCGTTCCCGAATATCCAGGGCAATCGCATGCGGGGGTCAGGGGGTGCAACCCCCGGTCAGAGGCGAACTTCGCCATTCGGCCCTCTCTCCTCTGCGGGAAAAGAGTTTTTCCGCCGGGACGATCCCTATCACCCGTCCTCGGCGCTCACCGCAACCGCGGCCCGGGCCCGCCGGGCACGGCGCACCGCAGGATCGCGGCGAAGAGCAGGGTGCCTGCGATCCCGACGATCCCGCCGACATAGAAGACCCATTCGATGGCGATGAGGTCCATGATAACGCCGCCGAGGAGGGGGGCGAGGATCATCCCGGCCGACATCGCCATGTTGTAGATGCCCATCGCCGACCCCATGCCGTGGTCTTTCCCGGCGATCACGGTCATCGCCATGATCGACGGCTGCTGAATGGCGCTGCCGATCCCGATGACGGCGGTGATCGCCAGCAGTATCGTAAACGAGCCCGAATGGGGGAGGGCGATCAGGGCGGCCGACGAGACCGCCGAGCCGAGGAGGATGAGCAGTATCTGGTTCATCCGGTCGGCGAGGTCGCCGAAGGGCGCCTGCAGGAGGGCGATCAGAAAGATGTTCACGGTGAGGAGGATGCCGGTCTCCGAGGGGGATACGCCGACATGAGGGGCGTAGAGCGGGAGAAAGACCATCAGCCCGCCCCGTCCGGCGGCGTTGAAGAGTGTGAAGGCGAGGACGCCGACGACGGCCGGGGTGCGGAGAAGAGAGCGGAGTGGTGCGCCCTTCGTTCCGGCCGGCAGCGCCGGGCCGTTCCTCCCCTTCGGGAGGAAGACGAGGATGATGAGAAATGCGATCCCGGTGAACACGGCCATCGTGATGAAGGCCGAGGAGAAGCCGAAGGTGTCGTTGAGCACGCCGCCGAGGAAGGGGCCTGATCCCATGCCGAGGAAGAGAGAGATCTGGAACCGGCCCATCAGCCCGCCTTCATGTCCGCTCTTTGCCATGTCGCCGACATAGGCCATGGCGATAGGGACGACCATCGCCGAGGCGGCCCCGTGGAGGAAGCGGACGATCGTGAGGGAGAGGATGTCAGGGGCCCATATATAGCCGAGGGAGAGCACGGTATAGGCGAGGAGACCGACGGCGATGAATGGTTTTCTGCCGTGGCGGTCAGAGAGGTTGCCGACGATCGGCATGAACACCGCACGGGAGAAGGCAAAGGAGGAGAAGATCACCCCCATCCAGATCCCGGTCGCCCCCAGGTTTTCCGCGTAGATCGGGAGGAGGGGAGCGACGATCCCGAGGCCGAGCATCGCTGCAAAGACCGAGACGAAGAGGATCGTAAAGAGCCGCCGGTGTGCGTCCATAGAAGTACCTCCCCTTCAGGGGATTTTCGTGGAAGTGTTTGGTCAGATACTCAAAGAAATTGCTGGATTCCACAGGTGACGCGGTGGAAACGAAAACTGCAATCCGGACGATTGAGAGATCAGGAAAGGGTGAGAGAATCCCTCACTCCCCGCTCTTCTCGTCCTTCTTCTCCGGGTGAAGCGGCGGAAAATGGACCCGGCTCCCGGTTGCGTCGCGGGTATATTTCCCGAACTCGGTCTCCAGCAGGTCGATGCCGGTGAAGACCGGGCCGTCCCGGCAGACCCGCAGCCCGCGCGGGTCCATCGAGCACGAACCGCAGATGCCGAGGCCGCATTTCATATAGCGGTGAAGAGAGAACTGGCCGCGTTCTGCCAAAACGGCCTTGTTCAGCCGTTCGAGCACCTTCACCATCATGATCTCAGGGCCACAGACGCAGATATGATCGTAGTCGGCAAGGTCGATCTCGTCCATCAGGTCGGTGACAAAACCATGCCGCCCGGCCGTCCCGTCGTCGGTGGCGATGCGCAGGCTGCAGGCCGACGCGATCACCGGGGCGAAGAGGAGTTCGTCTTTCGTGCGGGCGCCAAGCAGGAAGGTGCTCACCTCTCCGGCCGTGACCAGGTGGAGGAGGGGAGCGACCCCGACCCCGCCGCCGATGGCGAGGGTGCGCCCGCTCACCGCAAAACCGTTGCCGAGCGGCCCCCTGATCCCGAGTTTGTCCCCGACAGCCAGTTTGAACATCGCCGCCGTGGCGTCGCCGACCCGCTGGACGGTGATCGAGTACTCCGAAGAGAGGGCCATCGGGATCTCGTCGACCCCGGGCACCCATACCATCACGAACTGCCCGGGAGAGGAGGGGATGGCGGGATCGAAGTAGAAGGTCCTGATGGACGGCGTCTCCTCAACGATCGCCTTGATCGTCACCGGGACCGGCATCGTGGGCAGGTCAGTCATGGGCCACCCCCACGATGCTGGCCGGATCGGCGCCGTCCTTTGCATAGAGTTTCTGTGCGATCCCGTCGAAGACCCGGACGTCGTCCATCACCGCCGTACCGATCTCCACCGCCTGCGCACCGGCCATCATCATCTCGATCACGTCCTCTGCGGTTGAGACGCCGCCGCACCCGATCACCGGGATCGTGCACGCCGCATACAGATCCCAGACGCATTTCACCGCAATCGGAAAGATCGCCTTCCCCGAGAGCCCGCCGGTCCGGTTGCCGAGCACCGGCCGCCGCATTGCCGTGGAGATGCGCATGCCCCTCACCGTGTTGATCGCCACGATCGCACTCGCCCCCCCTTTCTCGGCGGCGAGGCCGATGGTGGTGATATCGGTCACGTTCGGGGTGAGTTTCACCCAGACCGGGACGCCGTACGACGCCACCGCCCGCGTGCACTCGAGCACGGTCTCGGGATCGGTGCCGATCGCCGCCCCGTATCCTGCGGCGTGCGGGCAGCTGACATTCAGTTCAAAGGCCTTCGCATGCTCTGCAAACCATCCGGCCACTTCCTTGAACTCCTCCGGGTCCTTGCCGAAGATGCTTACGATCACCGGTTCGCCCTCCAGGGGGGCGAGCTCCTCGACAAAGTTCTTCGAAGGGTTGGGCAGGCCCATCGCATTGAGAACGCCACACTCCGTCCTGATCAGGCAGGGGCCGTGGTGGCCGGCGTTCGGCTCCGGGCCGATGGACTTCGTGACCACACCGCCGGCCCCCAGTTTCAGGAGCCGCTGGAGCGAAGCGCCGGTCGTCCCGAGCACCCCGGCCGCAAGGAGAAGGTGGTTGCGCAGGGTCACCCCGCCAACGTCGATATCGCCAGGCTGAAGGGTTATCATCCAGAAGAGATTGCAGTTATTTATTATTAGCATACCCATAGATGGGATTATATGACGAGCCTCGCTGTGATCGGCACCGGGCGGATTGGCGGCGAAGTAGCCTTCCTCGCCGCTGCAAAGGGACTTATTGACGATATCATCATCTGTGACGCCGTCAGGTCTCTCGAACACGCGCAGGCGCTCGATCTCGCTCATGCCTCCTTCGACGTCGGCATCGAGACAGACACCCTCCTGGTAAGGGACGCCGACGTCTGCGTCTTTGCGGCAGGCCGGCCCAGGTCGCCGGAGACAAAGACCAGGGCAGACCTGCTCAACTCGAACCTGCCGGTCCTGGACGAGTGCTGCGATCACCTCCCGTCCTTTGGCGGCATCATGATCACCGTCACCAACCCGATGGACGTGAACAACTACTATCTCCACCGGTGCCTCGATATCGAGCCCGCCCGGTGCATCGGCTTTGGTGGCCAGCTCGACAGCGCCCGGTTCGCCCTGCGGCTCGGAAAAGAGGGGATCAGCGGGGCGGCGAGCGTCCTCGGCGAGCACGGCGAGCACCAGGTCCCGGTCTTCTCCCGCCTGGAGACGGCGGTCCCGGCCATAAAGCGCGAGGAGATCCTCGCAGACCTCAGGGGCGCAAGCATGGAGGTGATCAGGGGCAAAGGCGGCACGGTCTTCGGCCCGGCGGCCCATATCGTCAGGCTGATCGAGGCGGCCCTCGGGAAGAGACAGGACGAGGTCATCCCCTGCTCGTGCATCGTCGACGGCGAATACGGCCTCTCCGACCTCTCCATCGGGCTCCCGGCGCGGATCGGCAAGGACGGGATCAGGGAGATCGTCGAGTGGGACCTCGACGCCTGGGAGCAGGAAAAACTCACCGAAGCGGCATCGTTCATCGGAGAACTCTGCAGGGGCCTGGATGTCTGATGCACAGGCGACCCTCTTCTCCGGCGAGGCCGGGGGCCTGAGGATCGGGATCAACCAGGTGGAGTACACCGTCACCGGTACCGGGGCGGTGGTCCACATCTTCGGCCGCGAACCCTCGGGCCGGGCGGTCCACCTCCAGGTGACCGGGTTCAGGCCGTACTTCTACGCCCCCGCTGACGAGGTGGAAGGCCGGCCCCTCCCGCCGCAGGTGACGGGCGTGGACGAGGCGGTGTTCACCTCGATCAAGGGCGAGCGCCTCCGCCGCCTCTACACCGTCCGCCCGACCGACGTGCGTGATATCCGCGACCGCTACCACCACCACGAGGCCGACATCCCGTTCGCCACGCGCTACATGATCGACGCCGGACTCACCGGCGGCGCAGAGGTGCCGGCCGAGACGGTGGACCACACCGAGGTCTTGCCCGCCGAGGTCGACGCCCCGGCCCGCCTCTGCTTCATCGATATCGAGTGTGAGGACCTGCGGGGCTTTCCCGACCCCGCACGCGAGCGGATCATCTGCATCACCTGCTGGGATTCCTTCGACGACGAGTACACCACCTTACTCCTCGCATCGGCCGGGACCTCGCCAGGTTTCTCCGACGAGTGGACGGCGAAGAACGGCTGCCTCTGGAAGGGAAAGAGCCGGCACCAGGTCTGCACCTACGAGACCGAGGAGGCGCTGATGCGGGCGTTTGCCGCCTATATCAGGGAGAAAGACCCGGACATCCTCTCGGGCTGGAACTTCACCGACTTCGACCTCCCATACATCACGCGGCGGATGGAGGTGCTCGGGCTCAACCCGTCCGACCTCTCCAGACTGCCCGGCATGACCGAGCGGACGCCCGTGCGGGGGCGGGCGGTCTTCGACCTTTTGACCGCCTACAAAAAACTCCAGCCGAGCCAGAAGGAATCGTACAGGCTGGACGCCGTCGCCGAGGACGAGATCGGCGAGCGGAAGGTGCGCTACGCCGGGACGATCACCGACCTCTGGCTGGAAGACCCGGAGCGCCTGGTGGAGTACAACACCACCGACGTCGAACTCTGCGTACGGATCAACGCCAAGAACAGCATCGTCGATTTCTACCGGATGATCTCCCGCTACGTCGGCGTCCCTCTGGACCGGACCCTCAACTCCTCGAACGTGATCGACATCTACATCCTCAGAAAGGCGCGGGGGCGCTTCGTCCTCCCGTCGAAGGGGAACGTGGCCGCCGACGAGTTCGAAGGGGCGACGGTCTTCGAACCCTCCCTCGGGGTGCGGGAGAACGTGGTGGTGCTCGACCTCAAGTCCCTGTACCCGATGGCGATGATGACCCTCAACGCATCGCCCGAGACGAAGGACCCGGCCGGGGAACTGCGGGCCCCGAACGGGATAAGGTTCAGGAAGAGCCCGGACGGCCTGACCAGGAGCATCCTGGCGGAGTTGATGGAAGAGCGCGACGCCCTCAAGAAACGGCGGAACGAATACGCCTTCGGCTCGCCTGAGTACACCCTCCTCGACCTCCAGCAGGGCGTGATGAAGGTGATCATGAACACCTACTACGGCGTCTCGGGCTACGCCCGTTTCAGGCTCTACGACCGGGAGATCGGCGCCGCCGTCACCTCGGTCGGCCGCGCCATCATCACCCACACACGCGACGTGATCGCCGGGATGGGCTACCATGTGCTCTACGGCGACACCGATTCCTGCATGGTCGCCCTCCCGAAGGCCGACCTCGAGGAGACGATCCGGATCGCCCGCGAGATCGAGGGGCGGCTGAACGAGAGTTACTCAGAGTTCGCGAGGACGGCGCTCAACGCCGACCGGCACTTCTTCTCGATCAAGTTCGAGAAGGTCTACGAGCGCTTTTTCCAGGCCGGGAAGAAGAAGCGCTATGCCGGCCACCTCGTCTGGAAGGAGGGGCTCTCCGTTGACAAGATCGATATCGTCGGCTTCGAGATGAAGCGAAGCGACTCGCCCCAGCTCACCCGCGAGGTGCAGGAGCACGTGATCGAGTTGATCCTCAAAGGGGCCGGCCTGGCCGAGATGAAGGCCTATCTCGGCGAGGTGATCAGGACCTACCGGCGTGGCGGCTACCCCCTGGATGAGGTCGGGATCCCTGGCGGGATCGGCAAGGCCCTCGAGGAGTACGGGGTGCAGGACGCCCATATCAGGGGGGCGATCTACTCGAACGCCAACCTCGGCACCGACTTCAAGCGGGGCAGCAAGCCCAAGCGGATCTATATCAGGTCGGTGAAGGCGAAGTACCCGCAGACCGATGTGCTCGCCTTCGAGTACGCCGACCAGGTGCCGCCGGAGTTCGTGGTGGACTGGGAGACGATGCTGGAGAAGACGATCAAGCAGCCGATCGAGCGGATCATCGAGGCCCTCGGGTGGACCTGGACCGACGTCGACCCCTCGAGGACAACGCTCTTCGACTTCGGATGAGGATCCCCGGTACAGGCGTTTCTGATCTACCAGGCCTCACGCAATAGGCCGCGAAGAAACGAATAACCTGATAACACGGTCGCCCCCATAATCAAATAAGAATACAGCGCGGCGCCGATGGGGACGCCGCGCCCCCCGGGAGTGATCACGATCGATATCACAGCCGTTATCCTGCTCGCATACGCCCTCTTAAACGTCTGCGCATTTTTCCTCTACGGCCTCGACAAGAGAAAGGCAGAGAAAAACGCCTGGAGAACCCCCGAGCGCACGCTGCTCTTATGCTCACTCTTCGGCCCGTTCGGGGCGTGGGCCGGCATGCAGCAGTTCAGGCACAAGACTACAAAACCGAAGTTCAGGCTCGTGCCGGTGTTCATGGTCGCGCACGCCGCGGCGATCGGGCTGGTCGTCATGCACCTGGCAGGGTGAGGGGGGGCACCCCTCCTTCAAGAGCCCCCGCTCAGCCTTCGTTCTTCTCCCCGATCACTTCAAGCGTCCTGCCGAGGGCGGCCACCGTCTCCTCTTCCCCGGCAAGGTACTCCCGCAGCGCCCGGTAGAGCATCAGCATCGCCTCGTCGCCGTAGATCTCGACGGCGTCGGCCGGCGAGAGCGGGCAGGCATACGAATCGACAATCTGGCCGTCCGAGGAGTACATCACCTCGAAAAACTCGCCCCGCTCGGAGAGGGTGCAGTACTGGTCGATCACCTTCTTCTGCGCATCGTCCGGGCGGTACGGCACCGGCTCGGTCTTGCCCAGGATGATCATCTTTTCGCGGTAGTATTCGGCGTTGAAGATCTCGCCTTTCGTGTCCTGCTTCCCCTTTTTGAGCAGGTTCATCCCGATATGCCCAATAAGGGGCGCCGCCATCGCTCCCATCTTCGCAAGAAGGTCAGCCCGCCTGCCGGCGATCTCGTCGGTCAGGCGCTTCTTTTCTGCGTCCATCTCCCCTATCCGCCTGACCAGCGCCTCATATCCAGTCTCAATCTCGTCCATATTCATGCTCCGTACTTCAACGGTTGGCCGTGCCGGTATTTGATGATGTGGCCCGGCCGGTCAGGTACACCGTCCTGTTCCCGGTGATCCTGACATTCAGCCGCTCGCCCGGCAGAAAATTCCCCGGCACCACGATCTCCCGGTACGCCCGGTCCCGCGCCACCACCGACCCCTCCTTCTTCCGGCAGGTGACCACCGCCTCGACCGTCTCCCCCACCAGGGCGGCGTTCTGCTCCCGGTAGATCTCCTTTGCCGCCGCGTCCAGGATCCTGGACCGGTCCTTTGCGATCCGTTCGGGCATCGTCTTCAGGGCGGCGGCCGGCGTCCCGGGGCGGGGCGAATACCTGGTGACGTTCACCTTCTCCGGCCTGATCGCCCTGAGCAGGGCCATGCTCTCAGCGAAGTCCTCCTCGGTCTCGGTGGGATACCCCACGATAAAATCGGTGCAGATCCGCACCTCAGGGCATGCCTTCCTGAAGGCGGCGACCATCGCCTCGAACTCCCCGGCCGTATAGCCGCGTCTCATCGCCGCGAGCACGGCGTCCGAGCCCGACTGGACCGGGAGATGGACAAACGAGAAGACCTTTGCCTCCCCGAGGAGGCGGGCGAGGGGAACGGCAATCCCCTGCGCCGTCGCCGGGTTCATCATCCCCAGGCGGAGCAGAAAATCGCCAGGCAGAACGGAGACGGCATCGATCAGGGCAGGCAGCCGTTCGCCCAGGTCCATCCCCCAGGCGCTCACGTCCTGCCCGGTGACCTGCACCTCATAGGCCCCCCTCCCGACCAGGGCCTCCACCTCACGGCAGATCGCCTCCTTCGGCCTGCTCCGCAAGGGCCCCCGTGCAGCCCTGGTGATGCAGTACGCGCACCGCCCGGCGCACCCGGCGGCGACCTGGACGATCCCCGCGCCCCCGACCACCCCGGTGCACGCCCCGCAAAACCGCTCCGAGATCTCCTCGGGGAAGAGGAGCCGCGCAGACGGTGCCGCCCCGAGGATTTCCGCCGCCTGCACGACCGGCATGCACCCGGTGACATAGAGGTCGCGGTCGGCGAACGCACGGATCCGCCTGAGCATATGCCGCTCGGTCTTCCCGATCACCGTGCAGGTGTTGATCACCACTACATCGGCCTCGTCCGGGCCGGCGACGATCCGGCACCCCTGCCCCTCCAGGATCAGGGCCAGCTTGCGCGTGTCCGCGTGGTTGTAGGTGCAGCCATAGGTCTCGATGTACACCTGTCTGTCCCTGAGCCCTTCCATCACCCTCACACTATGTCAGTCCCACCATATCAGTCTGCAGAAGGGGGAAGCGTGCAGTTCGTGAATGGAGCCGGCGCGAATCGGGATTCCTGAGAGTATCAGCAAAACCCTTAACACCCAATCCGCATATGATATATGAATGCTCACGATAGGTCTGCTGGGGTGCGGCAATATCGGGAATATCATCGCCAAAAATCATGTCGGCGTTGAAATTGTCGCCCTTTTCGACCAGATGCCCGAGCGTGCGGAGGAGCTGGGACGCCTCTGCCACGCAAAAGCATTCGGCGATATCGAGGAGTTTCTCAGCGAGGATTTTGATCTCGTTGTGGAAGCGGCCTCGGTTTCAGCCGCCCAGGAATATGCCCTCTCCGTGCTGGAGCACGGCAAGGATCTCGTCGTCATGAGCGTGGGAGCGTTCGCCGACGAATATTTCAGAGAGGAGGTAACCAGACGCGCCGCCGCGCTCGGGCGCAGGATCCATATCCCGAGCGGCGCTATCTTCGGGCTGGACAACCTCAAGATCGGGCAGATCTCCGGGATCACAAAGCTCCTCCTCAGGACCACCAAAAACCCCCGTTCCCTCAATATGGAATGTACCGAGCGCATGCTCCTCTTTTCCGGGCAGGCGAACGAGTGCATCAAGCACTACCCGAAGAACACCAATGTCTCGGTCGCCCTGGAGCTGGCCGCCGGGCGCGCCGTCGAGGTCGAACTCTGGGCCGACCCGGATGTCGATAGGAACGTCCACGAGATTGTCATCGAGGGCGACTTCGGCGAGGCGACGATCACCGTGCGGAACCGGCCGAGCCCTGACAACCCCTCGACCAGTTACCTTGCGGCCCTCTCCATCATCACCCTCCTCAAAAATCTCAGCGAACCGATGAGGATCGGGACATGATCGCCGACGAGATCAGGAGGCTCGCCGCAGAGCAGGGAGCGGTGATCCTCGCCCACAACTACGAGAGGCCGGAGGTGCAGGACGTCGCCGACTTCCTGGGCGACAGTCTGGAACTCGCGATCAGGGCGAAGGAGACGACCGCAGACGTGATCGTCTTCTGCGGGGTGGACTTCATGGCCGAGACGGCGAAGATCCTCAACCCGGGCCGGAAGGTGATCCTGCCGGTGCAGGATGCGACCTGCCCCCTGGCAGAGGCCCTGACACCGGAGATGGTGCGGGAGGCGCGGGCCTCCCACCCCGGGGCGGCGGTCGTCCTGTACGTGAACTCGACCGCCGAGTGCAAGGCCGAGGCCGACATCACCTGCACCTCGGCAAACGCCGTCGATGTAGTCAGGTCCCTCGCCGAGGATGTGGTCCTCTTCGGGCCCGACGCCAACCTCGCCCATTTCGTCCAGCAGCACCTCCCGGAAAAGCAGATCGTCCCCCTTCCCCCTGAAGGGCACTGCCCCCTTCACGTGCGGTTCAGCCTGGCCGACGTCGAGGCAGGACACGCCCGGGGCGACACCGTCGTCTGCCACCCGGAGTGCAACCCCGACGTCCAGGCGGCCTCCGACCTCGTCGCCTCGACCGGCGGGATGGTCAGGGAGGCCCCGCACCACGCCGCCTGGACGGTGCTCACCGAGGAGGCGATGACCTACCGCCTCAGCTGCCTCTACCCTGAGGCGGCCTTCCACCCGGTCGAGGGCGCGGAGTGCGAGGACATGAAGAAGATACGGCTTGAAGACGTCCTCCACGCCCTCAGGACCGGCGAGTACGAGGTGCAGGTGGAGGCGACAATCGCCGCACGGGCACGGCACGCCATCGAGCGGATGATCGCCCTGCCGAGATGATCCCATGATCGATCGCGACCAGTTGATCGGGTTTCTCCACGAAGACGCACCCTATGGCGACATCACCTCAGAAGCCCTCGTCCCCGCAGACCTCCAGACCCGGGCGGCGATCCGGGCGAAAGAGCCCTGCGTGATCGCCGGGCTCGAAGAGGCGGCGTTCATCTTCATCTACCTCGGCGTCGCGGCCGTCGCCGCCGTCGAGGACGGGGCGGCAATCCCGGCGGGCACCGTCGTGATGACCGTCGAAGGCCCGGCGCGCGCCGTCCTCCGGGCCGAACGCCCGGCACTCAACCTCATCGGCAGGATGAGCGGGATCGCCACCGCCACGCGCGCGGCTGCAGAGTCGGCCCGCGCCGCGAACCCGGCCGCACGGGTCGCCCCGACACGGAAAACCGCCCCGGGCCTCAGGGCCCTCGACAAGAAGGCGGCGATGATCGGTGGCGGCGAACCCCACCGCTTCTCCCTCTCTGACATGTTCCTCATCAAGGACAACCACCTCGCCCTCGTCGGCATCGAGGAGGCAGTACGGCGGGCAAAGGCCTATTCCCGCTACCACCGGATTGAGGTCGAGGCTGAGTCTGCCGATGACGCTGTCCGTGCGGCCAGGGCCGGGGCCGATATCGTCCTCCTCGACAACATGACGCCGGCCGGCGTGGCCGAAGCCTTAGACGCCCTCAGAGCCGCCGGGCTGAGGGACCGGGTCACGATCGAGGTCTCAGGCAGGGTCACCGCGGAGACTGTCCCCGCCTATGCAGGGGCCGGGGCCGATATCATCAGCATGGGCGCGCTGACCCATACCGTCAGAAACATCGACGTCGGTCTGGACATCACCTGATCGGCGCTCCCGAATTCTGATCAGGCCCTCCCTTTTCGCATTTCCCGGGCCTCGGGAAGGTTCTTATGATCTCACACCGTACTTCTTAGGTCATCTCAGGACCGTAGTCATGCCAGCCGATATTCAGGAGTGCCCCATATCCGACGGGGAAGAGGAAATAGAGGGCCTTGATCGGGAGCTTGCGGACCTTGTGCTGTCTCTTGGCGATTCCAGCCTTGTGGCGCGATGGGAGGCGATCGCTTCCCTGATCCGGGCCGGCGCCCCGGCCGTACCCCGCCTGATCGGCGCACTGAAGGACGCAAACAAATATGTGCGCTGGGGCGCCGCAGAGGCCCTCGGCAGAATAGACGATCCGCGCGCCGTCGAGCCTCTGATTGCGGCGCTGCGTGACCACGACAAAGACGTCCGCTGGAAAGCGGCGATCAGTCTCGGTTCGATGCGGGCAAACGAGGCGGTCTGCCCCCTGATCCGGACGTTGAAAGACGATGACACCGACGTGCGCTGGGGTGCGGCGACGGCCCTCGGGGAGATCGGCGACCAGCGCGCCGTCGAGTACCTCCTTGCAGCCCTGGACGAGAAGGGGAGCCATGAAAACCGGGACGGCGTGATCATCGCCCTCGGTGAGATCGGCGACTCCCGCGCTGTGGACGCCCTCGTCGCCGCCCTCGATGACCGCAACTACGAGATCAGGTTCGAAGCGGTCAAGGCCCTCGGAAAGATCGGCGATCCGGCGGCGGCGACAGCGCTCCTGGAGCGACTCAGGGACGAGAACTGGGAGGTCAGACTGGTGACGGCAGAGGCGCTCGCCCGCCTGAAGGAAGGCGGGGTGACCGGTTCGCTTTTCGCCCTCCTCACCGACACCTCTTCAGACGTGCGCCGGACAGTCGCCGGGATCCTCGGGGAGACCGGCGATCAGCAGGCGGTGGAGCCGCTCATCGCCGTTCTGCGGCACGACGAGGAATGCCGCTACGAGGCCGCCGAGGCCCTCGGCAGAATAGGAGACCCCCGCGCCATCGCACCACTCCAGCAGGTCTACGAGTTCTGCGACCCCTGCGTCAGGGTCGCCATTCTCAACGCACTCTCCGCCATCGCGATGAAAAATAGAGGATCGCCAGGATCCTTTCAGATCAGCGGACAATAAACAGGGGCGTCGTGATCTCGCCGGCGATCTCGCCGAGACAACTTCCGGGGTGTGACGTCCCGCTCTGGCCGAAAGCGCCCATCACCACAAGGGAGTAGTCGTTCTCCCTGATCTCGGCCACAATCTCCTCCCGTCTCGCCCCCTCGCGGATCTTTATCGTACAGACGCAGCCTTCCTGAGTGCAGTACTCCCTGATATTTTCAAGTTCAGCCTCGATGGAGCGGTGCATGTCCTGCCAGATATTCTGCTCGTAGGTCCCGATGATCTCACACTTATCGCTCTGGGTGCAATAGTTGAATGCCATCGTCCTCGCCTCGCGTTTGTCGAGGACGGAGAGGAGCACGACCTCCGCACCTTTCTTCTTTCCAATGGAGATCGCATGCAACGCCCCCATATGGCTCCACTTTGATCCGTCGATTAAAACCAGTATCTTCATCGTGATCACCAGATATACCGCAGCCACAGGATGCCAACGCCGATCGCCACGCTGATGACGAGAACGGCCATTCCCATCTTTAGGAAATCGACAAACCTGATATTTATGCCTTCCCGCTCGGCGATCCCGATGACGACGACATTCGCCGACGCCCCGATGGCGGTGCCGTTCCCGCCGAGGCACGCACCAAGGGAGAGCGCCCACCAGAGCGGCCCGACATCCATCGAGGCGCCCATATCCTGAATGAGAGGGATGAGGGTGGCGGTCAGGGGGATGTTGTCCACGATCGCCGAGGCGAAGGCGGCGAACCAGGCGATCAGGATCATCGCCTCGCCGGTGGTGTGGACATGGGCGACGACGAAGGCGGCGACCTGGGCGATCAGCCCGGTCTCAACCAGGGCGCCGACGATGACGAAGAGTCCGCCGAAGAAGAAAAGGGCGGGCCACTCGATTTTCTCCAGGATCTCGTCGGGCTGAACCCGGCTCCAGAGGAGGATGATCGCCGCACCGGTGAGGGCGACGACCGCTGGTTCGAGGCCCAGGCTGGAGTGGATGAAGAAGAGGAAGACGACCAGGAGTATGGTGACGATCGATTTGACGAAGAGAGATCTGTCCGTGATCGCCGCCCGCTCGTCGAGGGCTTCGATCGTCCGCACGATCCGCTCCTGTTCAGCGCCTTCGACCTGCATCCTCTTCCTGAAGACGATCACCAGGACCAGCAGGACCACCACGAAGTCCACGAGCACTACCGGCCCCATATTGATAAGGAAATCGTTGAACGAGAGTTTTGCAGCGGAGCCGATCATGATATTGGGGGGGTCGCCGATGAGGGTCGCCGCACCGCCGATATTCGAGGCAAAGATCTCGGAGAGGAGGTACGGCACCGGGTCGAGTTCCATCACCCGTGCAATGTAGAGGAGCATCGGGGTGAGGAGGAGGACGGTCGTCACGTTGTCGAGAAACGCCGAGACGACGGCGGTGACGATCGAGAAGAGGATCAACACCTTAATGGGACTCCCGTGGGCCAGTTTCGCCGTCCTGATCGCGATATACTCGAAGAGCCCGCTCTTGCGCGCCGTGTTGACGATGATCATCATCCCCATTAAGAGGAAGATCGTCCCGAGGTCCAGGTATTCGGGGATCTTCTCCCAGGGAACGATCTGCGCAAAGACGATCACCGCCGCACCGGCCATCGCCGCAACGGCACGGTGGATACGCTCGTCGATGATCAGAGCGTAGGTGAAGAGAAAGACCGCAACGGCGATCACCTCGGCGTACATTTCCCGTCCCCTGAAAAATCGTTGTCCTGTATGCGCGGCACCACTGCTATACGCCTTCTTTTAAGAGAATTACAGGAGGAAGTGTTGCCTTCCAACCCATTTCAGGCTTATGCAACCGGGTGGGGGTGCGGCCCCCTCACCACCCGAAGAAGAGGAGGAGCATGCCGACACCGACGCCCACGGTCACGAACAGGATGAGCATGCCCATCTTCAGGAACTCCATGAAACTGATAGAGATGCCCTCGCGCTCGGCGATCCCGATGACGACGACATTTGCAGACGCGGCGATGGCGGTGCCGTTCCCGCCGAGACATGCACCCAGGGAGAGCGCCCACCAGAGCGGCTTGATGTCCATCGCCATCCCCATATCCTGGATGAGGGGGATGAGGGTGGCGGTCAGGGGAATATTGTCCACGATCGCCGAGGCGATGGCGGCGAACCAGGCAATCAGGACCATCGCCTCGCCGGTGGTATGGACATGGCTGATCACGAACCCGGCGATCTGCGAGATCAGCCCGGTCTCGACCAGGGCGCCGACGATGATGAAGAGCCCGCCGAAGAAGAAGAGGGCGGGCCACTCGATCCGCTCCAGGATCTCGTCGGGCTGAACCCGGCTCCAGAGGAGGATGATCGCCGCACCGGTGAGGGCGATGATCGCCGGTTCAAGGCCCAGGCTGGAGTGGATGAAGAAGAGGAATACCACGAGCAGGATCGTTGCGATGGACTTGTTGAAGAGAGAGCGGTCGAGAATCGCCGCCCGCTCGTCAAGGGCGCCGATCGTCTGCACGATCTTCTGCTGCTCCTCAGGGCGCACGCGCAGGCCTTTCCCGTAGATGAGATAGAGCATGCCGAGCATGATCACCATGTCCACGAGCACGATCGGCCCCATGGTCATCAGAAAATCGTTGAAGGTGAGGCCCGACGCCGAGGCGATCATGATGTTGGGCGGGTCGCCGATGAGGGTTGCCGCGCCGCCGACATTCGAGGCGAAGATCTCGGAGAGGAGGAAGGGCACCGGGTTGAGCTTCATCAGCTTCGCGATGTAGAGAAGCATCGGGGTGAGGAGGAGGACTGTCGTCACGTTGTCGAGAAACGCTGAGACGACGGCGGTGACGATCGAGAAGAGGATCAACACCTTGATGGGGCTCCCATTGGCCAGCTTCGCCGTCCTGATTGCGATATACTCGAAGAGCCCGCTCTTGCGCGCCGTGTTGACGATGATCATCATCCCCATTAAGAGGAAGATCGTCCCGAGGTCCAGGTATTCAGGGATCTTCTCCCAGGGGACGATCTGGGTAAAGACGATCACTGCCGCGCCGGCCATCGCCGCAACGGCACGGTGGATCCGCTCGTCGATGATCAGGGCATAGGTGATGAGAAATACGGCGATTGCCAGGAGTTCCGTGTAGAGCATTGCTTTCCTCAGTAGATGATGATGGGTTTTTCCACCGTCTGCGCCAGCCTCAGGGTGACCGGGCTGACCGCTGCGACCTCGGTCAGGGACGCAGCATATTTCTTCGATACGGCAATCAGGTCATGGCTCTCCGCTACCTCGGCAATATTCTCGAACTTACTGCCGGAAAACATCCGGCTCTTCACCGGGAGGCCGGCCCGCTCAAGGTCCGCAGTCGTCTTCCGCAGGATCTCCTCGCCATACGCCTCGCGTTTGCGTTTGAACTCGGCCACGGTGTCGGCGTTGAGGCTGTCCTCGACGATCCTGATCACCTCGAGGTCGATGATATAGACGAGCGAGACGGTGGCGCCCTCATAGCTGGAGAGGGTGTCGTAGAGCATGGAGGGAACCTCTTTCACAAAATAGTCCAGCGGCATCAGGATGGACCGCACCTCAGGAACCTTCCGCTCCTCCTCGGTGAGAAGAAACTCACGATACTCCTTCATGACGGTGTCGTACCTGGTGCCGGCCACGTCCTTGAACTTTCTCTGTATCAATGAAGTGAAATACCCCATCGTAATCCAGAGAAGTATAGGCCGGAATTTATTAACTCTTTTCGCGGAACCGCTCACCTGAAAACGGCAGCAAGGGCCGCCCTGCACGAGGGGCAGAGCATCACCTTCTTCCGGTCGAGTTCGGCGAGAGTGGCGGGCTTGAACATGACGCATTCGGGGTCGGTGCAGTGTTCAAGGCCGAGGAGGTGCCCGATCTCATGGGCCCCCTCTTTTCCCGCGCGGTCGGCGAGGTCGTCGAAATCGTCTTCCCTGCGGTAAAAAGCGTTGTCGAGGCGGGCGATAGAAATGACCGCGCACCCGGTCTGGGGGCGGGCGAGGCCGAAGACAAAGTCGCAGCCGCCGGCATAAAGATCGTGGGTGACGACGAGGAGGACCGGCCCCTCGCATCCCATCCTGCCCTTCATGAACAGGACGCGTTCGAGGATGGCCGCGGCGTCGTACTGGTTGCGCTCCGGGTGAAAGCCGTTGATGAGTACGTCGGCATCAACAAGCGTCACCGGGAGGCGGAGGACCGTCTCGATCCGTCGTCCCACCGGGAGACGCAGACCGGTCGGGACCTGATGATCCCAAATAATCGTAACGCCCATTGTATCTAGATTTTCGTGGTGTTCGCGTATAAACGTATTGAGGCACGGATCGGGGAGTATATCGCCGCTCATTACCATAATGTCATCGAAGTAGGGATCGGCAGGAACACCGATGTCGCCGCCCTATGCGCCCGGGCCGGGCTGCGGGTGCGGGCGACCGACATCAGGGAACCGCCCGAGGTGCCCGGCGTCGAGTCACGGGTGGACGACGTCTATGCCCCTGACCTCCCCTGGTATGCGGGCGCCGACCTCGTCTATGCAGTGAGGCCGGGGGTGGAGATGGTGCCGCCGCTGATCGATCTGGCACGTGCGATCGGCTGCGATCTCATCGTCTATCATCTCGGCAACGAGATCTACGAGAACGGCGGGGAGATCATCGACTGCGGGCCGGTGCTCCACCGCTACTATCGTCCCTAGAACGAGTCGAAAAGGGTTGCCTGACTCCGGGGGGTCTGCCGCTCCTCACGCACGGGCGGCGCCTCTGCAAGGAGGACTTCCTCGATCTCCACCGGTTTCTCCTCCTTCTTTTTCGGCGCCTTCTGGAGGTCTTTTAAGGCCTTCATCACGGTTTTGACCCGCTCTTTATCGTGGAGGAAAAAGTTCAGCTCGTCGGCGTCGAGCCCGATCTCCCTGACGCATTCGAGGGGGCGCTCCTCGACGAGGAGGGTGAGGAGGGTGAGGTACTCCTCCCGGATCGTGTGTTGCGGGAGGTCCAGTTTTCTGGAGAGTTTCTGCATCACCGAAGTGCGCACCGCCTTCTGTTTGCGTGCCCCGCTCATCCGCTTCCAGCGGGCCGGGGGCATGATCCGCTCATGGATCCCCGCCCCCCCTGCGGCCTCCTTGACCCCGATGGTCATCATGGCGCCGGCATATTTCCAGAGGGCATAGTACTGCCGCCGGTAGGTGAGCCCGACCCACTCGTCGGCCCGCGATACGGCGGCATAGGCGCGGGCGGCCCGCTCAGGATCCCTGAGCACGTGAAGGTTCCCCTCGATCCACTGGACGATCGTGTCCGGAGTGTCCTCCACCGCCCTGGAGAGACGGATGAGGTCGGCATCGGGTTTTCCCGAGAAGATCGCCGCGATGAGATCGAAGATCGTCGCCCGAAGATCTTTCTGATTGGTGTGAACGTCCGCCTCCCCGACGTCTTCTCTGCCGATGGCGGCGGCATAGAGCATATTGACCGCCGAGCGCATGTCTCCGCCGGCGCTCTCGGCGATGCCGGTCAGGGCTTCCGGGCTGCAGGCGAGGCCTTCGTCCCGGCAGATCTCACGCAGGCGCGGCACCATGGAGCGGGCCTGGATCGCCCTGAAGAGCACGGGTTCGCCGAGGGCCTTGATCTCCTTCGCGAGGCCGTATATGTCGTTTGCGATGAGCACGATGGGTTGCCGGGCGTTTTTGATGATCTCCATGATCGCCCGTGCGCCCCCGCGGTCGGCGGTGCCGTGGAGGTTGTCGGCCTCGTCGAGGATGATCAGTTTGCGTTCGGCCCCGCTGAGGCTGGTGGTGGTGCTGGAGGTGCCGGCGACCCGTTCGATGATCGCCTTGGTGCGCTGGTCGCTGGCGTTCAGCTCGACGATCTCCCAGCCCATGTCCCGGGCGAGGGCGTGGGCGGCTGAGGTCTTCCCGATACCGGGTTTGCCGTAGAAGATGAGGGGCGGGGTGCCCCGCCGCCAGGACCGCGCCCAGTCAACGATCTGCCGGACGGCCGGGCCGTTGCCGACGATCTCCTGCAGGCTCTGCGGGCGGTACTTCTCGGTCCAGTCCTGCATCTTTTGTGATGAATATTCCGACGCCACGGTCCTCTCTCCCTCCTGATGATCAATAGGACAGGATGCTATTTGATGGTTGGGAACGGCGTCCGGGACCGACCCAGAACACCCAGCATACCGGGCGATAGAGGCGTTCAGGGCCAGGGAGAGAGGCGAATGCACGGGGTTTCTGGAAGGATGGCGCACCCGGAAAGACCCCGGGAGAAAGGGCTGCTTCCGGGCCTGGACGGCGCCTGTGCCATACCACCGATCGCCGGTGCTTTCACCAATCAATCACATACCTTATCATTTATGAGAAAAAACACCATACAAGCTGATAGAATGTTGGTGTTACCGTGGTAGACAACTGTTCCCCGGACTCGGTCGCGCGATCGGTCAGGGAGTACGAGGGGGTGACGAGAAAACGCGGGATCGGCGAACTGATCGAGTGCCTCAGGATCAACGACCAGCCCAATGTCGTCGCTTCTTTCGGCGAGGATGCCGCGGTGATCCGGCAGGACGATAACGCCCTCCTCCTTGCTGCAGACGGCATCTGGAGCAAACTGATGGAGGCCGATCCTTTCTGGGCCGGCTACTGCGCCGTGCTCGTGAATGTCCACGACATTGCGGCGATGGGCGGCACGCCCCTCGCCATGGTCGACATACTCTCCTTCACCAATAATACCCTCAGAAACGAGGTCACACGGGGGATGCAGGCGGCGTCGAAACAGTTCTGCGTGCCGATCGTCGGCGGGCACCTCCACCCTGACACGCCCTACTCGGTCATCGACGTCGCCATCCTTGGGACGGTGAAGATGAACGACGTGATCTATTCGAGCACGGCAGAGACGGGAGACCGCGTCGTCGCCGCCATCGACCTCGACGGTCGGGTCCACCCGTCCTGCATCTTGAACTGGGATTCGGTGACGATGAAGCCGGCTGAGACCGTCAGGAAACAGATCGGCGTCATGCAGGAACTTGCCCGGCGCCATCTTGTCACCGCAGGCAAGGATATCTCCAACCCGGGCGTCATCGGTACCCTGGGCATGCTCCTCGAGGTCTCGAAGAAGGGGGCCGCGATCGACCTGGACAGGATCCCGCGGCCCGATCTCCAGGCCCACAATATCACCTTCGAGCACTGGGTGCGGATGTACCCGGGGATGGGCTTCATCCTCACCTGCCGCGAGGAGCACACCGCCGAGGTCTGCCGCCTCTTCGAGGAGGCCGGTATGACGGCGCAGGCGATCGGCGAGGTGAACGACTCCTCCTCGCTCTCGGTCTCCTATCGCGGCGTCACCACCTCGGTCTTCGACCTGCAGCAGGAAGGGATCATGCGGATCATCAGCGGTGCAAAGATCGTATGATCGTCGGGATCGGTGTCGGCGGCGAGGAGGAGAAGGTCGCCCGGACGGTGGAGCGGGCGGGGTCGCAGGTGCGGATCGTCTGCTACTGCCGCCCCGGGGCGATGGACGCATACCCGGTCGAGAGGCGCGAGAGCGAATGCCCGTGGGAGGCGCTTATTGCCGATCTGGTGGCCGGGCAGATCGATGCGGCGGTGCGGGGCACCCTCCCCGCGAACGAGACCCTCAGGTGCCTGAAGAAGGCCTGTGGCGTCGATCACCTGGAGCGGATCGCCCTGCTGGAAACTGCCGGCGGCGTGCGCTTCCTGCTTGCGCCGGTGGGCGTCGACGAGGGGTGGACCGTCCAGGAGAAACTCGCCCTGATCGAGAAGGGGCGGGCGATCGCCACCTCGTTCGGCCTCTCCGAGCGGGTGGCCGTGCTCTCGGGCGGGCGGTTCGGGGACCTGGGGCGGCACCGGGCGGTGGACCGCTCCATGGCCGACGCCGAACTCGCCGCCCGCCTCGGAAACGCCGAACACCGGGAGATCCTCATCGAGGATGCCGTGAAAGAGTGCGGGGTGGTGATCGCCCCTGACGGCATCTCGGGCAACCTGATCTTCCGGACGCTGACCTTCCTGGGAGAGGGGGCGGGGCATGGGGCACCGGTGGTCAATATCGACAGGATCTTTGTGGATACGTCGCGCGCCTCACCAGATTACACCGGTGCGGTTCTCCTCGCTGCATCGATGGCCAAAAAGAAAAACCCCTGAATTTCGGTTTATTTTTTAAAATGAACTCCTTATAATTAATCTATTTTTTTGTCGAATATGCTTGGTGCAAACAGCACGTGCACGATGCATCCCCTCGGGATAGGGTATCAGAAGCCATTATGACGAGGTAAATGCGAAAGATTTAAATACTCTTCGAGAAAGTGTTATTTTAGAGGTAATTAGACATGGCAGACCTACCAATTGCAGCGGTTGTCAGAATCGCCAAGAAGAACGGTGCAGAGAGAGTCGGCAGCGATGCAGCAGCGGCACTTGTCGCAAAGGCCGAAGTGTACATCGCCAACCTGACCAAGGAAGCGAACCGCCTCGCCCAGCACGCTGGCCGCAAGACGATCAAGGAAGAGGATGTAGAACTCGCGGCAAAGTCCGCCTGAACTCACCTCTTTTCTCGAACGACGTTCTCGCAATCGTTGATGATCATTCTGTTTTGATGTGTTTGTGCCGGAGCGGAGCGCAGGGTGTTCTGTTCAGGCAGGTGGAGAATCGAAGGACACCGACAGGACGGTGCCTCTTTCAGGTGATCTGGAGAAAATCTCACGCGAAGCCGCGAAAAGACCCAAAGGCAAGGGGAGCGTTTTAGGGCATCGTTTCTTCGCGTGAGCGGACGGTGCGCCGGTGCCGGGAGGTCTGCCGCCCATTGAGATAGGAGATGAGGGCGCCCCCCTCTGCCTTCCCGGTCCAATCCGCTCCAATGGGGTGCAACCCCCGGCAGGCAGCGTGAGGGACGGGAAATCAGGTGTACCTCTGCCCCGGGACCGGCGGCGACGATCCGGCGAGGGATATAGGACCCGGACGCACAAAAAACAGGATCTGACCGGACCGGAAAAGAAAAGCGGGATTATATTCAGAGCGTTCCCTTCGTGCTCGGCACGCCGGTCTTTCGGGGGTCGATGGCGACCGCCCGGCCCATGGCGACGCCGAAGGCCTTGAAGATCGCCTCGGCCATGTGGTGATCGTTTCGGCCGTAGAAGCGAATGTGGGCCGTGATCCCGGCGCGGCTGCAGAGGCTCCCGAAGAAGTGCTCGAAGAGACTGGTATCGATCCCGCCGGTCGTGGGAGCGTTGAACGACCCGCAAAAGACCAGATAGCCGCGGCCGCCGACGTCGATCGCCACCTCGGCGAGCGCCTCGTCCATCGGTATGGCGACGCTGGCGAAGCGGGCGATCCCGCGCCCGTCGCCGACCGCCTCGCTGATCGCCGTGCCGAGCACGATCCCGACGTCCTCGACCAGGTGGTGGGCATCGACCTCGAGGTCGCCCTTCGCCTCCACCCGGAGGGAGAAACCGCCGTGCTTTGCAAACGCATTGAGCATGTGGTCAAGGAAGGGAAGCCCGGTCGAGACCGCGATCTCCTCTTCCCCGTCCAGCCCGATCACAAGACTGATCGCCGTCTCCTTCGTCTTACGCTCCACCTCTCCTATCCTCATCGCGCCGCCTCCAGTGCCTCTTCAAGTGTGATCTTCCCGCTGTACAGCGCCGACCCGAGCACCGCCCCGGAAACCCCGAGGTCCCGCAGGGCCCGGACGTCGGCGGCGCTCGAGACCCCGCCGGCCACGACGACCGGCAGGCGAGTCCGTTCGAGGAGCCGCCCCACCGGCCCGGTCTCGATGCCGCGGCAGAGCCCCTCCACCGTCACGTTGGTAAAGAGGAGCGATCCCGCACCGAGGAGTTCGAAACGCTCGGCCCAGGAGAGGTAGTCGCCCGCCTCCTCCTGCCAGCCCTCGATGACGACCTGCCCGTCCCTGGCGTCCACGCCGGCCATAACATGCCCGGGGCCGTACTCCAGAGAGAGGTCGCGGACCACCTCGGGCTCGCGGATCGCGATCGTTCCCAGGATCACCCGGCCCACCCCGATCTCCAGCCATGCGCGGGCGTCCTCCCGGCTCCGGATCCCGCCGCCGAGTTCCACGAAGACGCCGGTCTCCCTGATCAACTCCCTGATCATCCCGGCGTTCGCCCCGGCGCTGCCGAACGCCCCGTCCAGGTTGATCACGTGGAGAGCGTCGGCGCCGGCGTCGAGCCATTTGCGGGCGTTCTCAAGGGGCGTGCCATAGGCCGTCGCCGTCTCGCGCCGCCCCTGCACGAGCTGGACGCACTGGCCGCCGAGGATATCCACCGCAGGAAAGATCATCATGGGTATCAGGGGATCATTCGTTCGATCGACATCACCAGGATATCGCGGGCGCCCGAGCGCTTCAGCTGGGTGATCAGCTGGTAGACGCACTCCTCGCGCACGACGGCGTGCACCGCCACAAGCCCCTCGTGGGAGGCGACGTCCATCACCGTCGGGCCGCCGAGGCCCGGCAGGATCCGCTCGACCTCGGGCAGGGCGTCCCGGTTGACGTTCATCATGATGTAGCACTGGCCCTTCGCCCTGACCACGCTCTCGAGGGCGAGGACCACTTCCTGGATCTTCTCCCTCTTCTGCTCAAGCGATACCGGGTTTGCGATCACCTCGGTGTTCGTGCTGAGCACCTCGCCGAGGATGCGCATCCGGTTCGTCTGGAGGGTGGTGCCGGTGCTCGTCAGGTCGACGATGGCGTCGGCGATGCCGAGATAGGGTGTCGCCTCGCAGGCCCCCCCGACCGGGACGATCGTCACCTCGACGCCAAATGTTTCAAAGTACGCCCGGGTGATGTTCGGGAACTCGGTGGCGATCCTGGCACCGTCGAGGTCTTCCACGCCGTTGATCGGGGCGTCTTCGGGCACGGCCACCACCAGGGTCGCCCGCCCCATCTTCAGGTCGAGGAGTTCCTCGACGACCGAGCCGCGCTCGTGGACCATGTCCAGCCCGGTGATCCCGATATCGGCGGCGCCGTTGGCCACGTACTCGGGGATGTCGATCGGGCGGGCAAAAAGCACCTCGATATCAGGGTCGACGGTCTTTGCAACGAGCTTGCGCTCTCCGGTCTCCCTGAGGTGGATGCCGCTCTTCTCCACAAGGTCGCGGATGGGCTGTGCGATCCGTCCTTTGTTCGGGATCGCAAGGCGGATTTTGGTGGTGCCGGTCATATCCTCTCTTCCTGCGGGCATGGAAATACTATCTTAGAAGGTCTTCAGGTCGCCCCTGATGACCTTCTCGGTGATGCTGCCGATGTTTTCGAGCCCGGTGTCGATGATCGCATCGATGGCGGGCTGGATCGCTGCCAGTTCCACGCCGGCCTTCGGGATCACCTGGACGCCGGCGACGAGAGGCTGGTCGATCGGGTGGCCGATCTGGGAGAGGAGCCTGATGTAGATCTCGTCGATGCCGTCGATCTCGGTGACACAGGTGTTTGCGAGCTGGGTGGAGAGGAGGTTGTAGATCTTGCCGATATGGTTGATCGGGTTCTTGCCGCTCGTCGCCTCCATGCTCATCGGTCTGCACGGGGTGATCAGCCCGTTGCAGCGGTTGCCGCGGCCGACCGAACCGTCGTCGCCCATCTCGGCCGAGGTGCCGTTCACGGTCAGGAAGACGACGCCGTTCGAGATGTCGTCGGCGGTGTTCACGTCGATGTGGACCTTCCGGTCGGTGAACTTCGGGGCGATCCCCTCGATCGTCTCCTTGAGCCTGGCGATCGTCTCGACGTACTCGCCGATGTCGGCGAGGTAGCGGTCGACCATCGCCACCGCAAGGGTGAGCGTGATGTCGTCGCCGTCACGGAGGCCCATGACCTTGATGTCGGTGCCGATGGCAGGGTTCTTCGGGCGGTAGACCTCGTCGATGTAGTCGGAGACGCCCTTGACCAGGCTCTCGGTCTCGCTGAAGGGGGCGTGGCCGACGCCAAAGGAGGTGTCGTTCGCCCGCATCACGGCCGATCCGCCGCAGGTCTTGAAGACGTCGCGCAGGTCGGTCGAACCGGTCCCCATGCGGCAGTCGACGATGATGTCGCGCTCAAGGTTCATGATGGGGATGATGCTCTTGACATAGGAGCGGGCCGCTTCGACAGCGATGGAATCGGCCGGGATATTGATGCCGTCGAAGGTCTTGGTGGCGCGGCCGGTGAGAAGAGCATAGATCGGCCTGACGATCTTGCCGCCGCCGAAGCGGGGAAGGGATTCGCCGGCGACGATCTCGCCCTGGTCGGTGTTGTGGTGCAGGTAGACCCCGCACTCCTCGAGATAGGCCCGGCAGAGCGCACGGGAGACCGCTTCGGCGATACCGTCGGCAATGCTGTCCGGGTGGCCGATGCACTTGCGCTCGACCAGTTCGATCTGCTGCTGTTCGATAGGTGTCTGCGCGATCCGCTCTACCCTGATGTTTCTGATCATCTCATCCCTCATGTCAAAGAATAATTAATTACAACGATCGGGTCTCATTTAACCGTTTCTATAATTACCTCTGCCCGGGGTTTTAGCCCCCAAAGCGGCCCGGGCAGGGCGTTAAAGGAAAATGCGTATTTCTCCCGTGAAAAGGTTGAGGCCCCTTATATTTCTGAGAGTAATTTTTCTGCCCCTCCAGACAGGGGTGTTTCTCGCGCGAGGGGTAAGCTCCCTCTCTAATATTAATCCATTCACGGCCTTAATGCGTCCACTCTATAATGGGAATATCAGGACCGACGGCCTTGATCACGGCATCCCTCATATTGGCATAATGCGGGCACGGATAGCCGATGGGATTTCCCTTGCTCACGCACGACGCAAAGACGATCGCCTCTGCACCCCTCTCGATGAGCATTTTTGCCCGTGGTATCGCCCTTTTGCCCGGGCACCCGCCGCAGGTCACAAATCCGACGATCTCAACCGGCCCTGTCTCCTGGAAGGCGCCTTTTCCTTCTCTGGTCACCAGAAAGTCTGCTGTTCCCGGACAGATATCTTCGGTCATCAGACACCGAATAATGCCCACTTTCATAGAGAGAACTCCTGATACACTCGTATATCACTTTGGAAACGTGCATACCGCAGCCATCGCCGTACCCCTATCGGCGGACCTCGACGCCGGTGCACACCGAAAAATCCACAGGACGAAAAGATCCAGGTGGCCGGATTCAAAAAAGGGTTTAGTTCGTCCCGTCCAGGTGTACATCCACCTGCGGGAAGGGAATCTCGACGCCGGCCTCCCGAAACGCCAGGAGGATGCCGGAGGTCAGGTCGCCCTTTACCCCCCAGTAGTCCCCGGTCCTGGTCCACGCACGCAGGGCAAGGTTCACCGACGAGTCGGCCAGTTCGGTGACGACGACCGCAGGCTGAGGGGAGGAGAGGACCGCGGCATGGGACTCCATCAGATCCTGTGCGACCCTGAGCGCCAGATCGAGGTCGCTGTCATAGGCGATCCCGACCGAGACGTCCACGCGGCGGGTGTCCATACGGCTGGAGTTGATCACCGGGCTTCCCCAGACGAGCGAGTTGGGGATGGTGATGTAGGTGTTGTCGGGCTTGAGCAGTTCAGTCGCCATGATCCCGACACCGGTGACTGTTCCGGAGATGCCGTTGACCTCGACGAACTCCCCCTTGTCGATCGGGCGGAGGGCCGCCACCCAGACACCGGCGGCGAGGTTGGTGATCGTGTCCTGAAGACCAAAACCGAGTATGAGCCCGATCACTGCCGAGAGTCCGAGCACCACAGAGGAGACATCGACCCCGAGCGCCGCCAGGACGACCAGGACGAGGATGACGTAGAGCAGGACTGAGAAGAAACGGACGAGAAACTCTACGACCAGTTCGGGGAGGCGTGACGAATGGGAGAGCGTCTTTTTGAAGAGGGAAATGAGCACCTTGACGGCGATCCAGCCGATGATTGCGATGATCACGGCGAGAAGAACCTTTTCGAGCGTGATTCCCGAGAGCGGAATCGTGGTCTCAGTGAGAATATCTGCGATCTCCATGGAGCATATGATTGGAGAAGATACAGGATAAACTTGACCCCGGGAGGCAATCAGGTTGATGGGATGCCCCCGATGCGTTTGGCCGTCAGATCTGTGGCGGCGACCTGTAACTACAGGAGTTGCACAACCATTTTCTTTTCTGGTAATAAGAGAGGAGTAAACCCGGCAGACCAGAACACGCCGGAGAGGTGTGATTAACATGGACAACGGACCAAGAGGAGCAATCCGCCAGAGAGACGGCACGTCCTACGCGATCGTCCCCAGAACGCCTGCAGGGATTGTCAGCCCGGAGCACCTGGAAAATATCGTCAAGGTCGCCCGGCGCTACAACATCCCGGTGATCAAGATGACGTCGGGGCAGCGGATGGTGCTCGTCGGGATCAAAGAAGAGGATATCGAGAGTATCTGGAATGAACTCGGGATGACCGTGGGGCAGGCGACCGCACCCTGCGTGCACTATGTGCAGGCGTGTCCCGGGACGGCGGTCTGCAAATACGGGAAGCAGGACTCGCTCGGGCTCGGACTCGAGATTGAGGAGATGTACCAGCAGATGGACCTCCCGGCGAAACTGAAGATGGGAGTCTCGGGCTGCCCGCGGTGCTGCGGCGAGAGTTATGTCAGGGACATCGGGCTTCTGGGAACGGCGAAAGGCTGGACCGTCATTTTCGGCGGCAACTCGGGTGGCAGGCCCAGGATCGGGGACACTGTCGCAACAGACCTGAATAAAGAGGAGGCACTCGATCTGGTCCGCCGTCTCCTCGATTACTACCGGAAACATGCGAAGCCGGGCGAGCGGACCGCACGGTTCATGGAGCGGATCGGGTTCGAGGCGATCAGGAGAGACGTCCTGACCTTCGCACCCTACATCCCGCTGGAGAAGACCAGGTAAAGGTGAGGGGCCGGGGAGGTTGGGCCCTCCCCGGTGGCGGTTGCGACCGACGATCTCTCCTTTTTTTCGACCGGCGGGCCTGTTCTCACCCGGACAGAACTATTATCATTCCAGAGGACACAATCCCGCCCCGGTGGAAAGAATGAACGTCGTGGCCTCGATCCCTATTTTGCCGAGGATAAGAACAAAGAGACCATCCACCCTTCCAGAGGGGGTAAGATCCCGAAATTCGTGATGATTTCGAACTGCGGTTTCCCCGAACAGAGCCATTTCCAGGTGCTCCACCTGCTGACCGAGCGGATGGCGCGCAATTACAAAACAGAATTTGTTGCCGAGATCTATCGCGGCGGTGGGGCCTGGCTGAAAGAACCGTCACTCGACGAGGAGGTCGCCAGGTACCGGGACCCGGTGAAACTGGCCGGGGAAGAGGTAGTGACGCAGGGGAGACTCTCCGGGGAGACGAAGGCGCACCTTGAACTGCCCCTCATCCCGTCGCCCGATTATATCGAAATCTACCGAACGACGGTCAATCGCTACTGGGACGGAGTGCTGGGCGGACGGACATAGCAGTCATTCATATCCTCGTACAGCCAGACCATCCGGTCCAGGAACCAGAGTTTGCTCAGGTAGACGACCGCGGCACCGAAGAGGGTGGGCCAGACCTCGAGGGCGTAGACGCCCCAGATCACACAGAGCATCCCTGCGCCCGAGCACGCCGAGAGGATCTTCGGCGCCCTCCGGTGTCGTTCCGGCACCGGCATCTCCTTCCGGTTCAGCCAGAACCGCTCGCCGAGCACCGCCTTCGATGCCCAGTTCTCCGTCGATTCGGGCCGGGGGAAGAACCTGGGGTTGATCCAGGTCCAGAGCACCGCAACGGCGATCAGGACCAGGGACCACAGTCCCAGCCACGCCCGGCTCCAGAAGGCGAGGATGAGAATGGGGAGGACGGTGTTCCTGGTCCAGACGCTCCAGGGGTTTGCGTGCCTGGCCCAGGTCTCCTCGTCCATCTTGAAAGCCGAGGCGATGGTTTGCTCGATCGTCACGAACGAACGTATGACGGCGGCGGGATATACTCCTTGCGCCCGGGGCTCAGCGCCCGCGCCCAGGGAACGCCACCCGCGGCCGCCTGACCACAAAGGAGGCGTCGAGGTTCCCGGCCATGCGCCTGGCCACAGCGATCGGGATGCCGATCGCGAGGAGATCGGGCGGCAGGGCGTGGTTCACCGTCGGGTCGGTGGGCCCCATGAATGCGGCGTCTCGCGGGGCGCCGGCCGCCAGGCCGGCCGGGTAGGAGACGAAGGTCGCACACGCCGGCCCCCAGGGGGCGAGCACCGGGGAGAAGGGATCGGGGCGGTCGAAGTGGACGAGGGCGGCGATGTTCCTGACCGCCTCGGCAGTGCCGAAGAGGCAGATCGACCGCACGGCAGCATCGTCGGTCACCGTACGGCAGGGCCTGATCACCAGGTAGCGCCCCGGCGGAGTGACCGGCCCGGCCCGCTCGAAACAGGCGTCGACAAGTGCGGGGTCGGCCTTCAGGTACTCGGCCGCCCCGCCCCTGATGTCGGAGCGCCCGGTGGAAACGAACCAGCGGATCTCGTCAGAGCGCCCGACAAAACCCATATGAGCGAGGCCGCCCGGGCAGCACCCTGCATTCGCCTCTTCGTCAAGGTAGAGTGCAGGGGCGTCTGCCGCACCCATTGCCATGCGGTACATGGCGACGGCGATACAGCGGTGGACCGACGGGAGGGGGACGGCGTCGGCCGGCACCTCCTCAGAGCCGCAGACGGCGAGGGGCGCGGCCGAGAGCCGAAACGCCTCAGCAAGCCGCCCGCCGATCTCAGAGACGGCTGAGTGGGTCATTCATATTCACCTTTCATGGAGAGGGGGTGGGCGGCCCTGGAGAGAAAGGTATCGGCGGCTTTCTCATCTAACCAGGGCGTAAAGGTACTCGTCCATGACCATGCCGTCTTTCGTGACTGCCGATCGATGGACGGCCTCACGGCAGAAGCCGCACTTCTCCAGCACCCGCATCGACGCCGGGTTGCTCTCGAAAACGCCTGCCTGGAGACGGACGATCGGGAACCTATCGAAGGCGAGGGGGACCATCGCCCGAACCGCATCGGTGACGATCCCCCTGCCCCAGCACTCCTCTGAGAGCCAGTAGCCGATCTCGGCCGTCCCGCGGTAGACGTCGGCGAGAGGGTGAACGCCGATGCCCCCCACCGCTTCTTCGTCCACCTCGATCGCCAGCAGGAGAGCGGAGCGATTCCGCGTCGCCATCGCGATGAACCGTTCAGCATCGCCCGGCGTATAGGGGTGAGGGAATGCGTCCCGCATGCAGCGGGCGATCCGCGGGTTGTCGGCATGACGGCAGAGGGAGACGGCGTCATCCGGGATCCAGTCGCGGAGGACGGATGTGGGGGTTGGACAATGCATGGGAGCCACCTGATCGATCTGGCATCTGCCGTCCCATAAAGAGATCTGCTACAGGTGCCTGCAGGGTCTAAAAAAAGGAGAGGGGACCGTCACTCCAGCATGGCCGTCCCTTCAGGCGTCCATGCTGGGTCGACGAAACTCAGGAGCGTCGCGTTCGACGCTGCGACGTTCCGGTAGCCCTTCACCTGACCGGGGGGGACATAGGCGGCGCTCCCGGCCGGCACCCGGACCGATCCCGCATCAGGGGTGAAGACCTCGACCTCGCCGCCGAGCACGACGATCACCTCGGACGACCCGTTGAGCCGGTTGAACCCGATCGAACCGCCGGGGAGAAGTTCGACGTATGCGACGCTGTACGGGAGCGGGAAACCGATCTCGTCCATCAGCACCGAGTTCGCAAGGGTGTAGATCATCATCTCAGACCCGAGGTCCCACTCGATCCCCTGCCGCGGGTCAGGGATGACGACCGGCACGCAGGCCGTCGTGACGGTGAGCGCTGCCAGTCCCTCCCCGGAGACCTCGTTCGCCGCCGCAAACGGTGGAGAGACGGCGTCGATGTAGCGCAGTTCGCGATCGCCGGCGGTGGCGATCGACTGCAGCACCCCTTCGGGCAGGAGGACGGTCTCGCCCTCGCGGGCGACGACCGTGCTGTTGTCGCACCTGATCTCCGCCGCACCGGCGATCACGTGGACAAACTCCGTGCTCCCGATCAACCGGTGAGGGGACGTCGCATTGCCCGGGCCGATGGCGACCAGGCCCATGCTGTAGTTTGTCCGGATATCGGGGGTCTCGTCGCCGATGATCCCGGTGTAGGTTCCCTGACCGCCGAAGATGGCGAAGCCTTCCGGCGGCGTGATCAGGCGGACGCCCTGTTCCTCCTCTGCCTGAGGGGGGCTCGCCGTGAGGCACCCGGCGGAGAGGAGGACGCAGGCGAAGATGAGAAAGAGAATCCTCTGCATGGGTAGATACTCTGCACCGGGAAAAATAAATCAGTTGTCCGCGGTAGCGGTATAACCGCGGGAGGGGCTCTGCCCGTTCAGATCATCATCCCGACCTCAGGCGCACCCTCATCCCCGGCGTCGAGATAATCGGGATGGACCTCCTGCCGTGCAAGGAATGCAAGGACCAGCACCACGACGGCGACGATGAACGCACCAAAGAAGGCGATGTCGAACCCTGCAGATAACAGGTGCATCTTCACCTCCACCGGGGACTGCATGGTGATCGCCCGGTTCTCGGCGATCCGCAGCACGCCCTGGACGAAGATCAGGTTGAAGATCGCGATCCCGATCGTCATCGGGGCGAACCGCTCCAGGCTCGTCAGGCTCGATACCATCCCCTGGTATCTCTTCGCGACGGAGTTCATGATCATATTCGAGACCGGGGTGACCATCAGGCCCAGGCCGAACCCAATGACGATCAGGGCAGCAACAACATAGGCGATGGTGGTGTTCGCCTGGAGATGAGTCATCATATAGTAACCGGCCGCGATGATCGCCGCTGCGGCGATGGCGAGTATTCTGCCCCCGAGACGGTTGTACAGGAGCCCGGCCGCAAGACCCGAGACCATCATCGCGAACGAGAGAGAGGTCAGGACCATCCCGGCCGCGGAGGTCTCATAGCCCAGGACGTACTGGAGGTAGAACGGCAGCAGGTAGTTGATGCCGGAAAAGCCGAAGAAGACCAGCACCAGGATCAGGTTGGTGAAGAGGAAGTTCCTCTTCCCAAAGAGCCTGAGTTCGAGGAGGGGTTCTGAGGTGTGCAGTTCGCGCCAGACGAAGAGGCCGAGGGAGACCGCCGCCACTGCAGCCGAGGTAAGAATGGCCGGCGAGGTCCAGCCCAGCACCTCGCCTTCAGATACGGCAAAGAGGAGGGCGGCAAGACCGATGAAGATGAATGCCGCACCTGACCGGTCGAACCCTGAAAGTGCCGTATTCCGGTCGCTCTGCCCCGGGATCGCCTTCATCCCGATGATCACGGAGAGGATGCCGATCGGGACGTTGATGAAGAAGATCCAGTGCCATGAGACATACTGGGTGAGCAGACCGCCGATCGTGGGGCCGATCGCCGTGCCGAGCGCCGCGACGGTCATGATAATGCCCATCGCTTTTCCCTTCTGCTCCATCGGGATGAAGGCCGTGACCATCGCGGGGGCGATGGCCGAGATCATCGCCCCGCCGATGCCCTGGAACGCCCGCGACCCCACGAGGGCGTAGAACGAATCGAGCAGTTCGGGGAGGAAACCGCAGGCAAACGAACCGAGGGTAAATACGACAAAACCCGAGAGGAAGATCTTCTTGTATCCGATGAAGTCAGAGATCTTCCCGAAGATCAGGACGCACCCCGCCATGACAAGGAGGTATGCAGTGGCGACCCAGCTGACGGCGCTCGTCGATACGCCGAAGGACTCGGAGATCGTCGGGAGGGCGATATTGACGATCGTGCCGTCGAGAGACGACATGAAGATCGCAAGGGAGATGGAGAAAATCAATAAAAGATAACTCTTCGATGGGGTATTGTTTGTCTTTCCCATATGAAGAACGGTATGAGATTCGCCGGTAATCAATCATCTGGTTTTTACCGTGCAGGAATAAAAGAGGCAGAGCGGGAAGACCGCGGCCTTCTTCTTCTGACCGGGATCCTCGAACAGATCCTACCCCTCCTTTCAGGGGCAATTCCCGGAGGACCGCATCAGCCGGATCGGTACCTCAGGCGTGCCCTTGCCCCGAACCATCCCGGGCCCGTCGAAGGGAGGCCCCCGGGATATCCCACAGAGGAGCGAAGAACCCTTACTCCTGCCACCGCGGGAGCGTCGAGAGATAATATCCTACCATCTCACGCGCCCGTTCAAGCGGCATTTCAAGGTGTGCGGCCATCATCGGCGCATATTTCTCGACGGCCCCATCCTTTGTCAGGCCAGGTTCGGTGAACGCCCCGTCCCGGTAGCAGTAGATGCAGTAGTGCGCGCTTCGCGACCCGTCCGCCTCTGTACCGGCGTCCTCGTCCTGTGCAAGGGGCATGCCGCAGCTCCCGCAGGAGGGAACCTCCCGTCCGGACCATCTCTTCAGGGACGATAACTGCTCTTTGCAGAACTCTCTCGCCTTCTCCAGGGGGATATCGTACATCTGCGCGAAGATCGCCCCGCCCTTCTCCGCCATCGCGTCGAGGGTGATTTCGGGTTCGGTGAAGGCGCCGTTCTGGTAGCAGTAGGTGCAGTAGTCGTTCGATCGGGTGCCGTCCGCTTCGGTGCCGAAATCGGCCTCCGACTGCATCGGCATGCCGCAGCTCTGGCAGGATCTTCCAGCATGTTCTTCCATGTGAGTTTCTCCCTGAGACCGACCGCTCGCAAGACGGCGATCTGCTCTCGAAGAGTGGATGGAGGAGCGGATCTATAAACGTTGCTGTATGTGAGTCAGGTAAAATAGATGGGATTAACCACCCTCTCCTTCACCGAAGGGCGTCGTTGGGCCCGAACATCTCTTCAAGCAGCACCGAGGGAGAAGGGTGCGGAGCGACAGTGATCGTATCCTGCCCGGTGCAGGCATCATCGCCGTCTCCATCCAGACACGACCTCCTCATTGCCTGTTGCGGCAGAACGATCAGGCGTTCTCCAGTTTCGCCACCCAGATATCAGATGCACCGTGGTTCCCGCTCACATCGCCATCGTTCGAGTCGGTGGAGCCGGCGAGGATGTAACCGCCATCGGATGTTTGCCCGACACTCTGTACCTTATCATCCCCTGACCCGCCGAGGCAACGCTGCCATTCGAGTTCGCCGCTGGAATCCAGCTTCACCGCCCAGCCGTCCCACAGACCGCCGTGATTGCCGCCTACATCGCCGTCGTTTGAGTCGGTGTAACCAGCGAGGATGTAGCCGCCGTCGGCCGCCTGCTCCACGCACCTAAAGGTGTCACTATCATATCCCCCAAGGCCTCGCTGCCACTCGAGCGCACCGGTGGCGTTGATCTTAACGGCCATGGCGTCGGGTATAGAATCATAATTCTCAGGATCCAGGTGATATCCATCAATATCACTCGATTCCGTGGATCCTGCAGCAATATATCCGCCGTCTCCAGTCTGCCGTATGCTGGAGACATAATCCCTGCAATAACCGCCAAGGTAGGATTGCCACTCTAAGGCACCGGTGGCGTCGACCTTCAACACATAGCCGTCAAACATGCCGTGTCCCTCCCAGCACCACCCGCAAAGAACATACCCGCCGTCGTCGGTCTGCTGCGCGCAGGTGTTGATCATGATGGGGCCAAAAGATTTCTCCCACTCTATGAGGCCATCAGGGTCGATCTTGACCAGCCAGGTATCGTTTCGATCGTGGTATCCGCTCACATCGCCGTCATTTGAGTCAGTTTCGCCGGTGAGGATATACCCGCCGTCAGATGTCTGACACACATTCGATATATCTTCATAATTCGACCCGCCAAGACAACGCTGCCACGAGACATTTCCGCCTGAATCCATCTTCACCAGCCAGATATCCGCTTTACCATGGTTTCCACTTAAATCGCCATCGGTTGAATTGGTCTGACCGCCGATGATGTACCCGCCGTCGACCGTCGGGTGGGCGTTCCGTGCTACATCGGTACCAGAACCTCCAAGGCAACGCTGCCACGCGACTGTGCCGTTGGCATCCATCTTCACCACCCAGATATCATAGCCGCCGTGGTTGCCGCCCACGTCGAGGGCGAGCGTGCACCCGGCCTGCGTCGTGTACAGGAAGTACTCCACATCATAGGTCCCGGCCTCTGCCACATCGACGGTGTAGCGCAACCACTCCCCCGCGGCGGTGTTGGTGATCAGGGGATCGGCATCCCAGTCCCGGATACCGATATCCACATCGTCATTCCGGTAGGAGGAGGGGTTCGAGTCGATGTTGCCAGGAGTGGTGTCGTGGTACGCAATCCCCTCGCCGCCCGCGTCGTAGTCGGCCGCAAGGATCCGGCCGGGGATATCTAGAGAGACCGATCCCTCGCCGGTGAAGGTCATCCCGTTGAGGTTCATGTCGCCGCTCACCCTGAGGATGAGTTTGTGCTCACCTGCCGTCGGGAACGTAACCTGCCCCTTCACCTGGATCGGTGTCCGCCAGGAGGAGGCTTCAGGGACGGCGATCTGGTGTGCCGAAGCCCCGTCCACGTCGAGGGCGAGCGTGCACCCGGCCTGCGTCGTGTACAGGAAGTACTCCACATCATAGGTCCCGGCCTCTGCCACATCGACGGTGTAGCGCAACCACTCCCCCGCGGCGGTGTTGGTGATCAGGGGATCGGCATCCCAGTCCCGGATCCCGATGTCCACATCGTCGTCCCGGTACGAGGATGGGTTCGAGTCGATGTTGCCGGGCGTGGTGTCGTGATAGGCGACTCCTTCGCCACCTTCATCGTAGTCGGCCGCAAGGATCCGACCTGGGATCTCAAGAGTGGGCGGGACAGACGGTTTCTTCGAAAACGTCATCCCATTGAGGTTCATGTCGCCGCTCACCTGGAGGACGAGTTCGTGTTCACCTGCCGCCGGAAAGGTCGCCACCCCCTTCACCCGGATCGCTGTCCGCCAGGAGGAGGCTTCAGGGACGGCGATCTGGTGTGCCGGAACACCGTCCACGTCGAGGGCGAGCGTGCACCCGGCCTGTGTCGTGTACAGGAAGTACTCCACATCATAGGTTCCGGCCTCTGCCACATCGACGGTGTAGCGCAACCACTCCCCCGCGGCGGTGTTGGTGATCAGGGGATCACTATCCCAGTCCCGGATCCCGATGTCCACGTCGTCGCCCCGGTACAAGGATGGGTTCGAGTCGATGTTGCCGGACGTGGTGTCGTGATAGGCGACCCCTTCCCCGCCCTCGTCGTAGTCGGCCGCAAGGATCTGGCCGGGGATTGCCTGGAGACCCGCCATATCCCCTCCCGATGCTGCAGGAGCGGCGATCATACGATCAGAACCTGTCACTTCCCCGGCGTCATAGGCGCCTGCAGAAGCCACGGAAAGACCAAGAAGAACGAGCAGGAGCACTCCTATGAAGACGATCCTCTGCGCAAGATGTTTCATCTGTTTTCCCCCCCAAAACTACATTATTATTTAATGATTGTTTGCCACAATCAGAAGCATATGCTAACCATAAGCATATATTCTGTGTCAAATGCACTTTCACCACAAAAAATTTTCTGAAAATTACTCCAGGAATAGTATCGGATCTATGTCATTACACCAACATCAATAGATTTCGCATTTATATTTTTAGAGCATTTTCAACGGAGTATTCCATACCGCGAAATGGTGCCGGGCGGTGAAGAGGGCATCAAGAAAGAGGATTGAAGTGATCGAGATTCCAGGTGGGCTTCGTACAGCGATCTGCTCAGCCATTCACCCGGACAACGGCGTTCAGTTCGATCGCAGTCCTGATAAAAATGAGCGAACCGCCAGGGCTAAAATACCCATCACGCTCACGGCGAGGAGACCGCCGCCGCATTTAAAAAGGAATAGGAGGCAAATTCAGTCAGGAAGTCCGCCATCGGGAGAATGCCCTTCACCCACTGATCCTGATATCCGACCTGATCGTGATCGTGCACGCCCCGTCCCGGAACACCCGCACGAGCCCGCCGCTCTCCGATACCGTCACCCCGACGGCCGGCATCACGGCGGTGATCGCCGCCGTCGCCCGGTGGCGCCCGCCGAGTCCGCCGGGCAGGTGGACGTCCTTTGCGTTCACGTCCATATAACTCCCGGCCGTGGCGATCGTCCCGCTTTTATCGACGATGAAGATGCCGTCGAGCTGGGCGAACTCCTTGACGCTCTCCCAGTTCTCCCGGTTCTTGATATCCCGCAGGGAGGTCGGGTGCCCCAGGTACGGGTTGAGGATCGCCTGGTGGGAGTGTGCGGCGATCTCAGGGGCGTCGCCGATGATGAAGGCGGTGCCGATCTTCCGGCCCTCCCGCCCCTCGACGGCGATCTCCATCGCCAGCTTGAGGACGGAGTACATCACGTCCTTATCGACGATGTCCTCATAACTCGTGAGGTCCACGAAGTTCCGCACCCGCTCCAGGTCGAAGATCAGGACCGCATACTGGAAGACGGCGACCACGGTCCCCTCCTCGAACCGCTTCGTCAGGTAGATCTGGACGGCGGCGTCGAGCATATGGTGCTCGCAGACCGAGACGATCTCGTACATCGTCAGGTCCCGCAGGATGTCGAGTTTGAGGTCCTGCACCCAGATCAATGGCACCTTCGACTGGCAGGTGCACGGGCGAGTGAAGGAGACGATCGCCCGCGCCCCGATCTCCTCGGCGATCTCGATCCCGGCATGCATCAGGAGTTCATCATTCATAGGAGGTCACGCAGCATACCCGGGATCTCCGACGGTCTGGATGCGACCGGGACGCCGAGGAGTTTCAGCCGCTCGATCTTCGAGCGGGCATCGCCCTCCCCGCCCTCGATGATCGCTCCCGCATGCCCCATCCGCTTATTCGGCGGGGCAGTGACGCCCGCGATATAGGATACGATGGGAAGGTCGGTCGACCGCACACCCTCCTCCTCCAGGTTCCCGCCGACCTCGCCGATCAAGACGACTGCCTCGGTCTCCGGGTCCTCCTCGAATTGGGCGAGCACATCGGCGAAGGTCTGGCCGATCACCGGGTCGCCGCCGATCCCGACGATCGTCGACTGCCCGATCCCGGCCCGCGTCAGTTCGTCGACGACCTCATAGGTGAGGGTGCCGCTCCGGGAGATTACCCCGACATGCCCTCTCGTCGCCAGGTGGGCCGGCATGATCCCGAGTTTCTGCTCGCCAGGAGAGAGCAGCCCGGGGCAGTTGGGGCCGATCACGGCGCACCCGCAGATCTCCGCATAGGCGATCGCCCGCATCGCGTCGTGCACCGGGATATGCTCGGTGATCGCAACGGCAAGGTCCAGGCCCGCATGGGCGGCCTCCATGATCGCGTCGCCTGCCGCTCCGGCCGGGACGAAGATCACGGCCGTCTCGGCGTCCTGCTCGGCGAGCGCCTCCTTCGCCGAGTTGTAGACCGGCACGCCGCAGACCTCCTGCCCCCCTTTCCCGGGCGTGATGCCGGCGACGACCCCGCGCCCGCCGACCAAACGGGCGTACTCGTTCATCAGGTTGATGTGGAAGGAGCCCTGCCTCCCGGTGGCCCCCCAGACGATCGTCCCGCTGTTCTTATCACCGTAGATCATGCTGTCGCCTCCACGGCCGCCCTGACGGTCTCGTCCATGCTCCCGAGCATCCGGTATCCTTTCTCCGCGAGGAGTCGTCGTCCCTCCTCCTCGTTCGTTCCGGCGAGGCGGACGATCACCTCCTGCGAGACCCCGGCCTCGATGATCCCGCGGGCGACCTCGTCGCAGCGCGTGATCCCGCCGAGCAGGTTGACGATGATCACCCGCACCGAGGGCATCCCGGCGACCAGGCGGACCGCATGCTTCACCCGCTCCTGGTCGGCGCCGCCGCCGACGTCCAGGAAGTTCGCTGCACGGCCCTTGAAATGGTCGATCAGGTCGAGAGTCGCCATCGTCAGGCCGGCGCCGTTGCCGATCACCCCGATCTCGCCCTCGAGCTCCACGTAGGAGAAGCCGTGCTTCTCGGCCTCCTTCTCCCGCTCGGTGAGGTCGCGGTTGACCGCGATCCCCTGCCGGGCAAGGCTGTTGTCGTCGATGATCAGCTTCGCGTCGGCGGCATAGACCCCGTTCGGTGTGGTGACCAGGGGGTTGATCTCGGCGAGCAGGGCGTCGTTCTTGCAGAAGACCCGGTAGAGCCGGTTCACGGCGTCCCGCACCCCTGCCGGGGCGGTGCCGGTCAGCTCCCGCAGGAGAAACGCCGGGACGTCAGCAAAGAGCGGGGAGACCGCGACCGTCCTGATCGCGTCCGGGTTCGTCCGTGCCGTCTCCTCGATGTTCACCCCGCCGGTATCGGCGAAGAGGATCACCGGCTCTTTCTTCGAGCGGTCGATGGCGATCGAGACATAATACTCGTGCTCGATCGGGAGGCGCTCCTCGATCAGGACGCTGTTGACCGGAACGCCCTTGATATGGGCATTGAAGAGGTGCTGCACCGCCTCGCTCGCATTCCCGGCATCGGCCATCAAGACGCCGCCGGCCTTACCGCGGCCGCCGACGTCCACCTGCGCCTTGACGACGACCCGGTCCCCGATCTCCTCCAGGTGGGGGGGGAGGTCCTCGCCTTTCCTGACGACGACACCCTTCGGTATCCTGATCCCTTCCCTGCCGAACACTTCTTTCGCTTCAAACTCAAGCAGTTTCATCCTTCACGCTCCTTTCTGCCGAGGTCGAAGCCGAGCCTCAGCGCCCGCATATTGAGGTCCTCGGTGCCCTTCGGGACCGAGTCGAGGACGGCCTTCTCGATCGCCGCCTCTGATACGACGCCCGTCGCCGCGACCAGCGCCCCGAGCATCACAATGTTTGCGACGATCACCTTTTTAAGGGTGTTTTTCGCCTCGTAGGTCGCCGGCACCGCGTGGTAGCGGCATTTCGGCCTATCCTGCACCAGTTCGGCGTCGAGGAGCATCACGGCGCTCTCCGGGGCGCCGGCGCCGTACTTCAGGAACCCTTCCTGCGACATGATCACGTAGATGTCAGGACTCGTCACCTCGGGGTAGAGGATCAGATCGTCGTCGATGATCACGGCGCTCATCGAGGCCCCGCCGCGGGCCTCAGGGCCGTAGACCTGCGTCTGGACGGCGTGTTTGCCGTCATGGATCGCGGCCGCCCGGCCCAGGATCACCGCCGAGAGGATGATCCCCTGGCCGCCGAAGCCCGAGAACCGCACTTCATGCCTCATTTCGGCACCCCCGTTGCAGGCAGGTTCCGCCGCACGAACTCGCCCACCGGGAAAGCGCCCGGCGGGAGGGGCTCGCCCGCCTCCTGCATCCGCTGCCACCGCTGCCGGAGGACGGCGTGGTCGCGCATCCACCCGACCATCGCCCCGGCCTCGCGCAGTTTGTTCTTCCGGCCATATCCGGTCGGGCACTGGACGACCGCCTCGATCAGGGAGAAGCCCGGCGTCTCGAGTCCGTCACGGACCGCCTTCGTCAACTCCTTCACATGGTACGAGGTCCAGCGGGCGACGTGGTTTGCTCCCGCCGCCACCGCAAGGGCGGCCAGGTCGAAGGGAGGTTCGTTGCAGCCGTACGGCGTCGTCGTCGAGACCGCCCCGAGAGGGGTGCACGGGCTCCCCTGGCCGCCGGTCATCCCGTAGATGTAGTTGTTCATGCAGACGACGGTCAGGTCGATGTTCCGCCGGCAGGCATGGATGAAGTGGTTGCCCCCGATGGCGGCGAGGTCGCCGTCGCCGGTGAAGACCACCACGTGGAGGTCAGGGCGGGAGAGTTTCACGCCCGTCGCAAAGGGGATCGCCCGCCCGTGGGTGGTGTGGAGGGAATCGGTGACGATGTATCCCGGTGCACGGGACGAGCACCCGATCCCTGAGACGAAGACCGTGTTCTCCGGCGTCCAGCCCATACTGTTCACGGCATTGAGGGTGCAGTTGATCACCGTCCCGTTCCCGCACCCCGTGCAGTAGATATGGGGAAGGCGGTCCTGGCGGAACCAGTCCTGGAAATTCATAAATACCCCTCCGCACAGGCGATCAAACGGTCGGGCGTGTGCAGTTCGCCCCCGATCTCCGGGATAGAGATGACCGGAACGTTCGTGTGCCCGGCCGCCTCGCGCGCCATCTGCCCGAGGTTCAGTTCGGGCATCAGGAACACCCGGGCGGACTTGAAGAGGGCGAGAGCAAAGTCCGGGAAGGGCCAGACGACCCGCAGGCGCAGGTGACCGACGCGTTCGTCGTCCATGTCGTGGATCGCCTGCGCCACTGCGCGGGCCGGGGCGCCGTACGAGATGAAGACGACCTCGGCGTCCGGGTTCGTCACTTCGAAGTCTGCCATCTCCTGGCGCGCCCCCTCGACCTTATTGACCAGGCGGGAGACCAGGCGCTCGTGGACGTGCGGGTCGGTCGACGAGGGGTAGCCGCGCTCGTCGTGGGTGAGCCCGGTCACATGAACGCCGTAACCCTGGCCGAATGCCGGGAAACCGGGCACCCCGTCCTCGCCCGCAGCGAAGGGGAGCGACCCCTTCTCGAGGGGCCTGCGGGGCACGATCTCGACGGCGTCCGGGATCTCGATCCGCTCGCGCATATGCCCGATGATCTCGTCGGTCATCACAAAGGTCGGGACGCGGTATCGGTCGGCGAGGTTGAAGGCCTTCGCCGTCAGTTCGTACATCTCCTGCACCGAGGCCGGGCTGACGGCGATGACGCTGATATCGCCGTGCGAGCCGAAACGGCACTGCATCATATCGCCCTGCGCCGCCCGCGTCGGTTGGCCCGTGCTTGGACCGCCCCGCTGGACGTCGACGACGACGCACGGCGTTTCGGTCATCACCGCATACCCGAGGTTCTCCATCATCAGGGAGAACCCCGGCCCGGAGGTCGCTGTCATGGACCTCACGCCTGTCCACGACGCCCCGATCACCGAGGCGATGCTGGCGAGTTCGTCCTCCATCTGGATGAACACCCCGCCGACCTTCGGCATCTTACGCGCCATGTGCTCGGCGATCTCGGTGGACGGGGTGATCGGATACCCGCCGAAGAACCGGCATCCGGCAGCGAGCGCCCCTTCTGCGCAGGCAGTGTTCCCCTGCATGAATTCAAGCCGCGTCAATACTCAATCACCACCTTTTCGGGGTTGTAGGGTTTCTCGTCCACCCAGCGGATCGCCTGGTCAGGGCAGATCATCTGGCAGACGCCACAGAGCACCCGCCCGTAGAGTTTCTGCAGGCGGCAGTTGGTGCACCGTTCGGGCCGGTCGAGAACCGGCACCACGACGCCCCGCCGGTTCGGCGTCGTGCCCTCCTGGAAGATTTTATACGGACAGACCAGGGTGCAGAGGTTGCAGCCCTTGCACCTGGTCTCGTCGATCATCAGCTTCATGTCAGGGATCCTTCTTTATTTATTGAACCGCTGTTCAAAATGTATCTTCGCCTTCTGTCCCACGTCCGCAAAGAGGTCTCCGCCGGAGGCGTCGATCCCGACAATCAGGGGCAGGCGATCGAGTTCGATCTGCCAGACCGCCTCGGCCATGCCGAGGTCCTCGTAATATACGCCGACAAGGCGCATGCGTGCGGCGGCAAGGGCGGCGCACCCGCCGGTGAAGGCGAGGTAGACGCCGCGGCCTCCAAGCCCTTCTCGCACCGCCGGCCCCATTCCGCCTTTGCCGATGAGGGCGCGCACGCCGGCGTCCAGGAGAAAGCCCGAGAGATCGTTCATGCGCGCCGAGGTGGTCGGGCCGGCGGCGACGACACGGCCGGCGGCGATCACCGGGCCGCAGTGATAGACCGCAGCCCCCTGCGGATCGAACGGGATGCCGTCCTCCATCATGCGCAGGTGCGCCTCGTCCCGCGCCGTGTACACCGTGCCCGAGAGGGTGACGGCGTCCCCGGCCCGGAGTTCGAGCACCTCGTCGCCGAGGGGCGTGGTGAGGTGGATCATACCTCTACCCTCCTGGTCGCCCGGCGGTGCGCCCAGCACTGGACGTTCACCGCCACCGGCAGGGACGCCGTGTGGCAGTGCCCCTGCCGCACCTTCACGGCAAGGGCGGTCACGTCTCCGCCCAGCCCCATCGGGCCAATGCAGAGGGTGTTGACGGCGTCGCAGATCTCCTGCTCGTACGGCGTCATCGTATCGATCGGAAGAAGCAGCGCCTCTTTTGCCCGCGCCGCCGCCCCATCGAAGGTCGAGCCGATCCCGATCCCGAGCACCACCGGCGGACAGGGTTTTCCGCCCGCAAGCAGGACAGTCTCGGCCGCAAACCGCGCGACAGACCCGACCTGCGAGGGGAGGAGCATTGCGATCCGCGAGCAGTTCTCGGCGCCCGCCCCCTTCGGGAGAACGGTGATCGTCAGGTCGTCGCCGGGCGTCACGTGGACCGCCGGCATCCCGCCGCCGGTGTTGTCCCCGGTGTTCTGCCTGGTCAGGGGATCGACCACGTTGGGGCGGAGGGGGACCGCGGCCGTCGCACGCCGCACCCCTTCGGCCACCGCCTCACGAAGGTCAGGGGTGAACGGCACCGTTGGCGGCAGGGTGAGGTAGACGACCGGCACGCCGGTGTCCTGGCAGATGGGCAGCGCATGCTCGCCGGCATAGCGCACATTCTCCAGGATGTTCTCGATCTGGGTGCGGGCGATCGGGTTTCTCTCCCGTTCGAGCGCCCCTTCGATCGCTCCCAGCACGTCGGCCGGAAGCGTGGTCTCCGCTTCCCTGAGCGCAGATGCGGTCGCAGAAGCCACCGCTTCCAGAAGTCTGGATGCCCCTCTCTCCATCATCGCTTATAATGGATGACAGGGCTAAAAAATATGCTGTCCCCCTCCCTTTTCTCTCCGAAAAGAGAAAAAAGAAGGGAAAGAAAAACCGTTTAGTTCTGATTTTTCTCTGTGATAACAATGCGGATGGGCGTCGGGAGCTTGTAGCCGCCGTGCTTGAGGGCGTCCTTCGCCTTCTCGAGGTACTGCGGGCTGGTGTAGACGGTAAAGACCTTCTGACCCGGGATCACCCGGGCGGCCGTACCGACCGCCTTGCCGAACGCAAGCCGCATCCCTTCTGAGACACGGTCTGCACCGGCGCCGGTCGCCTGTTTGTTCTCACGCAGCACATGGTGAGGGTAGGTGCGGAGCTTGAGGTGATAGTTCGCACGCCCCACATCCTTCATCAGGCGCCTGTTGATGTTAATACGCGCCGCTTCGAGAGCAGTGTGACGGATCTGACAGCCCTCGACGACCTGAAGGGTCGCTTCGGCCGGGAACTGCGCTCCAGGGTTGCCCATTTCGAACTGAACAATCTTGCTGCCGGGCACACCGCCCATATATTCTCGCCGGGTGTACGCCTTCTTAGCGAGATTCCTGTACATTACTCCTGGTTTTCTTACCATATCTCACAACGCCTCGCCGTAAGTTAGTGCTTTATAACATGGAGATTTTTCGTAATAAAGGTTACTGGGAGGATTCTCCCGTGTTCTGGATCAAAGCGAGGACATATCGCCTCACCTGCGCGAACTCGACGCTCGTCCGGTCCCGCGGTCTTGGGAGGGGGACATCGACGATCTCCCTGATATTCGACGGACGGGTCGAAAGGACAAATATCCGGTCAGAGAGGAAAACAGCTTCGTCGACCGAATGCGTCACGAAGATCACGATCTTCCGGGTCTTCTCCCAGATCTCGAGGAGTTCGGTCTGCATCGCGTTCCTGGTCTGGGCATCCAGCGCCCCAAAGGGTTCGTCCATCAGGAGCACCTCGGGTTCGACGGCAAGCGCACGCGCCACCGCCACCCGCTGGCGCATCCCGCCGGAGAGCTCGTACGGGTACGAGGTCTCGAACTCGTCGAGGCCGACGAGGTGGAGATATTTCCGTGCGGCCGCATAGCGCGCCTCTTTCTCCACCCCCTGGACCTCAAGGCCGAAGGCGATATTGTCCAGCACCGTCCGCCAGGGATAGAGCGAGTACTCCTGGAAGATCATCGCCATCTTCGGAGAGGGGCCGACGATCTCTTTCCCACCGAGTTCGGCTTTTCCGCCGGTCGGCGTGTCCAGGCCTGCGATGATCCGGAGAAGCGTCGTCTTGCCGCACCCCGAGGGGCCGACGATGCAGACGAATTCCTTATCCCGTATGGTGAAGGTGACGTCGCCGAGGGCGTCGACCCGCTCGCCTTTGCTCGTGACAAAGGATTTGCTGATGTGCTCGACGTTCAGTTCCATCTGCTCTTCCTCCTCACTGGTACCGCCCCTGCCACACAAACATCCGCACCTCGACCTCCCTGAAGAGGGCGTCGAGGACGAGGGAGATGAAGCCGATCACGATCATGCCGGCGATGATCACCTGCATCTGGCCGAGGTTGTAGGCGGCCATGATCATGTAGCCAAGGCCAGAGGTGGTGCCGGGCAGCATCTCGGCCGCCACCACGCACTGCCATGCGATCCCGAGGCTGACGCGAAGACCGGTCCAGATCGTGGGGGCGGCCGCCGGCAGGACGACCTTCGTCATGATCTGCCGTTCGCTTGCCCCGTAGACCGTCGCCGTCTCAAGCCAGGTCCGGTTCACGCCCTTGACCCCTGCCACCGTGTTGAGCAGGATCGGAAAGAACGCCCCGATGAAGATGATGAAGACGATCGAGGTGAGCCCGATCTTGAACCACGCGAGGGCGACGGGCAACCAGGCGAGAGGGGGGATCGGCCTGAGGAGCTGGATCACCGAATCAGCAAGGTCCTGCACCGTCGGGTACCTGCCCATCAGGATGCCCAGGGGTATGGCGACGGCGGCGGCGGTCAGGAAGCCGAGGAGGACGCGGTACAGACTGAGCCCGGCGCCTTCGAGGAGGCTGCCGCTCCCCAGGATGTTCTTCGTCGGCTCGAGCAGGACGGCGACGACCGCTTCGATCCTGGGCAGAATAAACGGGTTGTTCAGGAGGATCGCAACGGTTTCCCATCCAAAAATGAGGATGATGGGAAGGACAATTTTCAGGTACTTTCTCATTGCGCTTCGTTCACCACCACATTGCTGTCTCCGAGTGCGGCGCGGAGCTGCACGTCCTGGATCGAGCCCTTGGGCGGTGACGCAATCTTCAGAGGCTTACCTTCAGCCGCACGCTGCTTCGCCCATGCGATGAAACTCTGCCAGTCGTTGGCAGGTGCATCGGCCGAAACAACAAGGCCCGATCCTTCCGTCTGTAATGGGTGGAGAATCTTTATAGGTGTTCCTTTGTCGATGGCGGTGATCGCGGGCGGGGTGCCGACGAAGGCGAACTGGATCGTGTCCTGGGCGGCCAGGGTCATCAGCTGCGAACCGCCCTCGCCCTTCACGAGTTTGACGGTGGCGACTTTCTCGCCGTTGACGATCAGGTCGGCGGTATCGACGGCGCCCGAGCCTTCAGATGCGGGCTTGAGGGCGATGCCGTAGGTGTCGTTGAAGTACTGCCAGTCCTTGACCGCAACGAAGAGGGCGGCGTGGTGGTCAGAGGGCAGGTAGCCCAGAGCGATCGTGCCGGCGTTGGCCGGGGTGGTGATCGAGCCGTTTGCAAGCATCGCCTTCGCCTGTTCGTAGGGGCCGAAGTCGAAGAGCTCGCTGTTGACGGTGGCGGGGTCGGCGTCCTTCAAGGACCCGGTGATGTAGCCGAGTTCGCGCAGCGAGACGACGAAGTTGTCGTTGCTCTGGATCCAGGCCTCCGAGGGATCGCTGGTGAACTTCAGGGTCGGGATCGAGGCCTTGAGCACGTTCACCGAGTTCACGGTCACGTTGCCGAAGGTCATGTCGTCCTTGCCATAGAGCCAGTCGGCGCTGAGTTCAGCGGCTTTGTCCGGGTTCTGCTTGATATAGTCGTTTGCGGCGATCGTGAGCGCCGAGAGGGCGTTAACCAGGTCGGAACGCTCCTGCATGATGTCGGTGCGGGCCGCGAAGGCGCAGCAGGTGTGGTCGGTCCACATGCCGGCGGGCGGCATGTCCTGCGAGTACGAGACTACTTTGCCGATGCCGCTCACCGTGGCGACGGCGACGAAGGGCTGCCATGCCATGTAGCCGTCGATCTGGTCGGTCGAGAGGAGCATCGGCATCGGGCCGGTTGCCGAGTAGATCACGTCCACGGTGGCCTCTCCACCGGTCGAGGGCTGCTCGCCGGTGCATCCGGCGACAAAGAGCACCGCGATGATCGCAGAGATCAGGGCGGCGACAAGAATCTTTCTGGTCATGGGGGATCGTTCTTCCCTGCTGGTATTTAAAAATCCTTATTGGGCATCCTGATTGCGGACGATACGGCACTATTTTGACACTTTGTGCCTCCATGTACCGGAACTTTTTCCCGATGTCGGCATCCCGCCTGGACAGGAGAACCTATATCCTCAAGGAATTGTCACATCTGTACTCACCCATGATCCAGGCAAACCCCCTTGACCGCCTCTTCCACGCCGCCCTCCAGTCGGATGAAGAGTTCATACAGACCCTCCAGCATGTGCTCAAAAACGACCTGCGGGTGAGCGTGCGCGAGCTCTCCGAGAAGAGCGGGATCGCACAGAGCACACTCTATAAGATCCTCAACGGCAAGCGTTCCCCGACCCTCTCGACCCTGCGGATGATCCTCAACGCCGTCCGGGCCTTCTCCCGGCCCTCGGAGGAGGCGTTCATCGGGCTGATCGCCGCCCGCTATGTGCTCGAGTCCATCCAGGAGCGGACGGCGGTGATCGACGGCCAGCAGATCCGGGTCCGCGAGTACCCGGTCCACACCTTCGAGGACGCCATCGTCGCCGCCGTGCGCGCCGAGCGGGAGGGGGCGATCGCCGTCGTCTGCGCACCGATCGCTTCATCCACCATCGAGCAGGTGGTCAGGATCCCGGTGACGACGATCATCCCGAAAGACAGTGTTCAGCGCGCCATCGAGGCGGCGGCGCGGAAGGCGTGGCTGTGAAGGGCCGGCGGTCCTGAGGGGAGCGTCTGCCATCCGCGACGCACACCGGATTTTCTCCCGGCCCCATCGCCCCCTCACGCCATTCCCTTCATCCCCACAGATTCATTTCGTCTGAAACCTCAACCCTATATACAATGCAACGAGATCTGGTGCGGCGGGGCAGGCTCAGCGATGACCGGACAGGCGAGGTGATGCACTTTCTCTCCTCGATGGCGGCCGATCACGAGATCGCCGATATGGACGTGCTGGTGGATATGGCCCACCTCCTGATGCTCTCCCGTCAGGGGATCATCGATCGTGCGGCGGCGGAGGCGCTGATGCGGGCCCTCCTCGGCTTCCACCGGGACGGGATCCCGGCGGAGGCCTACGACGAGCGTTTCGAGGACATCCATGCCGGCAAAGAAGCAGTGCTGATCGGGCAGGTCGGCGAGGCCTTCGGGGGGCGCCTCCATATGGCCAGGTCGCGCAACGACGAGGTGGCGACCTGTATCAGGATGCGCCTGCGCGACGACCTGATCGCCCTGGTCGAGGAGACCTGCCGCCTCAGGGGGCTCCTGCTCGACCTCGCCGGCGAGCATACGGAGACGATCATGCCGGGCTTCACCCACCTCCAGCATGCCCAGCCCACCACGCTCGCCCACCACCTGCTCGCCTACGAGGCGGCGCTCGGCCGCGACTGCGGGCGGCTTCTTGGCGCCTATGGCCGGGCGAACGAGTGCCCGCTCGGCGCCGCCGCCTTCGCCTCGACGGGCTTTGCAATCGACCGGGAGATGACTGCCGCCCTCCTGGGCTTCGAGCGGCCGATGGGCAACTCGATGGACGCCGTCTCGACGCGGGACTTTGCCCTTGAGGCGCTCTCTGCCTGCGCCGTCCAGATGGCGACGGTCAGCCGTCTCTGCGAGGAGATGGTCGTCTGGAGCACCGCGTTTGTCAGGTTTGTCACGCTTGCCGACGGCTACTCCTCGACAAGTTCGATCATGCCCCAGAAGAAGAACCCGGACACCGCCGAGATCATGCGGGCGAAGGCCGGGACGGTTGCGGGCTCGCTCGTCGCCGCCCTGACGATCACAAAGGGCCTCCCGATGAGTTACAACCGCGACCTGCAGGAGCTCACCCCACACCTCTGGCGCGGCGTCGAGGCGGCGCACCAGAGCCTCGGCGTCCTGCGCGGGATGCTGGCGACGGCGACCTTCCACCCGGACCGGATGGCTGCGGAATCCGGATGCGGGTTCTCGACGGCAACCGAACTCGCCGACGTCCTTGTGCGGGAGTACGGCCTCCCCTTCAGGACGGCGCACTCGATCGTCGGGCGGGCGGTGAAGATGGGCGCCCTCGACCTCACCACCCTGGAAGCGGCAGCACAGGAGGTCGCCGGTCTCTCGCTCTGCGGGCAGGGGCTGACGGCCGAGCGCGTCGCTGCGGCGCTCGATCCCGCATTTTCCGTCGCCGAAAGAAAGGCGATCGGCGGGCCGGCGCCCTCAGAGACGACCAGGGCAATTGCAGAGCGGCGGCGCCTGCTCGCCGGAGATGAGGAGGCGGTGGCCGCACGAAAAGAGGCAGTGGCAACGGCGATCGCCGGACTGATTTTGGAAGCCGGGAGGCTTACAGAGCATGAGTGAAGCATTTTCAACCGGCGACATCGTCGCCGCCTCCTGCCGGGGCCACCCGGTGGAAGGGATCTATATCACGGACCGCGACGGCATGGCGGTCGTCAAACTGGGCAGCGGCTACAACATCGGGGTGGACCCGGCGACCTGCACCCTTGTTCGGAAGAACGGGGGAACGGCAGTGCCCGCACCCCCCGCGGTCGAACAGGACGAGAGCCTGCCCGGGTTTGCGATCATCTCCACCGGCGGGACGATCGCGTCGAAGATCGACTACCGGACCGGGGCGGTGACGAGCCAGTTCACCGCCGACGATATCCTCAGGGCGATCCCGGGACTCTCCTCGATCGGCCGTTACCGCGCCGAGGTGCTCGCCACCATCCTCTCTGAGAACATGACGCCGGCGATCTGGCAGGATCTGGCGCGGGCGATCCACGCCGCAATCAGGGGCGGCGCCCGCGGCGTGATCGTCACCCACGGCACCGACACGATGGCCTACTCGGCCTCGGCCGTCTCCTATATGCTCGACACCCCGGTCCCGGTGGTCTTCGTCGGCTCGCAGCGCTCGGCCGACCGCCCGAGCTCCGACAACATCATGAACGCCATGTGCGCCGCCGCCGCCGCGGGTTCAGACCTCGGCGAGGTCGCCGTGGCGATGCACGCCACCACGAACGACGATTATTGCGCCCTTCACCGGGGGACGCGGGTGCGAAAGATGCACACCTCGCGCCGGGACGCCTTCCAGAGCCACGACATGGCCCCGATCGGGCGGGTAGACTTCCCGTCCCTGCAGGTACGCCTCGCGGACGGGGCAGTGCGCCGGGGCGCCTCTGCCCTTGCGCTCCGCGACCGCCTCGAAGAGCGCTGCGGCCTGCTCGCCTTCTACCCCGGCATGGCCGCGGAGATCGTCCGGGCCTACGAAGGCTACCGCGGCCTGGTCATCGCCGGCACCGGCCTCGGCCATATCTCGACCGGGTGCATCGGGGCGGTGCGTGACCTGATCGACGCCGGCACCACCGTGGTGATGACCTCGCAGTGCCTGCACGGCCGCGTCTGCGACCGCGTCTACGACACCGGCCGCGACCTCCTCGCCGCCGGCGTGGTCGAAGGCGAGGACATGCTCCCTGAAGCGGCGCTCACCAAGCTGATGTGGGTGCTCGGGAACGAGTCAGACCCCGAAGAGGTGCGGAGACTGATGGCAACCGACCTGAAAGGCGAGATTGTGAGGAGGTCTGCGCATGGACTATAAGGCGCTCGGCCTCAAGGCCGGGATCGAGATCCACCAGCAACTCGACACGGCCGAGAAACTCTTCTGCCGCTGTCCGACGGCGCTGAGAAAGACCGAGGAGCACACCGGCGAGTTCTTCCGCTACCTCCATGCGACGGTCTCTGAGATGGGCGAGATCGACCGGGCGGCGGCCGAGGAGATGATGGACCTGCGGCAGTTCCACTACCTCACCTACGACACCACCTGCCTGGTCGAGAACGACGAGGAGCCCCCGGCCCCGATGAACCGTGAGGCCCTGGGGATCGCCCTCACCATCGCAAAGACCTTCGCGATGCACCCGGTGGAGCAGGTGCACACGATGCGAAAACTCGTCATCGACGGCTCGAACACCAGCGGGTTCCAGCGGACGGCCCTCGTCGCCATGGGCGGCGTCCTCCCGAACGGCGGGGTCATCGAGACGATCTGCCTCGAGGAAGAGGCGGCGCAGCGAGTCGAGGGGAACACCTTCTCCCTGGACCGCCTGGGCATCCCGCTCGTCGAGATCACCACCGCCCCCTGCATGTTCACTCCCGAGGATGTCCAGGGGACGGCCGAGTACATCGGCATGGTGCTCCGCTCCACCGGCAAGGTGAAGCGGGGGCTCGGGACGATCAGGCAGGACATCAACGTCTCGATCAGGGACGGGGCGCGGGTCGAGATCAAGGGCGTGCAGGAACTCGACCTCATCGCCGAGGTCGTCCGCCGGGAGGCGCAGCGGCAGACGAACCTGCTCGCCATCCGCGACGAACTCCTCGCCCGCCATGCCGCGGTCGGCGAGGAGACGCACGACGTCACCGCCCTCTTCGCGGGAACGAAGTCCTCGATCCTGAAGAAGGCGAAGGCGATCCTGGCCGTCGTCCTCCACGGCTACGCCGGACTGGTCGGCCGCGAGATCCAGCCCGGCCGAAGGCTCGGCTCGGAAATCTCGGACTACGTGAAGAAGTGCGGGCTCGGCGGGATCTTCCACACCGACGAACTCCCGGCCTACGGGGTGACCGCTGACGAGGTCGAGAGCCTGCGCCGACACCTCGGCGTCGCCGACGAGGACGCCGTCATCCTGATCGCCGGGGACCGGAAGAAGGCCGAGTGCGGGGCAAAACAGGTCAGCCACCGCGCCCGCCTCGCCCTCGAAGGGATCCCCGAGGAGACCAGGAAGATGCTCGAAGAAGGGAGCACCGCCTATATGCGTCCCCTGCCCGGCGCCGCCCGGATGTACCCGGAGACCGACGTCTTCCCGGTGGCGATCACCGGCGCCCTCTGGGATGCGGTCGGGGTGCCCGAACTTCTTTCTGACCTCGCCGTCCGCTTCGAGACCGAGTACGGCCTCGACGCCGCCCTTGCACACCAGGTCGCGTACTCCGAGAACCTCCCCCTCTTCAGGGCGGCGGTCGACGCCGGGATCAGGCCGAACCTCGCCGCACGGACGGTCCTCGCCACCATCAAGGAGCTGGGGCGGGACGGCGTCGCCGTGGAACGGCTCGCCCCCGCGGAGATCCTCGCGGTCCTCCGGGCGGTCGAGGACGAAACGGTTGCAAAGGAGGCGGTCCCCGAGATCCTCGCCGGGATCGCCGCCGGCACGCCGGTGGCCGACGCCATCGGTGCACATGCGGGCGGGATGAGCGACACCGATCTCGCCGCTCTTGTACAGACGATCGTCGCCGATCGCATCGAGTTCGTCCGGGAGAAAGGGATGCGCGCCCTCGGCCCGCTGATGGGGCTTGTCATGGAGGAGGCCCGCGGCAAGGTCGACGGGAAGAAAGTGAGCGAAGCCCTGCGGCAGGAAATTTCCCGGGTGATCTGAGCAACATCTTTAAACCCGGTACTGAGTAAATATATAGGGAGTCTGATTATGGGAAAAACAGGAACCACCACCTGGGCACAGGTGAAGAATGTCGCAGGCAAGATCCGCCTGGTTAGAGCAAAGGAGTCAACCACAAAGAAGCCGGGTCCGAACCAGCGCTTCAAGGCCTCATCGACACTGAGGAAGATCGCAATCCAGGCCGAGCGTCAGCAGGGCCGGGGCGGCAGACCCCAGCAGCGCCGTGGCGGCTCGCGCGGCGGTGCACGCGGCGCCCCGAAGATCAACGACCCGCGGATCCGCAGGCGCATGCCGCGGTCCAAGACCACTGCGATGGGCGTGAAGCAGAAGTCCAGATAAGGCGTGAGATCCCCCTCCAAATCATCTTTTATATCTTCTGCATCCATTCAATGTATGGATCCGAAGACGGCCGTTTTGCAGTATCAGTACGGTGAAAAAGCAAAATCCGAACTGATCCGTGCGTCAAAACTGATCGCCGCCCTGACCGGCTTTTCAGATGCCGAAAAGGCCGGCGGGAAGAAGATGCTTCTTCTCATGCTCGAAGAAGTCCGGGCAGATCTCGAGTTCGCCCATAAGAGCACCGGCCATGCCTCGTTCAGGAAGGCGATCGAGACACTGAGCTCTGTGATCGCCATGGTCGAGGGGGGGCACTACGACGAGGCGGTCCCGGCGGTTGCCGGTGCGGTCTCGGCGGCGACCACCGCAGCCCAGGAGGCATGGGAGGCGCTCAGCAGCCATGGACTCCTCTGAGTTCCTTGCGTTTCTCGAAGCCCGGCAGTCGGTCCGCGAATACGACACCGGCACGGGCGTCACCGACGAGGAGGTCGCCGCGATCCTGAAGGCCGCCTCCTCGGCGCCGAGCGCAGGCAACCTGGAGGCATGGGACGTCGTCCTGGTCAGGGCGGAGGACCAGCGCGAGGCGCTGGCCGGGGCCGCCTACGACCAGGAGCACATCGCCGCCGCGCCGGTGATCCTCGTGGTCTGCTCGAACTATGTGCGTTCGATGTCCAGATACGGCGAGCGGGGTATTCTTTATGCCCTTGAGGACGCAACGATTGCGTGCACCTATATGATGCTCGCAGCACACGCCCTGCGTCTCCACTCCTGCTGGACCGGCGCCTTTGACGAAGACGCTGTCAGGGAGGTGCTCGGCATTCCCGCGCACATCCGCCCGGTGGCGCTGCTTGCGGTCGGGAGAGGAGTGGTGCCGGCAGCGCGGACCGGACGTATGCCGGTCGGCGAGCATATCCATAGAGAGACCTGGTAAATTTTCTGGAACTGTGAGATTTCATGACCGATTACAACGTATCACTTGAATCAGCATGGGTCATCAAGGACGTCAAGTCCCTTGACGACGCCATCGGGATCGCGATCAGCGAGGCCGGAAAACGGCTCAATCCCTCGGCAAAGTTTGTTGAGATTGAAAGCGGGTTTATCCAGTGCCCGTACTGCGAGAACGACCTGAACTGCGCTCTTGTCGTCGCCAACACCGCTCTGGTCGGGCTGTCCCTTGACATGAAGGTCTTCAACGCCGAGTCGGGCGAGCACGCTTCCAGGATTGCAAAGTCCGTCATCGGTCGGGCACTCGGCAACGTCCCGCTGAAAGTCACGGACGTGCAGGAGTTATGAAATCCTCCGGTGCGGCGGAGCCGATCAGCGTCGTCGGGCACACGGCAATAGACCATATCTGCCGTGTGTCGAATTTTCCCGAGCGGCACACCTCGGTGCCCACCATCGACCACCAGATCTTCTTCGGCGGCGGGGCGGCGAACATCGCCGCCGGGATCGCCACCCTGGGCGAGCCCTGCACCCTGGTGAGCGCCGTCGGATCGGATTTTCCCGGCAGCGCCTACGAGCGGCGCATGGAGGAAATCGGGATTGTTCGGCAGTTTTTTTATGTCGATGACCGCCCGACGGCCACCGCCTTTATGTTCAACGACGAGGGCGGGGACCAGATCACCTTCTTCGACTGGGGGGCGTCCAGGGTCTTCGAGACCGCGGAAGCGCCTGCCCTCGATTTCGTCCACATGGCGACCGCCGACCCGTCGTTCAACGTGAGGGTTGCGGAGAAGAGCGATTTCGCCTCGTTCGATCCCGGGCAGGACATCTCGAAATACTCAAAGGAGCAGTTCGAGACGATCCTGGACAATATCACCGTCCTGTTTGCGAACCGGCACGAGGCGGCGCAGATGGCCGGGACGCTCGGAATCTCGGTCCACGACCTGGCCGCCCGGGTGGAGATCGCCGTCTTCACGATGGACGCAGAGGGATGCATGCTCTGTATCCGCGGCGAACGGCAGACCGTGCCGGCGGTGCGCGTGAAGGCGGCCGACCCGACCGGGGCCGGGGACGCCTTCCGGGCCGGATTTTTGACGGCGTACCGCCGCGGCTACGCCCCGCTCCGCTGCTGCACTATCGGGACGGTGACCGCCTCGTTTGCGGTCGAAGAGATGGGCTGCCAGACAAACCTGCCGACCTGGCAGCGTATGGCACAGCGGCACGAGCAGCATTTCGGTCGGCTCGGATAAGATTTGCAGCGTACATGGAGAGAGAACCGATGACAGAGCAGAGCGATGGCAGCGACGTCAGGATGGCCGGGCTGTCGAAGTACATCTTCACGGCGCCGTCATGGCCCCGTTCCCTTGCGATCATCGTCATCCTCGGGATGCTCATCGACGCCGCGAGCATGCGGTCGGAGAGCATCATACTCTTTTTCGGCACCCTTGCCTTCTCCGTGCCCGGCATCCTGACGACCCTCCTGACGCGGCCCCTGATCCGCACCCGGGGACGGATGATCCCCTGGAACCGCTCGGCCCTGCTGGCGGCGGCTGGAACGGTCTTTGCGGTGATCGTCGCCATCTTCCCGGTGGCGCTCGGGCTGGCGGCGTACCTCCCGCTCAGCTTTGCGATCGCGATGGGGCTCGTCTTCGGGATCAGGATGCTCGTACTGGCGGCGATCGCCGATTACCACCTTTCCCGCGTCGTTCTGCCGGCCCTCCCACAGAGCGTACTCGGCATCGCCGCGGCGTCCCTCTTCTTCGGGCCGGGCTATATCGCCCTCGGGGCGGTGCTGCACCTGGTCTTCGGGTTCGGGTGCCTGCTCTTCATCTGGTTCATCGAGCGCCCGCTGAACAAGGGCTTCCATATCAGCGCCCTCAACTTCATCAACACCTTTATCGAGCACATGACCGACGGCTCGAAGCGGATGGAGGACTTTTTCCGGGAGATCGGCGAGGAGGTGACGGTGCCGCAGGTCACCCTGGCATTTGAACGCGAGGGGAAGGACGGCATCATCTTCACCGTCCCGAATGTCCACCCGGGCCCGATGGGGGAGATCGGCGGTGGAAACCTGACAAAGCGGATCCACGACGCCTTCCCCGAGGAGGTGCTCACCACCCACGGGTGTTCGACCCATGACTTCAACCTGGTCTCTGAGTCTGAGTCTGAGAAGATCATTGCAGCGATGCAGAAAGCCCTCGACGGCGTTTCGTTCGTCCCCCGGGCCGGGCGATCGCAGCGCCTCCAGACCGGTTCAGTGAGCCTGCTCTGCCAGCCGGTGGGGGACGCCCTGATGATGGTCTCGACGCGCTGGCCAAAGAAGACCGAGGACCTCGATTTCGCGATCGGGATGACGATCATGGCCGAGGGGCACAGCAGATTCTCCCACTGCGCCTTTGTCGACGCCCACAACTGCATGGCCGACGTGGCCTCGCCGGTCGCCCTGGGCTCGAAGGTGGGCAACGAGTATCTCTCGGCGGCGGCGCGTGGGATCGCCGCGGCGGCGGGCGGCGCCGTGCACCCCTTCAGGGCCGGGGCGGCGCATGTGCCGGTGCCGTTCTCCCGTGAGGAGGGCTTTGGCGATATCGGGGTTCAGGCGCTCGTGATCGAGGTGGACGGGCAGCGGACGGCTTATGTCCTCTTCGACGGGAACAATATGGTCGAGGCCCTGCGCCCGGCGGTGCAGGCGGCGATTGCGGACCTGGTGGACGAGTGCGAGGTGATGACCTCCGACTCCCATGTGGTGAACACGATCAGCGGGAAGAACCCGGTCGGGATGCATGTCCCACCCAAAGAGATCGTTCCCTATGCGGTCGAGGCGGTGCAGACGGCGATCGCCGACCTCGCCCCGGCCAGAGTGGGGGCGGCGTCGGCCTGCTGCCGGGACATCATGGTCTTCGGCTCGAACCGGATCTCTGAGCTGGCGAGCACCGTGAACGCGATGCTCGTGTTTATCCCGCCCCTTTCGCTTGCGATCCTGCTGGTGGCGTTTTTGCTCTCGGTGATCGCGTACCTGGTGATCGGGTGAGGGGGCGCCGAACCGGAGAAATACTTGATGACCACGCTTCCGGGCGCCTGACCGACGCGATTAAAACCGGCACTATCACCAGCAATCCTCATATTCTCAGATATATGCCGGGTTTTTGTTCCTTGATGGGTACTTGATCGATCCCTTCCCGGCGGCATGGCCGCCGACGCCGCTCCTGATCTACACCGTCCCCCTCAGACCCGACCCCCTCCACCGCACGGCATAAACAAAGCGTATATAATCAATTTTACATACTACAGCATAGCGATGGAAGAATATCAGGAGAAACTCATTGCCGTCCGGGAGTATCTCAGGGAGAAAAGCCCGCAAAAAATGTCTATTTCGGCCATTTCCAGAAATCTTGAGATAAACCGGGGGACGGTAGCCAAATATCTGGACATTCTCAGGATCAATGGCCAGGTAACAATGGCGCATTACGGCAAATCAAAATTATACACGATTTCCGAAAGAATTCCGACGGCATCCCTCTTCGATTATACGACAGATATCATCGTCATAATGGACGCTGGTGCCCGGATCCTGATGGCAAATAAAAGCTTTTTTTCCAAATTCGACATATTAAAAGAGAGAGAACTGGTAGGAACCAATATTTTTAAAATGGGGATCGATATTTTTTCCGATCCCTCGATTCAAAAAAATATCAATCGAATGATCCGGGGAGAACGATTTCTCCGCGAGATGGAGCATATCGACGAGAACACCAACCAGATCTATTCGATCAAATTCATTCCGACCGTTTCTCTGGACGGAAACAAAAACAGCATGATCGCCCTGAGGGACATTACCGATCAAAAACAAACCGAAGAAGCCCTCTCCATCAGCGACGAGAAATTACGGACGATTTTTAAAAAAGTCCCGAGCGGCATATTGTTCTTCAACGAATCGGGAAACATCACCAATGCAAACGGTGCATCCCTCAGGTTGCTTGGCGTGGACCACTACCAGGATCTGATGCAGACGAATCTCTTCGATCTCTTCTGCCGGAAAGAACGGATAAAAAATGCCCTGATCAACGGAGAGATCGGTGAAATAGAATTCATCTGCGATTTTGATCGTTTAAAGCGAGAAAAGATTATGCCCACCTCAAAGTCGGGAATTGCATATTTTGAAGCGTCATTCACCCATATTTCCAGTGAAACCGGATTTCAGGAGTATGCCATCCTCTTTATGGACGCTACGGCAGAGAGACTGGCAAAAAAAGAGCTTAAATTCAATGAAGCACGCTATCGTTCATTTTTTAACGACACCTGCACCGGCGTCCTGATCTACCAGCCCGTCGACGGCGGCGACGATTTCGTCATCAAAGACGTCAACCAGGCCCTCGAAATTATCCTGCAGGTGAAAAAAGAGGAGGTAATCGGGAAGAAACTCTTCGTCAAATTCCCCGACCTCCCGGTCAGGAGCGTGCGTCAGGCGTTGAACCGGGTGGACAGCACCGGGGTTCCCGAGGTTGTCCCGCCCCTCCAGTACATCAAGAACGAAACATCCCCGTGGCTCACGCATTTTATCTTCAAACTGCCGACCGGGGAGATCGCCTCGTTTATGATGGATCTTTCCGAGGACGTGAGAGAAGAAGTGACATATCGAAAAATGCTCTGCAACGAAAATTGTTAGTCGATCGTCGTCCGGGTGTGCACCCCGGAATATGGTGCTGCAGACAAACGGAAGATCCGGAGGCCATATTCAGGACATCTTCCCCCGATAACGCCCCCGAGCGTACGATCATATAAAAATATTCTTTTTATTGCTCATCATAAGGTCGGGTCACACGGGCGGTTTCGATCCCGGCGACGGAAAGATCAGACGGAAATCATGTACTGTGTCAGGAAGCCCCCGGAAGATCCGATCGGATCTCCCCTCCGACCGGCACAACATTATATAAAAAGATCGCATTTGATCCCATTGACCACCAATAAAAGAGAGAATTATAACCACAGGAGATAAGTCATATCTGTGTAGGTCAGAATCCTGCACAAAACACGGCAGATGGCGCACCGCCCGCATGGACAGGGAACATCTGAAATTCACTCTTGAAAAGTTGTGAGTTCCTGAGTGAACATCAGGTCCGGCCCCATCCAATTAGATTAGAATACCAGCAGTATTTTAACTTTTGGTTAGCGATCCATGCACCGGTTCCCCTCTCTGCCAGAGAGACGATGGACATGGAGACAAAAGTAGGCTACTTCGCGTCTCTGGAGCAGTACAAACCCAGAGACGCACTGGAACAGACTGTAAGAGCAGAAAATGTCGGCTTCGACTCGGTCTGGGCTGACGACCACTTCCACCCCTGGTACCACACCAATGCCCAATCCGCACAGGCATGGGCCTGGATGGGCGCGGCCCTTGAAGCAACGAAGAGGGTCTTTATTTCCACCTGCATCACCTGCCCGATCATGAGGTACAACCCGGCGATCGTTGCGCAGACATTTGCAACGCTGAGGCAGATGTACCCCGGCAGAGTGGGTGTCGCCATCGGCGCCGGGGAGGCGATGAACGAAGTGCCGGTGACCGGCGAATGGCCGAGCGTGCCCGAGCGCCAGGACATGACGGTGGAGGCCATCGGCGTGATGCGCCAGCTCTGGGGCGGTCAGGAGCCCGTCACCTTCAAGGGGAAGTATTACACCCTCGACAAGGCGTTCCTGTACACCAAGCCCGACGATGAGGTTCCCCTCTACTTCAGCGGCATGGGCCCGAAGGGAGCACGCCTCGCCGGCAAGTACGGCGACCACCTGATGACCGTAGCGGCAGACCCCTCGGTGCTGAAGAACGTCACGATCCCGAACTTCGTCAAGGGTGCAGCCGATTCAGGAAAGGACCCGAGCAAGATGGAGCGTGCGATGCTAATCTGGTACTCGGTCGATCCCGACTATGAGAAGGCAATCGAAGGCCTCCGCTTCTGGGCCGGATGCCTGGTCCCTGCCATGTTCAAGTACAAGGTCTATGACTCAAAGGAAGTCGAGGTCCACGCAAACCTTGTCGGACATGACATGATGAAAGAAAACTACATGGTTGCGACCGATGCCGAAGATCTCATCAAGGAGATCGAGAGATTCAAGGCCGCCGGAATCACTCACTTCTGCCTCGGAAATTCAAGTCCCGACGTGAACCTGGGCATTGATGTCTTCAAGGACGTCATTCCACACGTCAAGAACTAATATCGATGGGGAAATCTCTTTTTTTGGATAAACCATCGTCTTGAGGAGGAGAGCATGAAAGAATCGAGAATCGTCGATCTGTTTGATGAAACAAAGATCATCTATCCGGAAAAGGAGGTGGATGCAAAGGAAACGGCATGGTATGAACATCCGGCCTTCAAGGGCGTGTTTCTCAAAGACCTCGTCAGAGGAAAGGATACAGGAGGCCAGTTCAGCTGCCATATCGTGATGATTGAAAAAGGGTGCGAAGTGGGCAATCACTCTCATAACGTCCAATGGGAGTTCAATGAGGCCATTGACGGAAACGGAGTATTTATTCTCGGGGATAAAGAGATCAGGTTCAACGCCGGGTACTCCTTTGTCACCCCGCCGGGGGTGGAGCATACCGTCATTGCCGAAGGGAAAGACCTCTATATACTGGCGAAATTCGTCCCCGCCCTCTAATGCAATAGGCCGCACGTGACCCATCACGGCGCAGCGAAGCAGCAGATCTGGCTGCTGCGACGTGATGGGTCAATCCAGAGAGGATTTCCTCGGATGCACCGCTCTGGATCCCATCACCTTTCTTTTGACCGATCGAACGTCCCGGGCACCAGTTCGCCCGCCATCACGTATTCCGCCGGGATCGCCTCCTGATCCCGAACGCCGCGGACGGCTGAAAGCCGCACCTCCGGCAATACCCCGGGGCACCGGTGCTCCCGTCTCCCTACTTCATCGCGATCCGGTGCATCAGGGTCATGACACCGGGCTTCGCAGGTTTTCTCCGCCGCGATCCGAAGGGATTTGCCTCCATCATGGAGGGTGCGTTGAACATCTCGTCGTTCAACCGGTCGTTGATCTCGTCGAAGATCCTCTTATACGCGGTGCAGTGCGGGTCGACGTCTTTTATCTCCCCGCCGGTCGGGGTGATCGCGTTGTACGGGCACCCGCCCCGGCAGTACCCGATGTGCGCACACCCCCCGCAATGCCCGTCCACGAACTCCTTATAGGCCTGCATCAACTGTCCGGCCGCCGAGGCGGCGAGGTCTTCTGCGGTCGGGCGGTCGCGCACATGCCCCATCACGTAGGCCGGCATCCCGATGAAACGGTAGCAGGGGTAGATGCTCCCGTCGGGCCCGATCGCGAAGGTGTTTCCCATGCAGTCGGCGAAGGTGCAGACGGTGCCGCGGCGGGTGAACACGCATCGGCAGAGATCGTTGATGTTCATCACGTCGATCTCGCCCATATGCTCGAGGGCCTGGTCCAGGAGGTAGACCAGGAGTTCGCCGTACTTCTCCGGGGAGAGCGCCCATTTCTCGGGTTCTGAGCCGCGGAGGGAGGGCAGGGCAGGGTGCAGTTTCAGGGTGAACGCGTTTTCCAGGAAGAACTGGAAGATCTCCTCGCGGTGCTCTACGGAGTGGCGCGTGAAGGTGCAGATGAAGCTGACGTCGAGGCCGTGGGCCCGTGCGATCTCGTAGCCCCGCATCGTCTTATCGAAGTAGCCGTCCCCCCGCTGGAGGTCGTTGAGATCCCGCGGGCCGTCGATGCTGGACCCGAGCGGGACGCGGTACGCGGCCAGCACCTCTGCGATCTCCGGGGTCATCCGCCAGAGGTTGGTCTGAAGGGCGAAATAACAGCCCTGGCGGCTCAACGCCTCGGCGAGCATCGGCAGCGCCTGCCTATAGAACGCCGCCCCGGCGAGGAGGGGTTCGCCGCCGTGGAAGGTGACGGTGGCGGGGTCGTCCCTGAAATCCCTGAGCCATTCTGCCACTTCCCTGAGGGTCTCGATGCTCATCACCGGCGATCCTTCCTCTGAACTCCAGCAGTATGCGCAGTGGGACGGGCACCCGAGCGTCGGCACGAGCATGATGTGAAAGGGCGTTTTCATTACGGCGTTGTTTCTCTTTCTTCAAAGAATAAGGTTGCTAAAGGGCCAGGTCAGGCCCGCTCCCCCTCGAGGTACCTCTTATACCACCAGAACCAGGGCGTGTCCAGGAACCCGACGATGTTCTTCGCGACGATCTGGCCGACGATCAGGGGGAGGAGCGGGGCCACCCCGGCAAAGGCGAGGGTGACGAAGATCACGCTGTCGAGGGTGAGCCCGAAGATGTCGCTGGAGAGGCTCCGCAGCAGGATCCGGTCAGGGTACCGGGCCTTGAGGAGGGCGAAGACCCGGGCGTCGAGCGTCTGGGTGATCAGGAAGGCGATCCAGGAGGCGACGACGATCCTGATCCCGAGGGAGAAGATCTCCTGCCAGGTCTTCTCATAGGCGAAGAAGGGTGCAGGCGCAAGGGAGTTGGTCATCAGGATGAAGGCGACCAGGAGCACCTGCGAGAGAAAGGCGATCCCTATAGCGATCCTGGTCTTCTCCTCGCCATAGACCTCGTTGATCATGTCGATCGCCTGCGAGAGGAAGGGGTAGATAAAGACCGAGGCCGGGGCGAAGAAGACGGCGATGCCCAGGTCGAAGGCGACGGTCCGCGTGGCGATGATCTGCGAGGCGGCGAGGTAAACGACATAGAAACCGACCAGCGCCGCATAGCCGTACTCCCGGTAGCGTTTGATGATATGGGCCGAGGCGTAGGTGACGAGGGTGAGGCTTGTGATCCAGTAGAGCCAGACGACCGGGAAGTCCATCTCCCTCTCAGGTTGGTGTGGATGGGACTTGTAGGTGCCGGGCGATCACAGCACGCAGTCCCGGCAGTCCTGCGCCCCGCAGGCGAGGTTGTCGATCTTCCACTTCAGCGCCCAGCGCTTGATCTCCCTCACCACCCCGATGATCTCGACGCCGCTCTCAGAAAGCCCATACTCGCTCTTCACCGGGAAGGCAGACGCCTCGACGCGTTTCCACACAAGCCCCTCCTCCTCCAGTTCCTTCAGCCGCGCCGAGAGCACCTTCGAGGTGATCCCGGGGATGGAGTCCTTGAGTTCGGAGAACCGGCGGGAATACCCATCCCCTTTGTAGAGCTCCAGCAATATCAGGAGCGTCCACTTTTTCCCGAGATATTTCACCGTCTCATTGACCGTGCACCCGTCCTGCATGGTATACTCTAAGAAACTCCTCGGTACTTATATATTAGTATCAATTCTATACTTTGTATCTAAAAGATACAAAATGGAGATGCAACGATGTATTGTTACCAGTGTGAAGAGACCGCAAAAGGGTGCGGGTGCACGACGATGGGCGTCTGCGGCAAGGACACCGAGACCGCCGGGCTCCAGGACGTCCTGATCTACCTGGCAAAGGGGATTGCGGTGCGCAACTGTGCGGCGATGGAGAAGGGAACCGGGAACGGAAAGGCCGGAAAGTTCATCGCCGAGGTGCTCTTTGCGACCCTGACCAACGTGAACTTCGACAAAGAGCGCTTCCACGCGTATATCAGGGAAGCGATCTCGATCCGCGACGCCCTCCCCCCGGCCGGCGAGATCGAACCCGACGCCTGCACCTGGACGCCGGCGGACGACGCGGCGATCGCGGCGAAGGCCGGAGAGGTCGGCGTGCTGGCGACCGCGAATGAAGACGTCAGGTCTTTGCGCGAACTCCTCGTCTACGGCCTCAAGGGCGTCGGCGCCTACTACTACCACGCCGACGCCCTCGGTTACGAGGACGACGAGATCACGGCGTTCATCCAGCGGGCGCTCGCCTCCACCCTCCAGGACCTCACCCTCGACGAGATGGTCGGGATCATTCTGGAGTGCGGCGGCGTCGGCGTGCGGGTGCTGGCGCTCCTCGACACGGCGAACACCGCGACCTTCGGCGCCCCCCAGATCACGATGGTCAGGACGGCGCCGGGCACGCGGCCCGGGATCCTGGTCACCGGTCACGACCTCAAAGACCTCCACGACCTCCTGGAGCAGACGAAGGGCCTCGGCGTCGATATCTACACCCACGGCGAGATGCTGCCGGCGCACGCCTACCCGGCCTTCAAAAAATACGGACACCTGATCGGGAACTACGGCGGGTCGTGGCCCTTCCAGAAAGAGGAGTTCGAGGCCTTCAACGGCCCGGTGCTCGTCACCACCAACTGCCTGGTACCGCCGAAGGAGTCGTACAAAGACCGCATCTACACCACCGGCCCGGTCGGGTTCGAAGGCGTCGCCCATATCCCGGAGGCGGCGGACGGCACAAAGGACTTTTCCGCCATGATCAGGCACGCACAGGGCTGCCAACCCCCGAAGAACCTCCACGGCAGGGCCAGGCCCAGCTGGGTCTCCCTCTTCGGGGAGAAGGGCGGCGATGGCAACCGCGACCTCATCACCGGGTGCGCCCACGGTGCGGTGCTCGCCATCGCCGGCACCGTCATCGATGCCGTGAAGGCGGGCGCGATCAGGCGCTTCGTCGTCATGGCCGGGTGCGACGGGCGGCAGGGCGAGCGCTCCTACTACACCGAGTTCGCGCAGGCACTCCCGAAGGACACCGTGATCCTGACCGCCGGATGCGCCAAGTACCGCTACAACAGCCTCGACCTCGGCGATATCGACGGCATCCCCCGCCTCCTTGACGCCGGTCAGTGCAACGACTGCTACTCCCTGGTCGTCATCGCCCAGGCGCTCGCGGAGGCATTCGGCGTCGGGATCAACGACCTGCCGGTCTCGTACAACATCGCCTGGTACGAGCAGAAGGCGGTGCTCGTCCTCCTCGCCCTCCTGCACCTCGGCGTGAAGAATATCACCCTCGGCCCCCGCCTCCCGGCCTTCGTCTCACCCGGCGTCCTGAACGTCCTGGTCGAGAACTTCGGGATCAGGAAGAACACCACCGTCGCCGAAGACCTGCACCTGATGGTCCCGGGGAACTGAAGGGAAAAAATCTCTCGATATAGGCCCGGGCACTCCCTGAGGAGTGCCGCTCCACCTGACTGAGGTCACGTCTGCGGGGCGATCCGGGGCGCAATGCCCGGGCACTCAGATGCCGGGCGATGGCCTCCCGGAGGTGCGGTGATGACGAACCGCGCCCCCTTCCCCTCCTCTCCGATCTCGGCGATGGAGATGCCGGTGATATCCAGGATCTCACGCACAAGGAAGAGGCCGTGGCCGGTGTGCCGTCCATAACCGCTCTCGAAGATCCGCTCCTTCAACCCCTCAGGAACCCCGATCCCGTTGTCCTCTATGACGATGGCGGCGCTCCCGTCATCCTGTTCATGGCACGAGATCCCGATCGCTGTCACCCCCTCCCCGTGCCGCACCGCATTATCCAGGAGGTTCGCAAAGACCCTCTCAAGCATCGGGTCAGCGAAGACCTCCACCGCCTCGGCCTGCAGATCGAGGAGGATGCCGTCAAGGGGGACCGATGCCGCCGCCGCCCTGACCACCGCATCCAGGCGCTGCCACGCCGGGGGCATCATCCCCATGTTCTGATAGTCTTTTGCGAACTCAAGACCCTTCTGGATATTCATCACAGCCGCATGCGCGTGCTCGATCCGTGCCCTGACCTCCTCATCATCGATCTGTTGTGAGGCAAGGGAGAGCGACCCCAGCGCCACCGTGATCTGGTTGAGCATATCGTGCCGCGTGATCCCGGAGAGGAGGTTGAGTTTTTTGCTGGCCTTTTTCAGGGCGTCCCCCGTGTTCTTCTGTTCGGTGACATCCATCCCGTAGACTGCAAGCGACCCGACGGCCCCGCCCGCGTCGGTGACCGGGCAGATCTTCACGTTGATGCACCTGCCCTGAACAGAACACACCTCATCGATGAATCTCTTTTCCCGTATCGCCCTTTCGAGAGGCAATTTCAAGACGGTGAACGCCTCGGGGTAGAGATCGCGGAGAGACAAACCGACCGCCGCGCCGCCCCTCCGGCCGAAGGTCTCGACCATCGCATCGTTTGCGGCGAGGACGATCCCGTCTGCGCCCAGCAGAAGGGCCGGTTCGGGCAGGGCGTTCATGAAAGAGCGGAGGTTCTCCTCACTCTTCCGGATCGCCTCTTCAGCCTGTTTGCGCTCGGTGATATCGAGATATGAGGCGATCCTCAGGGTCGTCCCGGGGATCATATCGACCACGGCGCTGTACGCCCTCACCACCCCCTCCCTGTCCACGGCCCTGAACTCATAGCATCGCGGGGCAGAACCCCCGGAAATCCGTCTCTGCCGGTGATATTCCAGCAGCCGTCCCCGATCCTCCTCCGCGACGAACTCGGTCCAGCTCCTCTTCCCCACCAGCTCCTCGACAGGATACCCGGAAAGACGCTCAAACTCTCTGTTCGCCATCATAATGGTGGTATCTTCATTGAAGACCGCCGTCGCCTCCCCTGATGTCTCGAAGATCGCCCGGTTCATCACTTCAGAGAGATGCGCCTCTTCCTGTGCTTTCTTCCTCCCGCTGATGTCATAGGCAAAAGCGCACATGAACTCCTTATCGCCCATCCTGTGATGGGCCAGGGAGATCTCCACGGGATAGACGGTTCCGTCTTTTTTCCGGTGGACCGATTCGACCCTGAGGTGGTGCTCCTCTTTGAGCTGCTGCCAGAGTGCGCGCCAATCGTCCTCCCCATAGAGGGAATCGACGTCCATGACCCGCAGGTGCCGGAGTTCCTCCCGCGTGTATCCGAGCATGGAGCAGGACTGCTCGTTGACGTCGAGGAGGAAACCATCACAATCGATCCAGTAATATTCCTCAGGAGAGTGCTCGATCGAGAACCGCGTCCTGACGAGTGCCTCTTCAGTTCTTTTCCGCTGCACCGCCTGCCTGATCTTGAACGCCAGTTCGATGAAGAGTGCCTCCGGATCTCCCCCTTTCTGGAGATAAAAGTCGGCGCCACTGTTCAGGGCCTCGATCACCACCGCCTCGCGCCCTTTGCCTGTGAAGATGATGAGGGGTATATCCATCCCGCCGCCGCGGATCTCCTTGAGCAGTTCTATCCCGTTCATACCGGGCATCTGATAATCGGAGACGATGGCGTCATAGGGAGAGGTGGAGACCTGCTCCAGCGCCTCTGCTCCCGAGGTGACGGTGTCGCACGAGAATCCGCCCATTTCTTCCAGGAATATCTGGCAGATCTCACCGAGGGAGGGTTCGTCGTCGACGATCAGAACACGGATGGGGGGGTCTTCCACGAATGCACCACAGGAAGAGAGAACTATTCACCCTAATAAATAATTTAAGATTTAATTCTGGTTGTCAGACGTTCCGGCGCCATCGACGGAATATCGCCGATATTACCAGTATACCGTATATCCTGCCCCTTTCAGCAGCAGGATCACCTGCTCATCCCAGCGGTCGATATCGCCCTCGCGGATCCCGGCGATATTCTCCTCCCAGAACGCTTTGAGCGCCGGGTCGTCCGCCGCCAGGTGCCGGCGCTCCATCACGCGGCCCGCCCGCACCCCGGCGGCGTTCTGGACGAGGAGGCGCCAGCACCGGTACTCCTGGCAGATCTCAGGGCGCGTCCGGTGGACGATGCAGACGACCTCACCGCTCTCCGGGTCCTCCCGCAGAAACGGGCAGGCCATGGGCCACCGCTCGAAGATGCGCCGGTCGGGAGAGAGGCGGGAGAGCGCCGGGTCGATCTCGACCTCGTCGCGCTCGCCGGTGTAGCGGTTTGCCACCAGGAACCGCCCGCCGCCGCGGTCCTCCTCCACGACATGGACATCGCCCATCTGGCTGCAGCACTCCCCGCACCTGATACAGAAAAACGGCATGGCAATCCTTCAGTGGAAATGGGTTGGACGCCGGAGAGATATAACCGCACCGCGGGAAGGGGCGGAGACGAAGGTTCAGATACTCACGCCGCCCACCCCACAGGTATACATGCTAAACAATTCCCGCAACCAGGATACCGATGCCGCCGCCGAGATCATGGATCTCTTCGTCAGGCTCCTCAACAAAGCGGCGGCGATCGAGAGGGAGCCCGTCGACATCGGGCACGGCGTGCTCCTCTACCCTTCGGAGGTGCACCTGATCGATTATATTGGGCGGTTCCCCGATGAGAACGTCTCAGGCCTCGCGTCCCGCCTCGGCATCACCAAAGGCGCCGTCTCGCAGACGACGAAGAAACTGGAGGCGAAGGGCTACCTCGAACGGGAAAACCCGGAGGGCGATCGAAAAACGGTCCACCTCCGCCTGACACGGCGGGGAGAGGAGGCCTTCGCCTGGCACCGCGGCTATCACGAGGCGGTCAACCGCAACATTGTAGGGGAGATCGCCAGCTTCGACCGTCGTGACATCGAGAACTTCAAACGAATCCTGATCCAGCTTGAGGGCATCTTCGACGCCTGCCCCGCGGCGCGGGAGGAGCATACCCAGGCGTTCAGGGAGCGGATCAGGGAAGAGAGAGCTTGAGAGTGCCGCCAGATTGATATTGTTTAGTTGCTAAACCAATTGCATGGACACCATGGAACATGATAGAAAATCGACCGTAATTGCAGACGGCTACACCCTCGGCCCCATCGAGGACGCCGACGGAGGCGCCGTGATCGACCTGTTCAACTACTATATCGAGAACACCTTTGCCGCATACCCCGAGCGGCCGGTGCCGTACGAGTTCTTCGGTCTGCTCCGTGCGGCCTCGAAGGGGTATCCGACCGCGGCGCTGAAGGACGGCGATGGCAAACTCGGCGGGTTCGGCATGCTCCGCGCCCACAGCCCCCTCCCCGCCTTCGCCCGCACCGCGGAGATCACCTACTTCATCAGGCCCGACCTGACCGGGCGTGGGTTCGGGTCGGCGATGCTTTCATACCTCGAGGCGGAGGGCAGGAAGCAGGGCGTCTCCTGCATCCTGGCGGGAATCTCGTCGAAAAACGACGGCAGCATCAGGTTCCATGCACGCCACGGCTTTGTCGAGGTCGGCAGGTTCAGGAACGTCGGCGAGAAGTGGGGCACGCTCTTCGATACCCTCTGGATGGAAAAAGAGATCTGAGGGGATATTACAGGACCTCGACCTCGTCCTCCTGGGCCAGGCGCACCCGCTCCTCATATCCCGGGGGGTCGCGTGCATACTCCCGGATCGCTCCGATCTCTCTGGCCGCCCGGTTCTCCCCCAGTGCGGCTTGCAGGGCAGCGAGTTCGGCGTCATGCCGTCTGAGCATCCCCGCGATGGCCGGATGGCAGTAGTCCTCTTTTTTCACCCTCACGCCGTCGAAATGGCGGGCGTCGTACGCCAGCTGCTCGATCGGCATCGGATCGTCCATGCGTGCGAGGAGATGAATGGCGTCCCTGATCGCCATCCGGCCGTCCGGGTCGTCGCGGGAGCGTTCGACGACCGCCCGCAGCCACCCGGCAGCGGCCTCAGTATCCGCCGGCAGCGTCCCCTGCCGCACGGCCGCAGCGTGCAGTACCTGAAGAGCCGTTCCTGCCGCCCTCCCCCCGAGATCCAGCACCTCTGCCACCTCGTCCAGGTCGGAAGGCGCAAGGGGGTTCACTGCCTTGAAGATGATCATATCCTGGAGGGCGGCGCAGATCGCATCGCTGTCTCCTGAGGCCAGGGCATCTCTCAGAACAGTCATCGTATCGGGATTCGCCATCATGGATACCCGTGTTGCGGATCCAGAAAAATCCTCGCACAAGGAGGAAAAAGAGAGGAGGCACCCCTACAGAGCCACCGCCGCCACGGCGAGCACCGGCAGCATCATGACGAGGGCGAGGTGCGGGCCGTAGCCGGGCGAGGTCTGGAAGGAGTACTTCAGGGTCTCCCACATCTGGGTGAAGGCTGTGAGGGCGACGATCACCTGCAAGAAGGCCGCAGCATAGACGATTGCCCCGATGCCGGTGGCGACGGCGGCGAGGGTGGCGACGAGCGCCAGGATCAGCGCCCCGAAGTGGGGCGCAAGCTTCATCCCGAGCATCCGAAACGTGATAAACCCGGTAACGGTGCTGCTGACGAGGATCGCTAACGCGATCACCTGATAGGTCATGTCCATCTCTGTTCACCTCAGAAGTTTACGACCGTATATGCGGGATCGCTCAGGAGCTGCAGGTAGGTCGCCGCCCCGGCCAGTTTCACGCCGTCGGCGAGGTCGGCCTGCTCGATCCCCCTGAACTTCGCCGAGAGTTCGCAGGCATAGACCGTGGCGCCGGCCGCCACGACCTCGGCCATCAGGCGGTCGAGCCTGTCGAAGGCCGGGTGCTTCACGGCGGCGGCGTTCCCCTTCTTTGCGATGCTCACCCCATCCATCAGGAGGAAGATGGTCACCTTCCGGCCCATGCTCTGCGCCACCTTCGAGAAGATGAAGGTGGCATAGGCCCGCTCGGCGTTGCCGATGCCGTTGCCCTGCACGATGAGGACGCGGTCGCGGTCCACGGCGGCAGCGGCGCCGGCGGCCTGCTTCTCGGCCTTCTCGGCGACGAGGTAGTGGCGGTCGCCCTCGACGCCCTCGCCGACGACCTTCGACCCCGACGAGGTGACGGCGGCGGCAACGTCCGCAATCGTGTCGGCGCTGGTGCTCTTCACTTTCAGCCGTTCACCGACCGGAAGACCGGCGAGGATGTTCCCCACCGTGATCACCGGGCCCGGGCAAAAGTCTCCGCTGACGTCGACCTCCTCCATGCTCTTCCCGGACGGCACCATCCGCGCCTCCACGGCGGCGTCCGCCTTCGTGAACTCCAGGGTGTATCCGTGCTTCCGTGCGACGGCGTCCAGTCCCACCTCGGCGCCGGGGCTGAGGACGAAACGCACCTCTTCGCCGGGATTGTCCAGGTTCTTCAGGACATTCCCGGCCAGGATGCCAGCGTTCGGGGCCGGAATTCCGATTGCCCTGACCGTCTTCGCCATGCTTACCCCCACTTCCCGGCAAACACCTTCAGCGCCTCGACGATGGCGGCGAGGTTCTTCGGCGGGATGCCCATGATGACCTCGTCCTCGGCGATCCCCGAGTTCTTCCGCGAGCCATTGCAGCCCAGCGTCATGTTGGGGACGCCCCGCTCCTTGACGGCGATGACGGCGTCGGCGCAGATAGACTGGATCCCGGAGTAGTCACTGGAGATCCGGCCGCCCGCGGCGTGGAGGTACGCCTGCGTCAACCGCAGGGCCTGTCTGGGCGTGGCGACGACGACCACCACGTCCGGCTCGAACTCGGCCGTCTCCAGGGGGGAGTAGACCGAGGCGTAGTGCGTCTCTGCGCACTTCGGGATGGCGGTGACCGTGTCGAGCGCACCCTCCGCGGTCTTGAAGTTGCCCAGCTTGTGGTAGGTGCTGCCGTCGGCCACGCTCGGCGGCAGGGGCTCGATACCCATCACGCCGGCGCCGCCCTTGCACACGTGCTCCTCGCGGGCGGCATATCCCTTCAAGCCCTTCAGCCGGGCGTCCTGCACGAACTGGCAGTGCCGGCTCTTCTCCGGCACCTTCTGGTAGCCCGCCGGAACGTCGGACGCGGTCTTCGCAAGCTTTACGGCAACAGGGCTGCCCTTCAGCCCCAGCAGATCGATCAGTTCCCTGGACGTTGTGGTGTATGACATGGTGCAACTCCTCGCCCGGACCTGCCGAGCGGTTTGCCTTTGTAGTATAACTATACCATATAGTATAATTGTATATCAACCTTTCCCAAAAATCCCGGATTCCCCACTCACAAGCACCCAGACAGAAATGCGACGGCAAATTATTATACCATATAGTATAGAAGTAACCCTGCGATGACCGACCTCTCAGACACCGAACAGATAATCCTCTCGTACCTCCGCTCGCACCCCCCCGAGGAGTGCATGCTCGACAAGATCTCCATGGGAACGGGCAAGAGCCGGGCCACCGTCCTGAAGTACCTGGGGACACTCCATGCCCGGGGCATCCTGGACTACCGCTACGTCGGCCGTAGCAAACTCTGGACGGTAAAAGAGGCGCACGAACCTGTCGGGAGGACAGAGGAGAGGGACGGCGCAAAAGCCGCACCACCCGATGCAGGCGCCCTGGTGGCCACGGCGGCTGAGTTGCACGGGATCAGGGTGCGGGAGGCGGAAATGAGCGAGCACCTCGATCTTCCGGAGACGATCGTCCTGACACTCACGGACGGATGGTATATCGTGGTCAGGAACCGGTTATTCTCCTCCGTCTTCCCTGATGCTTCGGACTTCCTGGACCTGGTGCGCCCCGGGCAGATCCCTGCGGTCGAGGCCGCCGTGCAGGCGCGGAAGAAAAGCGGACCCGTCACCGCCGACCTGGACCTCAGGGAGAAGGCAGGAGTGTACAGGCCCTATCGGATCACCTTTTTCCCGCAGGCCGGTTGCACGGTCGTCGTCGGCGAGGACCTATCTGCCGGCAAGAGATCGCGGCGGCATTTGGAGGCCCTGCTCTATATCATCAGGACGGCCGGCAGCGCCCCGGACGAGGCGCACCTGCTGGGCGAGACGATGCGAGGCGTCAGGGAGAAACTCCTGCCCTATCTCGACGGCGCCGTCTTCATGGGGGACAATCACAGGACGGCATACAGTACATGGGAGATCACGGAGGATACAAAAACGGCACTCTCACCGCTTCTTACGGCATGCACGAGCGCCCTCCAGACCGTATCGGCCGGCAGGGAAGGCGAACGGCTGCGCCCACTGGTCGCCGGGACGCCCGTAAAAACCGTCGTCGCCGTCCCGATCATCGAGGAGGAGACGGCGGTCGGGGCGCTGGCGCTGCTGCTGGACGCCGACGTGACCGCGGCAGACATCGAGAACATCGAGATCGTGGCCGACGAGATCGCAAGCGCTCTGAAGATGCAACGGCTGGACCGGGAGCGCACCGAGTACGTGAACACGCTCCTCGCCATGAACCGGATCTCCACCATCTTGAACGAGGCCGAGGACGAGAGATCGATACTGGAGCAGTCCATCGACGCGGCGATGAACACGCTCGGCTTCGAGATGGGCTGCGTGTACCTCAAGGACGAGGAGGACGCCATGATCCCGCGGGTGCACAGGAACATGCCGGAAAACCTCAGGACGATGTGCATCTCAGGGATGTTCGACGGGCTCTTCGAGCGTGCGTTCAGGGAGCGAAACGTCGTCTACATCACCGAGGGTATGCCGGGCTACGCCGATCTGAACGAAGTTGTGAAGGCGAACGGCGTCCGCACCCTCCTGATCCTGCCGATCAAATATGGCGGGCGGGTCGTCGGCCTGTTAAACATGGGCAGCACGGAAGAGAAACACTATATGCAGACGAGCCTGGAGAACATCTCGTCCATCGGGCTCCAGCTCGGCGTCGCCCTCGAACGCTCCGTGCTCGCCCGCGCCCTCGAAGAGCGGGCCGGGAAGAAAGCGGAGCGGTGAGCCCCACCGAAAAAAAGTTATGTCAGGTTATGGGTGTGTGGACCCGCCCCCGCCGCTTCAGCGAGATTTTCCGTCTCGTTGATCGGGTGGACATGGCACACGCCCATAACATTGCAGAAGGGCAGGGTCTCGTTTGCACCCTCGCACCAGACATGCTGGTGGGCCGGCGCCTCGCTCGATGTCCCGACCGTCAGGTGGCAGGGGGGCGGGAGCATGACGGCGTCGATCACATGGATCACGCCGTTCGAGGCCTCGATGTCGGCGGTCAGAACCTTTGCTCCGTCAACCATGACCATGCCACCCTCAACCGTGATGGTGAGGTTGGAGCCCTGGACGGTCGGCAATGTGGTCAGATTCACCACGTCGGCGGCCATGTACTTCCCGCTCACCACATGGTAGTTGAGGATCTCGGTGAGTAGCCCTTCAGGATCGTGCAGCAGAGCAGAGATAGTTCCGCCCGGCAACGCTGCAACGGCTTCATCGGTCGGGGCAAACACCGTGAACGGTCCAGGACCGTTCAGGGTATCGGTAAGGCCGGTGGCCTGCGCGGCGGCGACCACGGCCATAAGCCGCCCGTCTGCTGCGGCGGCCCCGACGATGGTCGGGGGCGCCTGATTCCCCGCACCACCGGTGCCGGTGCATCCTGCGGCTATCGCCAGAACAATGACCATCACTGCCATTCCAGAAAGATATCCTGCTTTCATTCCCTCCCACCACGGGTGTAGCGAGAACTGGCCGGGTCATTATATAAAACAGTACTCTGGCCCGGCAGAGCGGGAAAGACTCTTTTCGTCCGGGCACGGATCGGTGATGGAGGAATGGCGGTGAGAGAGGCAGCAGACCTGCAGAGAATACTGCAGCGGATCGACGGTCGAGGCTATAGCGCCTACAAAGACTGCGAGGGCGCCTATGCCTTCGAGGGTTTCACCCTCTGGATCGACCACGTCCAGGCCGACCCCTTTGCCGCCCCGAGCCGCGTCCGGGTCAGTGTCCCGGCGTCCGCCGCCGGATTCCCCCGAGGCTGTTGCGGGACGAAAGACCGGACCGTGGCCCTGCGGGACTTTCTCGCCCGCTCGTTTGCCGCCGCCGGCGGCGGGAGGCGCCGGGGGAGCGGGCGGAGTGGGGAGAGCGCCGTCGCCCTGCCGGGCCAGGAGATCCTGGAGCGCTCCTCGGTGGTGGCGACGGCGGACGGCGATATCGAGGTGCGGTTCCTTGTCGGCCTGCCGGCGCGGGGGCGCACGGTGCTTGGCGGAGAGGCGGCGGCGGTCTTTTTCGAGGAGATCCCGGCACGCGTCGCCTCCTCCCTTCATTATAAAGCAGTGGACGCCGGAGCGCTCTACCGCCACCTCGCCGCCTTTGAGGACTACCGGGCGCTGCAAGCGGCGCTCCCCTCCCTCGGGCTCGTCGCCTTCGTCGCCGACGGGGCGGTGCTGCCGCGGCAGAGCGGCGTCGACGACCGCCCTCTCCAGGAGGCAGTGCCCTTCAGATCGCCGCCCTCCCTGCGGGTCGAGGTCGACCTCCCCCATGCCGGCACCGTCGGCGGCATGGGCGTCCCTGAGGGGATCACCCTCATCGTCGGCGGCGGGTTCCACGGCAAATCGACCCTCCTCCGGGCGATCGAGCGCGGCGTCTATGCCCATATCCCGGGCGACGGACGGGAGCGCGTCGCCAGTCTCCCGTCGACGATGAAGATCCGGGCCGAAGACGGGCGCCGGGCGGAAGGCGTGGACATCTCCCCCTTCATCGCCGGTCTCCCTGACAGGCGCGAGACCCACGCCTTCTCCACCGAGAACGCCAGCGGGAGCACCTCGCAGGCGGCGAACATCATGGAGGCCCTGGAGGTCGGGGCCGGAGTGCTGCTCATCGACGAGGACACCGCCGCCACGAACATGATGATCCGCGACCGGCGAATGCAGGCGCTCGTCCCTGACGACCTGGAACCGATCACGCCCTTCATCGACCGCGCCCGATCCCTCTTTTGCGACTGCGATGTCTCGACGGTGCTCGTCATCGGCGGTTCTGGCGATTACTTCGACATCGCCGATACCGTCGTCTGCATGGCGCGCTACCGCCCCGAGGACGCCACCGCACGGGCGCAGGCGGTCGCCGTCGCTCACCCGTCAGGGCGTCCCGCCCGCACCGGCGAGAGGTTCGGCACCTTCCGCCGCCGCATCCCCGATCCCCGGTCCATCGACGCCAGCAAGGGGCGGCGGGAGGCGCGGGTGGCGGCAGACGGCGTGCGCGCCATCAGATTCGGCGTCCACGAGATCGACCTCTCCGCGGTCTCCCAGGTCGTCGACCCGGCCCAGACGGCGGCGATCGCCCACGCCATCCTCAGGGCAAAACGCCTGATGGACGGGCGCACCAGCCTGCAGGAGGCGGTCGAGGCGGTGGTCGCCGAAACAGAGTCCCGCGGCCTCGACGCACTCGTCCCCTATCCCTCGGGTGGACTCGCCGCCTTCCGCCCCTTTGAACTGGCGGCGGCGATCAACCGCCTCCGCACCCTCAGGGTCGGGCAGAAAGAGTGACGGACCGGCGATCCCCCGGAACGCTTATTGCGCCCCCGGAAGAGCGGAGGGTATGGAAGAGAAGGTACTCGTCGCCTACGCCACCCGTTACGGCTCCACCCGCGAGGTGGCCGAGGCGATCGCGGCAGCGCTCCGGGAGGAGGGGGCGGCGGTGGATCTCATGCGGGCGGACGAAGTCACCGATACGGCGCCCTACACGATGGTCGTCATCGGAAGCCCGGTCTACGCCGGAAAATGGCTTGATGACGCCCTCACGATGGTGACCCGGCACCGGGAGGCCCTCAGCCGGGTCCGGGTCGCCCTCTTTGCGGTCGGGATCCTCATCGCCGAGGATACCCCTGAAAACCGGCAGAAACTCAAAGCGGCGCTCGACCCGGTCGTGCAGGTCGTCACCCCGGTCTCCATCGGCCTCTTCGCCGGAAAACTCGACGCGAAAGCGCTCTCCTTCCCCCTGCGCATGATGCTGAAGGTGATGAAGACCCCTGAGGGCGACTACCGGGATATGGACGCGATCAGGCGCTGGGCGAAGGGTCTTCCGGGCAGGAAGGGGTAGGGGGCATCAGGGAACCGCCGGATCCTGCCCCTGCTGCACCTGCCGTACGGCCGCGATCTCCGGGATCTCCATCCCGCCGAGGAGGGCGACGATCGCCCCCACGTACGGCTCCTGCCGGGTCATGCTCGGGGACGCACGCGGGTCGCTGCGTCGCCCTTTCCGCCCCATCCCCGCATGCCCGGTGGCGATATAATAGAGAAAATCCTCTTTTGGAAGGCCCCACCGGCAGTTCACCTGCATCCTGACGATATCCGGGTTTTTCGGGTTGGGGGAGAGAGACGCACGGGTCCCGGGGAGCGGGACCGGGTCGCCGCCATGCGACCCGGCAAGGGCGACCACCCGCCCCCACAACCGATCGCAGGCGGCCGCGGCATGGGGACAGGATCTGCAGTAGCGGTTCGACGGCGGCGTCCCGTCGCCGGCATAGTGCCGGCAGAAGTTCACGTCCATGATTGGTCATCTGGCAGAGAGGGTGATGAAGGGACCGGTCTTCGCCTCCCCATCACGGTTTCCTGCCGCAGATCATCAGCCCATAGGGGTGGGCGATCACCTGCCATCCTCCAAGCCGCGAACGCCCGAGCAGGTCCATCGCCTCCTCCCGGGTATATGCCGCCCGCACCGAGGTCTCAAAACCGGGCCGGATCTCCGGGGGGTCGCAGGACTCGTACATCGCCCGGAAGATCTCAGGGGAGAGATCGCGCCGGAGATCGGTGATACAGAACCGCCCACCCGGCTTCAGGACCCGGGCGATCTCTCAGGCCCCGACCCCCCATTCCCTGAGAAAAAGGCCATATCGCCCGATATTTTAGAAAAAGCGTGCTTTGATATGCCTGAAATGGACGCCGTTCAGAAAAAAGCCATATAGGGGTGACACCGGGATTTGAGGGGAAAACCAGCCCCATCATGAGGACATACATCCTCTCCCTGAAGTGGAGACGACCCGGAAGAAGGGGGCCGCCCCCTGAGGGGATGGACAGCCCGGGAAAAACCCCGATATTCAGCCAGATTTTCCCGGCCTCAGCAGCGCAAACGCCACCACAAACCCGATCGCCGCCAGCCCGAGCACCCAGGGGAAGACGCCCAGGTAGCCCCCGGTCGTCGTCCTGATGTAGCCGGCCAGCTGCGGCCCGGCGATCGCCCCGGCCCCGTATGCGAGAAAGACCAGCCCGTAGCAGCGCGGATAGTCGCAGGTGCCGAAGTAGCGGGCGGTCGCCGTCGGGGCGATGGCGAGCCATCCGCCCAGGCACCCCCAGAGCACCGCAAAGGCGGCGATGTAGGTCGCCCCGGACGGCGCCTGCCACATGATGAGGGAGGCCGCCCCGATCAGGGCAAACGAGATCATCGCCGTCCTCCCCGGGTCCAGGCGATCGGTCAGGGCGCCGAAGAGCGGTCGCCCGCCGCCATTGAAGACGGCGAAGAATCCGACCAGCATGGTGGCGACGGCGGGAGAGATCCCGGCCACCTCAGTCCCGACCGGCTGCGCGATGGAGATCGCCATCAAACCAGCCAGGCAGCCGACAAAGTAGCAGATCCACAGCCCATAGAAGGTCGGAGTCCTGATCATCGCGCTCCGGTTGCACTCGCACGCCGGCCCGGCCGCACCGCCGCCCGCCGCCATCCCGGCCGGCCGCCACCCATCGGGCGGAAACGAGAGCGGGAGGGCGAAGAGGGCGACCAGCAGGATGAAGACGACGCCGAAGATCCTGAAGGTCGCCATCACCCCGACGGCGGCGATGAGCATCCCGGCGAGGTTCGCGGTCACGAAGGCCGAGAACCCGAAGCCGAGCACGGTCAGCCCCACCGCAAGCCCCCGGCGGTCAGGGAACCACCGCGTCGAGACCGCCACCGGCACACCGTAGGCGATGCCAACGCCCACGCCCCCGATAACGCCGTAGAGGACGTAGAGCACCTGCACCGAGGCCGCCGTCGAGGCCAGCAGCCAGCCAAGACCGGTCAGCACACCCCCGGCGATGGCGGCGTTTCTCGGCCCCCATCCCTCGATCAGTCTCCCGGCCAGGGGCATCGTCACCGCAAAACATGCCAGAAAGACGGAGAACGGCATGAGCACCTCGCCCGCCGTCACCGTCCTGCCCAGCGCTCCCGTGAAATATGCGGTCAGCGGGGCCACAAACACGCTCCACGAGTAGATGCTCCCCAGGCAGAGGTTGATGAGCATGCCTGAGAGCACCAGCAGCCACCGACCCCGTTCGGCCTCCATGCCGAAGACCCTGACATCCTCCATGCCCGTTCCCCTTTTAGTCCTCCAGCGTCGAGATGTCGCCGGGGTCCATCCCCATCTCCTTCGCCTTCAGGACGCGGCGCATGATCTTGCCGCTCCGCGTCTTCGGGAGCGAGGTGACGAACTCGATCTCCGAGGGCATGGCGATCGGCCCGAGGCCCATCCTGACATGGTAGATCAGGTCCTGCTTCAGCTTCTCGCCGGGCTCAAAGCCGAGGCGCAGGATCACGAAGGCCTTGACCGCCTGCCCTTTCACCGGGTCGGGCTTGCCGATGACGGCGGCCTCGGCCACCGCCTCGTGCGAGACAAGGGCGCTCTCCACCTCTGCCGTTCCGAGGTTGTGCCCGGCCACGATGATGATGTCGTCAGAGCGCCCGAGCACCATGATATATCCGTCCTCGTCCCTGACCGCCAGGTCACCTGCCGTGTAGCAGGCGTCGATGGTGTTCCAGTAGGTGCGGTAGCGCTCGTCGTTGCCGTGGACCGTCCGCATCATCGAGGGCCACGGCTCCTTGATCACGAGCAGCCCGCCGATCCCCGGCGGCACCGGGTTGCCCTCGCGGTCCACCACGTCGACGACGACCCCCGGGATCGGGCGCCCGGCAAACCCCGGCTTCATCGGCTCGCCCACCAGGGTGGCGATCATGTGCATCCCGGTCTCGGTCTGCCACCAGGTGTCCAGGATCGGGCAGGCCGATTTCCCGATGACACTATAGTACCACTCGAAAGCCTCGGGGTTGAGAGGCTCGCCCACCGAACCCAGGATCCGCAGGGAATTGAGGTTGTAGCGGCCAGGCCACTCCTCGCCGAACCGCATGAACATCCTGATCGCCGTGGGCGCCGTGTAGAAGATGGTGACCCCGAACTCCTCGACGATCCGCCACCAGGTGCCGGGATCAGGGTAATCGGGCACCGTCTCGGTGATCAGCACGGTGGCGCCGGCGGCCAGCGGGCCGTAGACGATGTAGCTGTGCCCGGTGATCCAGCCCGGATCCGCCGTGCACCAGTAGATATCGTTCTCCTTTAAGTCGAAGACATACTTGCTCGTGTAGTACGTTCCCACCATATAACCCCCGCAGGTATGGACGATCCCCTTCGGCGTCCCGGTGGTGCCGCTCGTGTACAGGATAAAGAGGGGGTCCTCGGCGTCCATCACCTCGGGCTCGCAGACCGGCGCCATGCCCTCCATCACCTCATCGAAGTCCACCTCCATCTCTGAGATCAGCTCCAGCAGCGGTTTTGCCCGCCGCAGGACGATGACCTTCTCGACGCTGGAGGCGTTGATCACCGCTTCGTCGACGATCGTCTTTAAGGGCACGCGTTTGCCCCGCCGGTAACCCACATCGGCAGTGATGACGATCTTTGCCTTCGCATCCCTGATCCTGGTATGGAGGGCGGCCGCCCCGAACCCCCCGTAGACGATGCTGTGGACGGCGCCGATCCGGGCGCAGGCCAGGATGGCGACGATCTGCTCGGGCACCAGGGGCATGTAGATACAGACGGTGTCCCCTTTTTTGATCCCCATCTTCTTGAGGGCGTTGGCGAAGCGCATCACCATCCGGTGGAGCTGGCGGTAGGTGTACATCCGCTCGGTGCCCTCCTCCTCTCCCCGCCAGATGAGGGCGACCTTGTTCCGGCGGTCGCCGGCGGCATGGCGGTCGAGACAGTTGTGCGTGATGTTCAGCTTCGCCCCGGTAAACCAGCGGGCATACGGGTGCTTCCACTCCTTCACCCGGTCCCATTTCCTGAACCATTCCAGTTCCCCGGCGATCCCGGCCCAGAAGCCCTCAGGGTCGTCCATGAAACGGCCGTATGCAGTCTCCCAGTCCCCCATGCTCGACCCCTCCAGGTAGGTCGGGTCTGGCCGGTAGGTCTTTTTCTCCAGTTTTACGTCGAATGTTTCTGGCATCGGGCCTCTCCTGCAGGGCCTATGGCGCCAGCCCGACCTGACCGGGCGGCGCAGAATATGCCGTGCATTTACCCATGATAATCCCGGTGAAATAGTATAAATCCTGGGTATGCACAACAAATATGCAGTGCATTATCCCATGGGAGAGATCGGCGGATGAATGGTAATTTTCAGGACATCGTTGCGATAAAGGAACTGCTGAAGAAATACCCGAAGGGCCTGAGCATCACCGAGATCTCCAGTGCACTGCACCTTCACCGCAACACCAGCGCGAAGTACCTGGACATGCTGAAGTTGAAGGGCGATATCGACAGGAAGGAGATCGGGGCGGCGAAAAACTACTCCCTTGTCCGCCGGATGCCGGTCTCCACCCTCCTCCACTTCTGCCTCCACCCGGCGATCGTCCTGGACAGCAGGTCTGAGGTAGTGATGGTGAACGCAGAGGCCCTTTCCCTCCTCGCCTGCCCGCTCGACGTGATCTACGGCGCAGGCGTGAAGGACATCCCCCTCTCCCTCTTCAAGGATCCGGAGGTCGGGACACGCTGCCACGATGCGGCGCAGGGTGTGCGGTCAGGGGCAGAGGTGCAGACGGTCGTCGGCGGAAAGCGCCTCCACCTCACGGTCCACTACCTCCCGGTCGTCTTCGACACCGGCAGGGACGGGTGCGCCCTCGTGCTGGTGGACGAGACGGCGTGCCGGCAGGCGGTGGAAGAACGGGACCTCTGCCGTAAACGCTATGGGGCGCTCATCGCCGACCAGACCGAGTTCGTCGCCCATATCAGGCCGGACATGACGCTCGCCTCCTTCAACGAAGCATTGTGCGTTCATCTCGGCAGAGCGCGCGACCAGCTGGCCGGTTTCCGTTTTCTCTCGCTCTTTTCGCCGGAGGACCGGGAGCAGATCAGGCGCGGCCTCTCATCCCTCTTGCCGACCGCCCCGGCCTTCACGGCGGACGTCAGGACGGTCCGACAGGACGGATCGGTCTGCTGGGAGCGCTGGACCTTCCGGGGGATCTTCGGTGAAGACGGATCGTTCCTGGAGTGCCACGCACTCGGACAGGACATCACCGAGATGAAAAACGATAAAGACCGGCTGAAGCGCTACCACGAGAACCTCGAAACCCTGATCAGGGAGCGGACGCAGGAGATGCAGCAGGCGAACATGGCGCTGGTCACCGTGATCAGGGAGAAGGAAGAACTCGAACAGGAACTGCTCTTCACCCAGTTCGCCTTCGACAACGCATCGGACTCGATCATCCTCTTCGATGAGGAGGGATGGGTATACAAGGCGAACAGGACGGCCGGCGAACTCCTGGGCTATACCGCCGAGGAGTTCCAGGGGATCTCCGTCATCGAGATCAACCCCTCGATCACACAGGCGCAGTGGGACCGGATGCAGGCCGGGGCCTCCCCCGGCGTAAAGGAGCGGACGCGCTCGACGCATAAAAGAAAGGACGGGCGGATCATCGAGGTCGAGGTCTCCAGGACCTTTGTTACGTTCGGGGAGAGGATGTATTTCTGCTCGATCGCGCGCGAGGTCCTGCCCCGGAGGTGAGGCCGGCCTCCTCCTCGAGTGCGTCGGCAAACCCCTGCAGGAGGGCGTGCCGCCGGTCGGCGATCGCCGCTGCGGCCCCCGTGGAGATCAGGCCCCGGAGGTTGAGCAGTTTTTCATGGATGTGGCGGTCGGCGTCCTCGATGCCGCCGCCGCGTTCGCCTGCCTGCAGAAACGCCCTGGCGATCCCGACCGCCCCCATGGCGTCGAGTTTGTCGGCGTCAGAGAGGATCCGCGCCTCCAGGGTTTTGGGGTTTGCCCCGGTGCTGTAGCGGTGGGTGCGGATCGCGTGGACGATCGCCGGGATGCGTCCGGCGTCGTAGCCGATCGACCCGAGGTATTCTTCGGCGATCCGCGCCCCCTCCTCCTCGTGCGGGACGCCGGTCTCCTCCTCGATCGGGCGGGCGATGTCGTGGAAAAGGGCCGCCGGGATGAGGATGCGCATGTCCGCCCCTTCGGCCCGCCCGATCTCCTCGCAGAGGCGGGTGACCCTGAGGACGTGGTCGAGGCCGTGGGCACCCGACTGCCAGAACGAGGCCTCGACATAAGCCAGGATCGTCTCTATCTCTGTGTTCGGCATGGTGGAGAGAGTGTTTACGCCCGGCGCTGATAATGTGTCTGATTGTTACGCACTCCTGCGCCGTGCCCACGGGCCTCTTCTTTCTGGACAATTTTCTGGAAAAGGAGTACTATTGAAGCCAATATGCCCGGTAAAACCAAGCACAAGAAAAATATCATTGGTATTAAAAAATTCAGATAATTATATTAATACATATTGCGCAGTCCGTCCCTGATCCGTTCATGAACGTGTGTCCGACGTCCCGGAGAGGAGGAGACAGATAGACATGCCGGACGGCACGCGTCCGGGGATCGCACCAATCATAAAAGAGGTATGAAAAAATGCGCGCACTAAAAATCCTGGGCCTGTGTATTCTTGTCATTCTGGCATCGACAGGCATTGCGGCCGGAGAGGACGACCCCCTCCCGCCTGACGAAGAGGCAGGCAACCTCACGATCTACGACACGCTCCTGAACAACGGCACCTTCACCCTGATGGTGACCGCCCTCAACCAGACCGGACTGAACGAAACGCTGAGCGCAGAGCGGCCTTACACATTCTTTGCACCGACCGACGAGGCGATCAACGCCTACTCCGCGGATATCCTGAACCTCCTCCTGAAGCAGCCCGATCTGCTAAAACAACTGCTCAACTACCATATCGCCGACGGCACCTATTATGCCGCAGACCTCGAAGAGATGGATACGCTGCAGACGCTCCTCGGGATGGACGTGGCGATCACCGTGACCGAAGAGGGGATCAGGGTGAACCAGGCCCTGATCACCCAGAGCAATATCACCTGCACAAACGGCGTGGTCCATGTCATCGATGCCGTCCTCGAACCGCCAGGCACACCGAAATACACGATCTACCAGACCCTCAACAGGACCGGGACCTTCGCCACTCTGGTGACGGCCCTTGATGTGACCGGCCTGAACGAGACGCTGAACGGGACTGAGGTATACACCGTCTTCGCCCCGACCGACGGGGCATTCAATAACCTCCCCGAAGGCGTGCTCGACGCCCTGCTCAACGACACGGCAGCGCTGAACGAGATCCTGCTCTACCATGTCGTCGACGGTTTTACAACCAGAAACGGCCTCGTGGATGCGGGCACGATGTGGACGCTCCAGGGCGGAACGCTGACCATCAGCGAGACCGACGAGGGCGTGATGGTGAACGATGCACGACTCACGATCGCGGACATCCTCTGCCGCAACGGTCTTGTCCATGTGATCGATGCGGTGCTGGTCCCGCCCGAGGAGAAGGTGGTGGACGTTGTGGCCGAACCGACACAGGGCGAATCGCCGCTCACCGTGCAGTTTTCGGTGAACGGCACCGTCGAGAACATCACCGCATGGTACTGGGACTTCGGCAACGGTTTCATGTCCACGCGGGAGAGCCCGCTCTTCACCTACCATGAGGCAGGGACATATACGGTCAGCCTCACCGTCACCGACGATACAGGCCAGACCTACACCGCGGTGAAACCCGACTTCATCGTCGTGGAGGAGGCGGCGCCTGAAGAGATGAGTATCTTCGAGACGGCGGCGGCAGACGAGAGTCTTGCAACGCTGGTGGCTGCCCTCGAGATGACCGGGCTGAACGAGACGCTGAACGGCACGGAGATCTTCACGCTCTTCGCCCCGACAGACGAGGCTTTTGCAGCCCTCCCGGAGGGGGCGCTCGACGCCCTGCTCAACGACACGGCGGCGCTCAACGACATCCTCCTCCATCATGTGGCCGGCGGCGAATACCTGGCCGCAGACCTGATAGAGCTGGAGGCGCTGGAGATGCTCTCCGGAAAGAGCGTCGCAATCCTGTGGGACGAGGCGAACGAGACCCTGATGATCGACGACGCCCGGGTGACCGTCTCTGATGTCGGATGCACCAACGGCGTCATCCACGTGATCGACGGCGTCCTTCAAATGCCAGAGGAGGTACCAGAGGAAACGCCAGAGGAGACCCCTGAAGAAACGCCAGAGGAGGAGGTATAGGGGGCACGGTCGTCTCTGCCTGATCCCCTATTCCTTCTTTTTCTCTCGCCCGGCTGCCGGATCGTTTTTCTTCTCTCTGCCCCTTGATCTCCCTGTCCCATGTTCGAGCAGTACGACCTGACCAGAAAAGTGAGCGATGAGGACTATAAACAGATCCTGCCTGACCTTGCAGAACGCTTCGGCCGCCTCCAGCGTGAGGCCAGAGACCTCGACCTCCCGGTGATCATCGTCGCCGACGGCTGGAACCTCTCAGGCATCTCGACGATGCTCCACCAGTTCGTCCTCGCCCTCGACCCGCGCCTGTATACCTATCACGCCGCATCGGCACCGAACCGCGAGGAGGAGGAGCGGCCCTTTCTCTGGCGGTTCTGGCTGCGGACCCCGACCGCCGGGCGGATGGCGATCTTCGACCGTTCGTGGTACTCGCGGATGGTGGCGGAGCAGGTGCGCCCGGAGGACGGCGGCGCACCTGAGCGCTCACTGCACGAGATCGTCAGGTTCGAGCGGCACCTCACCGATGCAGGCGCCGTCGTCGTGAAACTCTTTCTTCATATCAGCAGGGACGAGCAGGCGCGACGGATCGAGCGGATAAAAAAGCAACCGGCGGCGGCGTTTCTGATCGACGGCCATGAAGACGTCAGGCTGGAGCACTACGATCTCTACCTCCCGATCTTCGAGGAGGTGATCGCAAAGACCGACACCCCCAATGCACCGTGGACGGTGATCGAGGCGCACGACCGCAACTTCACGGTGGTCAGGGGGATGAGCGCGGTCGTCCATGCGCTTGAGCATGCGATCCGGGAGCGGCGAACGACGGTGGTGCCGCGCTATCCGGCGCCGCTGCAGCCGCCGTCGGAGAAACGCCTCCGACTCCCTGACCCCTCGAAACATTCGCTCTCTAAGGACGAGTACCAGGAGGCGCTCAAACGCTACGGCGAGCGGATCACCGAACTGCAGTATTCCCTTTACCGCGAGCGCCTCCCCCTGATCGTGGTCTACGAGGGCTGGGACGCCGCCGGGAAGGGAGGTGCGATCATGCGGCTCACCCGCCGCCTCAACCCCCGCATCTGCCAGGTCGAGCCGGTCGGGCCGCCGAACGAGGACGAGTCGCGCCACCATTACCTCTGGCGGTTCTGGCGGGACCTCCCGAAGAAGGGGCATGTCGCCGTCTTCGACCGGAGCTGGTACGGCCGGGTGCTGGTCGAGCGTGTGGAGGGGCTCTCCTCCCCGGCCGAGGTGGGGCGGGCTTACGGCGAGATCAACGAGTTCGAGGAGGCGGTCGTCGACTGGGGTGCGGTCCTGGTGAAGTTCTGGCTGCATATCGACCGGGAGGAGCAGCTGAGGCGATTTATCGACCGGGAAGAGGACCGGGAGCGTCAGTGGAAGATCACGCCGGAGGACTGGCGCAACCGGAGCCGGTGGGATATCTATGCGGCCCTGGTCGCCGAGATGCTGGAGCGGACCGATACGAAGGCCGCACCCTGGACGGTGATCTCATCGAACGACAAGCGGTATGCACGGGTGGAGGGCCTGCAGACGATCGTGGAGAGGGTGGAGCGGGCACTGCGGTGAAAGCCCATCATCTTTTTGTCTGCAGGCTTCCATGTAGTAGGAGAGCGAGGGTAGCCAAGCCAGGCCAACGGCGCTGGACTTAAGATCCAGTCCCGAAGGGGTCCGTGGGTTCGAATCCCACCCCTCGCACTATTCTATTGAGACTGCTCAATTCGGAACATTTCGGGTCTATCGACACTCCGATGACGGATGATCTCCCGCCTTAAAATGTTTTAATAGTAAACCAGGAACGGATTAAGGCCGGGGTGTCCTCCGGTAGACCATACCCTGGAAGATGGCGATCTTTCTTCCTTCCTCATCGGTGATGGTGACGGTATAAGAGGCAAGTTTCGAGTTGAGCGCAAACTCCTCCGCCTCGGCCGTAAGAACCCCGTCCTTTGCAGCGGTCATATAGGTGATATGGGCATTTATCGCCGCAGCATCGATCCCGTGGGAGTTGGATGCAAGTGCAAACGCAACATCGGCAAGCGTGAAGAGAGCGCCGCCGTGGACCGTCCCGTGGCTGTTCCTGTGACGATCCGCGACCCGCATCGAGACCGTGGCCCGGCCGGTGGAAACCGCGACAAGTTCAAGACCGTTCTCCCTTGCGAATGAATCGGCGGCGAAGAATGCCCGGCCTTTTTCTTCTATATCGGATGGTGTCATAGGGACAAATTTCAGGCGGCGGATGAAAAAGGTATTCCGGATCTGCGCCCCGCACTCTACCCTTTTACAACCAACGGATTATTTATCCATAAATAAAGACGGGTGTTCGTCTTCACTCGCTCCGCTCCTCTCCGTTCCTCTCCGCTCGCTTCAGACCAGCACCCTCCTGTTCTGTACGCCGCCCTGCATCACAGAGCGCCCGGTCCTTGCTCCCGCTCAGGCCGTTCCGCGATCCACATCTCCCTCCCCGTCTTCGCGCGCGGGTCCGGGATCTGGTCGGGGGCCTCCGGAGTTAGCTCTCTCATGGCCTCTGTTCTCCTGTACAGGCCGCTTACGCCTCAAAAGAAGGTTGAGGGAACGGGCGGCGCTGCACTGAGAGAGAGGAGGGGGCAGGGAGCATAAAAGCAGAGAGCGCATGATGCATAAGGGAAAATAGAGTATTCAGGTGTGCCTTATCCTCTCTTTCATCTTCCCGATATCCCGGGCATCTTTCCCGATCTCCCTCCAGCGCTTCTTCTCCAGCCTCGCCAGCCCGATCTCCGCTTTGTCCCGTTCGAATTCGAGCTCCCGCACGAGCCGGTGGAAACTCTCCAGCCGCGCTGCAGAGAGGGATCCCTCCCGCACGGCCGCCTGCACCGCACACCCCGGTTCCCCTTCGTGGCGGCAGTCCGAGAACCGGCAGCCCTCCGCCAGTTCGAGGATGTCGGGGAAGGTATCGGCAATACCGGCAGACGCCATGCCGATGCCGACCTCCCGCAGGCCCGGGTTGTCTATCATGAGCGCCCCGCCGTCCAGCACGAAGAGCTGGCGGACGGTCGTGGTGTGCCGCCCTCTCCCGTCTGAGGCCCGGGTATGCGCCGTCTCCTGCACCTGACCGCCCATGAGCCGGTTGATCAGGGTGGACTTGCCGACGCCCGACGAACCGATGAGGGCGACCGTGCTCCGCGGCAGGAGGTACGGCCCGAGCCGGTCGACACCTTCCCCGCTCACGGCGCTGATGGGAATGACCGGTATGCCGGGGGCGACCGCGGCGATCCCGGCGGCGAGAGCGGCGGGGTCGTCAGCCAGATCGGATTTGTTGATCACGACGACCGGGCGGGCGCCGGATGCGTGGGCGATCGCCAGGTAGCGTTCGATCCGGCGGGCGTTGAGGTCATGACCGGCGGCCGTGACGATAAAGACCGTATCGATATTCGCCGCAATGACCTGGTCGGCGCCTTCGCGTCCGGGACTCGCCCGTGCAAAGCGGGTCTTCTGCGGGAGGATATCAACGATCGTCGAGGTGCCGGCCTCGGGCTGGTCGAGCACCACGACGAAATCGCCGACAGCAGGAAAGCGGCCGAGTTTCCGCAGAGCCCCCGAGAGCCCGGCCGTGAGCGATCTGCCGTCGACGAGCACGTCCCATACGGTCTTCTGCCGGCAGACCACCCGGCCCGGCACGTACGGCCCGGCGTACTTTGAGAATGCCGCGTCGTGTTCTTCAGTCCAGCCGAGGTCTTCGAGCGTACAGGGGTGCTGCTCGCCGCACCGGGAAGGAGACTGATTCATCTAAAAGGGGTGGCATACACTGCGCCAAGTGCTTTGTGGTCGCGATCATCGGCCCCGGCCTCTTCTGCGTGGCGATCTTCTGTCTGATGTTTCAGGGGAATATTTTTTAGAACTGCACGTGCGCGATGAACCGAACACATCAGTACAGTATCACCACGTCCCTAAAGGTGCAATTTATTCCTCACACTGGAACTCGATGTCGTCCCCCATGTGCTCGTACCCCCAGTCGCAGAGCTGGTCGAGAATCGGCATCAGGGATCGGCCTTTTTCCGTGAGCGAATACTCCACTTTCGGCGGAACCTGCGGGTAGACCTTTCTGTTGACGAGACCATCTTTCTCAAGTTCGCGAAGCTCTTTTGTCAGCATCCTCTGGGTGATCCTGGGCTGTACCAGGCTCAATATCTTGCTGAAACGCAACGTCCCCTCCTTGAGTTGATACATGACCAGCGGTTTCCATTTGCCCCCGATCACGTCCAGGGTTGCTTCGATTCCCCAGTTGTACTTGAATTTTTTCGGCGTGTCATCCATTTGTATCAATCCTGTAAGTATGTACCACATTTGTTTGTATGTCATATATTATTCATACTACACAAATTATATCGTAATCGTTCAGGGCTCGCAGTTACCCCCGGGAGGATGATATCCATGAAAAACGTATCAGCACTTTCAGCGTATTTCTCGCATTCCGGCAACACACGTGTAATTACAGATCAAATACACAAGAGCGTCGGCGGCGATATCTTTGAAATCGTACCGATGGATCCGTATCCCCGCAATTACAACGAGGTTGTGGAACAGGCGCACAAGGAATTGGGAGCGGATTACTGGCCCCGGCTGAAAACAAAAGTCGAGAACATGGACTCGTACGATCTTGTTTTCGTCGGGTATCCCAACTGGTGGGGTACGATTCCCAGGCCGGTTGCAACGTTTCTGTCGGAATACGATCTCTCCGGAAAAACCATTGCACCTTTCTGCACGCACGGGGGAGGCGGCCTCGGGCGAAGCGTTACGGACATCGGGACACTGTGCCCGCAGGCGACCGTCCTGGACGGGCTTGCAGTCAGGGACGGCAGTGTAAAAAATGCGCAGACGCAGGTTGCAGACTGGCTGCGTAGCATTGGGATGACAGAGTAAAGGCACGATCCGGTCTCCCCGGAAAATACCGCGGTGCATCGAAATTATCTGAAGAAACCAGGTGAAAGAAAAATGTTGTACAGAAAAGTTCCAAAAAGCGGAGACGAACTTTCCATCCTTGGATTCGGATGCATGCGTCTTCCCATGAAAGAGGACGGCTCGATCGATGAAGACAGGGCCACGAAGCAGGTACGCTACGCAATCGATCACGGCGTGAACTATGTCGATACGGCCTGGCCCTACCACATGGGAGAGAGCGAACCTTTCCTGGGTCGTGCCCTTGCCGACGGATACCGCGAGAAGGTAAAACTCGCAACAAAACTTCCTTCATGGCTTATCGAGAGCCGGGAGGATATGGATACGTTCCTGAACGCTCAGCTGGAGAAACTCAAAACAGACCACATCGACTATTATCTCGTCCATGCTCTCGTTGGTGACCTGTGGGACAAGGTCGAGAAACTGGGCATTGCTGACTTCCTCGACAGGGCCAAAGCCGAAGGCCGCATCGGGAATGCAGGTTTCTCCTTCCACGGCGCAAGCGAGGATTTCAACCGGATCGTGGACGCCTATGACTGGGACTTCTGCCAGATCCAGTACAACTTCCTGGACGAAAAGAACCAGGCAGGGACCGCCGGCCTTGAATACGCCGCCTCAAAAGGTCTCGGCGTCGTCATCATGGAGCCCCTCCGCGGAGGGAACCTGACGAAAACCGTGCCTCAGGCCGTGAAAGAGATCTGGGACGAAGCCCGGACAAAGAGGTCTCCTGCGGAATGGGCGCTCCGCTGGATATGGAACCACCCGGAGGTCACGGTCGTCCTTTCGGGCATGAACGAGGAGGAGCACATCCAGGAGAACCTCAGGATTGCCGACCAGGCATACCCGAATTCGCTGGCTGCTGAGGAACTGCATCTGGTCAAAAGGGTGGAGAGCCGGTATCGCGAGCTGCTGAAGGTAGGCTGCACAGGCTGCCAGTACTGCATGCCCTGCCCGGTGGGCGTGAACATTCCCCTCTGTTTCGAGGAATACAACAACCTGTACCTGGTCGATAATCCCGAGGGAGAAAAATTCATGTATGCGGCACGGCTGGGCGGCGCCGTCGCCCTCGGGGAACCCGAGTATGCCTCCCTGTGCGTCCAGTGCGGGCAGTGCGTTGAAAAATGCCCCCAGCACATCGATATCCCGGCGGTGCTCGAATCCGTCGTGGAAGAACTGGAAGGGCCGGGTTTTGAAGAGAGAGTTGCCATGGCACGGGAGATGTTCAAGAAGACGTAACTGTCGCGATGTACACGAAATCGTACAGACGGCAGGGTTTCCCTATTTGCCAGAATCATGACGGAGAATAAACCATGGATGCATCAGACAGTTTAAGTGAAGGCGTGATCTTTCCGAAAGGGGAAAGAGCCGCAAACGAGTATTTCGCCGGAACGGCATGGGTTCAGGCACTGGTTGCCGGTGAAAGCACGTTCCAGTGCCCCGTATATAATGTATCGTTTGAACCGGGCGCACGAAACAACTGGCATAGGCATCCCGGAGGCCAGATCTTGCTTGTCACCGGCAGCAGAGGGTATTACCAGGAAGAAGGAAAGAAGGCACAGGTGATCAGGGAAGGAGATGTAGTCAAGATCCCGCCGGGTGTGAAACACTGGCATGGTGCTGCACCTGACAGCCGGCTTGCCCATCTCCGATCACGACGAATGTACAAAGAGGGGAAGTCGAATGGCTGGAGCCCGTGATGGAGGAAGAATATACCATAAAATATCCCGACATCGGGTGGAGGATTCCTACATGAGTCAGAAAGTCTTAATTTTATCGGCCAGCCCCAGAAAAAACGGGAACTCCGATATGTTATGCGACCGGTTTATGGCCGGCGCACAGGACGCCGGAAATCAGGTGGAGAAAATACGTCTGCAGGAGAAGAATATCGCCTTCTGTCAGGGGTGCCTTGCCTGTCAGGGGAACGGCGGAGCCTGCGTACAGAACGATGATATGGCCGAGATCCTGGAGAAAATGATCCGGGCCGACGTTCTGGTGATGGCAACCCCGATCTATTTCTACAACATGGATGCCCAGTTGAAGGTTTTGATCGACAGAACCTGTCCCAGATATACAGAGATAGCCAATAAGAAGGCGTTTTTCATAGCGACCAGCTGGGATGAGAGAAGAGAGGCGATGGATGTAGCGATCGCTGGTTTTAGAGGATTTCTTGCATGCCTGAACAATGTGGAGGAAGCAGGGATCATCTGCGCAACAGGCGTGGAGCACGGGGGCGATATCGAAGGAAAGCCGGAAATGACCATTGCGTATGAAATGGGAAAGACCGTGATATAATAATGGAAAGATATTATCCCTTTTACGACAGAGGCTGAACCGATGGAACCTGCCGACCTCCTCAGGAACCTTGCCTTCCTCAAGGCCGAGAAGGACCTTGCCGAACGGTTCGGCCTCCCCTCCGAGGCCCTCCTCCCCCTCGTCTTCTCACTCAGGTTCGGGGGCGACTGGAGTTACGCCCTCGAGGATCTCAGGGCCGTCTCGGTGATGAAGAAGACGTCGGTGTACGACGAGGAGACGAAACTGGGCTCCTCACTGGAGGAGATCTATCTATTGATGAACCCGGCAATCACAGAGAGCGAGGGGACCGTCCGCAGGCTCGAAAAATGCGGGGATCAGCCCACCCGTCTCCTCGTGGAACGGCCGTATAGGGTCAGGGCACGGGCGGACCGGATCCTGAAGATGACGATCGACCCCCGTGCCGGAGAGATCAGGGTCGAGGATCTCGACAGAAAAGAGATCTGCTTCGAGGGCTCCCCGGCATACGGCATCGCCCACGAGATCGAGCACCTGGAGAAGAAGGAGGTCGCGGGAAAGGACCTGAGCGAACTCAGGTTCGTCTGATCCCCTTGTATGCTGTCCTGCATCACAGAATGCCCGCCAGTCAGACCATTTTGTTCAGGCCGGCACGGCCATCATGGGAACGCATCTCATGACAACCACCGGTGAATATTTCACCACACAATCCGGATAGAGACGATATCTGTTCAGGATCATGACGTCGACCATCGCCACGAAACTCCGTGCATCCGCCGAACTCATCAGGATGGATCTTGCACTTGGAGCCGGATTCTTCTTCGTTGCCGGCGAAATTTTTGCATTCGGGGGTTTACCCCCATTCCATCTCGTTATTCTGGGATTTTTGACTTTGTTTTTTATTTCAGGCTCGGCAAACATCTCCAACGATTATTTCGACCGGGAGGTCGACCGGGTCAACCTGCCGTCGCGGCCCCTCCCCTCGGGGCGGATTTCCGTCACCGAACTCTGGATCCTGTTTTCTCTCTTCACTGCGTCCGGGATGATCGGCGCTGCATTTCTCGGGCCGCTCGTGCTGGTACTGGTCGTTCTCTTCTGGTGTATCGCCCTGGCCTACAACATCAAACTCAAGGACGCGGGGTTTGCCGGCAACCTCGTCGTGGCGGCCTGTATCGGGATGACCATCGTCCTCGGGGCAATAGCGGCCGGGACGGTGAACGGGGTGGTCCTGACCTTTGCGGCGCTGGCATTTTTCTTCGATCTCGGCCTGGAGATCGCTGCGGATACCATGGATGTAAAAGGCGACGAGCAGCGGTCCTCACGGAGCCTCGCACACCGATGGGGCCGGGCCCGGGCGCTCCGCATCTCTGCCCTCTGGCTGACGGTCTTTTTTCTGGTGACGCCCGTGCCGTTTCTGGCCGGCTGGCTCGGCTACGATTACCTGCTCCTGATCGGCACGGCCGATCTCTGGATGATCGCCTGCACCGTGCGCCTGGTTGCGAGCCCGACGATAGAAGAGGGACGGCGCCAGATCCGGCGGCTGTACCTGACCTGGGGGCTGTTCGTGATCGTGTTCACCCTCACGCGGCTCCTGTGAGGAGGGGCCAGAGCGCCCGCGATACCCCCATCCCGATCTTTAAGAGCAGACGGGGTACATGTGATCTCATGGAAACACAGAGCGGCGGTCTGGTCGGGCTTGACGCCGCCGCCCGCCTGTTTGCCGGCGAGATCGGGCAGACGACCAGGATCGGGGGCGGATCCTTTCTCTCACCGACCGGCGCCGCGGGTCGGCGGGTCTTCTTTGCAGGGGCGCTGACCTCGGTCTCGTCAGGTGGCGGCAGGGTTTTTGCCCGGATCGCCGACCCGACCGGCAGCGTCACCGTCCTTGCCGGGTGGCGCGAGGCCGCCGCGGCGTCGGCACTGCAGGCGATCGAGACGCCGGCCTTTGCCGCGGTGAGCGGGGCGCTGGCCTCCGCCGGGGGAGAGACGGTGATCGTCCCGGAGACGGTCCTCAGGGTGGAGCGGAGCGTCCGGGACCTCTGGGTGCTGCGGACGGCCGACCTCACGCTCTCGAGAATCGAGCGGATGATCGACGCGCCCGCCGGTCCCGGGGCAGTGGCGGCAACCGCTCATTATAAAACCACGCCTGAAACCCTCGCCGGCCTTGCGCTGATGGTCCAGGCCGCCCTGCGCACGGTGCAGGACGCGGGCCTGCCGGCGGCGCCCATCGACGCCCGCACCGTGCTGGTCGCCCTGCTCGAAGAGGCGCCGGGCCGCCGGGCCGCGGAGGAGACGCTTCTTGCGGCGGTGGCCGAGCGCGGGATCGGCCAGGAGGCGGCACGGACCGCCCTTGCAGCGTTGATGGAAGAAGGCGAGTGCTATATGCCCTCGTCAGGGCAGGTGAAACTGATCTGATGCGCCCGACCTTTCTTCCCGACTGCCCGGCCCTCCTGATGGAGAACACCATCCGGGTGCTGGTCGTCGCCGACCTCCACTTCGGGATCGAGTCAGGGCTGGCGCGGGCCGGGGTGCACGTGCGGAGCCGGAGCCGGGAGCGGGAGGGGCGGGTGCTCGCCGCAATCAGGGAGACGGCGCCTGACCTCGTCGTCCTCCTCGGCGACGTGAAGCACTCGGTGCCCCTGACCAGCCGGCAGGAATACGACGAACTCCCCGGCATCCTGGACCGGATCCGCGCCCTCGCCCCCCTCAAGGTAGCGCCCGGCAACCACGACGGCGGGATCGGGCGGTTTCTCCGGGACGACGAACTCCTCCCGGCAAACGGCACGGTGATCGACGGCGTCGGCTACCTGCACGGCCATACCTGGCCTGCCGAAGACCTTGCAGGGCGCCTCCTGGTCATCGGCCACCTCCACCCGGCCGTCTCCCTCTGCGACGAGGTGGGCTGCTCCCTCAGGGCAGAGCCCGCCTACCTCTACTCGCCGGCATTGGGCAGTGAAGAGACGCGGCTCCTCGCCGTCCCGGCGGCGTGCGAGTTTTCCGGCGGGGTGGACGTGCTGGAGCTGGGAAGGAGCGGGCTCGGGCCGCTCTCCCGGTGCATCGACGAAGAGAATGCCGAGGTGTGGCTTCGTGACGGGACCTATATCGGACGGCTCAACGAGATCAGGGAACAGCGCTGCGCGTGACCTCCTCGATCCCCGGGTGCGGGCGCTCATCGACGAGCGGGGGTTTACCGACCTTTCGGAGGCGCAGCAGCGCGCCATCCCGCCGCTCCTCGCCGGAAAAAACATCGTCCTCATCGCCCCGACCGGCACCGGCAAGACCGAGAGCGCCATGTTCCCGGTCTTCAACGCCCTCCTCTCCGAGGGGGGGACCGGGTTTCGGGCGCTCTACATCACGCCCCTGCGTGCCCTCAACCGCGACATCCTGGGGCGGCTGGAGTGGTGGTGCGCCAGACTCGGCCTCACCGTCGGCGTGCGCCACGGCGACACCCCGCAGAACGTCAGGCGCAAACAGGCGCTCTCCCCGCCCGACCTCCTGATCACGACCCCGGAGACGGTGCAGGCCCTCTTCATGGGCAAACGCCTGAGGAAGCACCTCGAAGGGGTGCGCCACGTGGTCGTCGACGAGATCCACGAACTCGCCGGGAGCAAACGCGGGGCGCAGCTCGCCGTCGCCCTCGAACGGCTCCGCGAGCACGCCGGGGAGTTCCAGCGGATCGGGCTCTCGGCGACGGTCGGCAACCCGGCGGATATCGGCCGGTACCTCTGCGGCGATAGGCCCTTCACCCTGGTCGAGGTGCCGGTGGCAAAGGGGCTCGACCTCGCGGTGCGGTTCTGCGGGAGCGAGTTTTCAAAGCAGACCCGCTGCGTCGAGGAGATGATCGACGCCGAAGACTCGTCCCTGGTATTCGTGAACACGCGGGTGACCGCCGAGGCCCTGGGCCACGCCCTGATCGAGCGGGGGGACGTCGAGGTCCACCACGGTTCGCTCTCGAAGGAGGTGCGGGTCGATGCCGAGGATCGGTTCAGGGCCGGCGAGTTGCGAGCCCTCATCTGCACCTCCTCGATGGAGCTCGGGATCGATATCGGGCATATCGGGCACGTGGTCCAGTTCGGCAGCCCCCGCGAGGTCGCACGTCTCGTGCAACGGGTCGGGAGGGCCGGTCACCACCTCTTCTCGATCTCGCGGGGGACCGTGCTCGCCACCGGGTTCGACGACCTCCTGGAGGCCCTGGTGATCATCAGAAGGGCGCGGGCAAACGAGATCGAGCCGGTGCGGCCCTATACGAACGCCGCCGACGTCCTCGCAAACGCCGTCGCCGCCATCGCCGTGGAGTACGGCGAGATCCCGTTCTCGCGGGCGCTCACTATTGTCCAGCGCTCCGGCTGCTTTGCAGGGGCCGAAGACCTCCTGCGGGCCGTCTGCGAGCAGATGGTCCAGCACCGCCTGATCAGGCTGGAGGGGGAGGGCGAGGCCCTGCGGATCGTCACCACCGGACGGGCCCGGACCTATCTCTCGGCAAACCTCTCGATGATCCACGACGAGCGGAAGGTGCCGGTCTTCGACATCGTCACCAGGCGGACGGTCGGCACCCTGGACGAGTCCTTTGTCCTGGGCTTCGTCCAGACCGGGGCGGTCTTCGTCACCAAGGGGCAACTCTGGCGGGTGCTCGACTTCGAGGAGGGGCGACTCACCGTCGAACCGGCAAAGGAGGCGAAGGGGGAACTGCCCTCATGGGAGGGCGAGCAGATCCCGGTGCCGTATGCGGTGGCGCAGGAGGTGGGGGCATTGCGGCGGAGCCGCGACCTCGCCGCCTATACCGACAACGCCGACGCCATGGGGTATGCCGAACGGTATCTGCATGAGATGGACGCGAACAGGACGCCGGTCCCGACCGACCGCCTGATCACCCTGGAGAACGCCGACGACGGCGTGGTCTGCAACATCTGCGCCGGTCACCGGGCGAACGAGACGATCGCACGCGTCCTGTCCATCCTGATCTCGGCGCGCCACGGCACCACGGTCGGGATCGAGAGCGGGGCATACCGGGCGATGCTCCGCCTGCCGCGGCAGATCAGGGCGGCGGATATCAGGGACCTCCTCCTCGCCACCGACCCGTCCCACATCGGCGGGATCCTCCGCCTCGCCCTTAGACGGACGGCGCTCTTCAAGTGGAAACTGGTGCAGGTGGCAAAGAAGTTCGGGGCGATCGATGCCGACGCCGACTACGAGCGTATCAGCCTCCACCGCCTCCTTCAGACCTTTGACGGGACAGTGGTGCAGGACGAGGCCTACAGCGAACTCTTCAGAGACTACATGGACGTGGAGGCGGCGGGCGAGGTCTTCAGGGCGGTGCAGGCCGGCGAGGTGGCGATCCATATCGGCCCCCTCTCAGTCCTCGGGGCCGACGGCCTCTCCTCCTCCCGCGACATGATCCCGCCGCCCACCGCCGACCAGGCGGTGATCTCGACCCTGAAGCGGCGCCTCGCGGGCGACGGCGTGGTCCTCTTCTGCATGCACTGCAAGAACTGGAAGAGCAGGACAAAGGTGGAGCGGGTGCCCGACCCGCCGCAGTGTCCCCTCTGCTCGGCGCGGCTCGTCGCCGCCCTCAAACCCTGGGAGGAGGAGCAGATCGGGATCGCAAAGAAGAAGGGGAAGACAGCCGAGGAGCACGCCTTCGAGGACCGCATGCTCAAGAACGCCAACCTCGTCCTCTCCTACGGAAAGACGGCGGTGACCGCCCTTGCGGCGCGAGGCGTCGGGCCTGATACGGCGGCGCGGATCTGCGCAAAAGCGAAAGAAGGAGATGCGTTCTACCGGGAGATCCTCAAAGCGGAGAGGAACTATGTCCTCACCCGCCGCTTCTGGTAGCCGGGTCACATGATGCTTTCGAGTTTCTGCTCGAGGAAGTCAAGCCCGCGCTTGATGTCATCGAGGTTTTTCCCGCCGGTGAGGATGATCTTCCCGGACGAGAAGAGGAGGGCGACGATCTTCGGGTCTTTGATCCGGTAGACGAGGCCCGGGAACTGCTCGGGCTCGTACTCGATGTTCTCCAGATTCAGGGTGATGACCACCTTGTTCAGGTTGATGTAGCGGCCGATGTCGTACGAGCAGACGATATTGGTGACGCCGACCCTCGGTTCGTCGAAAGTATCGACGCCGGCCTCCTTTAAGGACTGGACGATGATATTGAGGCCCTCGTAGAGATCCTCCTTCTTCCTGATCCCGGTAAGGACGACCTTTCCTGAAGAGAAGATGAGCGAGGCGATCTTGGGCTTTTCGATCCGGTAGACGGCGCCGGGGAAGCGCTTGGTATTCAGTTCACAGTTGGGGATCTTTTTGGAAACCTCACCAAGGTCGATGGAGTCGGCAATAACACCCGATGCGACGATATTTTCGATCTTAAGTGACTCGTACCTTGAATCATCCATTATTTATATGTGCATCTCGCCGGACTATAATACTAACTGGAAGGCTTTATGACGCGGAATATCCACCCGTGATTGCCGGTATTCCCGGTGCTTTTCATGAGAAGAGGGGAGCACCATCCCGAACCCGTGCGCAGGGGGCCTCCCGGGCTGCGGGCGATCCAGGTGCCCGATGACAGGCGGACGACCGTCGATCGCTCAGGGACGGGGCATATCTTTATTTCAGAGGAGTGCTAACTGTTATAGGCGCAAGGGTGCCCCAAACACAGGGTTCCACACGCAAGACGCACACAGGCGAGGATTGCCGAGCCAGGTCAAAGGCGATAGGTTCAGGGCCTTGAAATGGATGTTCGCCATAGATTGCGCCATAAAATCAAATTTGCGAGGGTTTCCGAGCCAGGTCAAAGGAGCCAGGTTCAGGGCCTGGTCGTGCAGACGTTCGAGCGTTCGAATCGCTCCCCTCGCACTCTTTCTAAAAAGAACCCATTATAAAGCATTTCGCACATTTCTAACAGCATCACCACACGCTGCGCGGTGCTCTGCACCAGGCCCATGATCCCCTGGTCAAAAAAGAAACAATTTCCAAACACTACAGATCGCTTCTATCGGGGCACGCACCGCCCATATGTGCGCTCCTCCATGCCCATGATCCACCGTCAAAGAAACATATCGCTATCGCCCGGATATGTGAGTTTTGAGAAGGGGCACGGCACCCACCCGGGCGCCCTTCGCCCGGTGTGGTTCGGATCTGCATGTGCGAGTCTGAAGGGGTGACAGATGATAATATTATTATTCGGTTTTTACCTCAAAAATGGGAAAATGCCCCTATATCCCTCTTCCCGGGAGGGATCGGCGGCAGAGGTGTAATACCGCCGGGGGCATAGCGCAGATGGGGGACTGGAGCGGGGGGGGAGGTGTATGCGATCAGTACTCGCCGCCGCCGCCCTGCTTGAAGGACGGCACAAGGCCGGTGTTCTGAAGCATCACAAAGATGATCGCGGCGATCGAGACGATGATAATCACCTTCGCGAGAGTCACGCCAAGCGTGAACGTTTCAACAACGGCCTGCTGCGAGGTGTACAGCGCGTCGGACTCGTTGAGAGACGCCGAAGTGAGCATCTGATCACCGATATAGACGCCGATCACACCAACCACAAGGAAACCCACAAGGATACCCATGAGGCCCGTTGCCGATGCAACACCGCCCTGGTCATTCGCCATTCGCATACACCTCCTTCACAATAGAGGATAAATGATCATACTATATATGTGTTTTTGATAATAATATTATGATATTATGTGAAAAATGAGGGTTTCCGCGGGGCGATCGCTTAGACCATCGATCTGCATATGCAGATGCGAATACCAAAATACGAAGATATACCCCGCTTTGGCATGAACAAAAGGGATATAGGGTTTTTTGGGGGATCGGATCAGGGGGAGAGAGAGGCGCGCGCGTGCCTGAAGATCGACGGCACGGGGGGATGACGATCGCGGTGGGGGATCGGGAAGTCGGCGGTCTTTCGACGGCGGCGGGCGGCTTTGGTCGGTGCCGGGTCGGGTTCTACCGCGGTGTACCAGGCGCGATCACAGGAATATGCAAGGATCTGATCCCGGGTGTCCTGAAGGACGTTGTATAACCGTTCGGCGTCGTCGATGTTCCCCGCGACCGTTAGATCGATCGGCCCGTTCGGGCTGGAAACACCTTTTGCCTTGAGGGTTATGATCCCGTTCATGATGCCGCCCCGGGTTGAGGGGTTCCGGGCGCCGCGGCCCCGTCCCGATCGATCGTGTAGTCCACGATCACCTCAATATCGCGGAGAAAGCGAAGGACGGAGATGAACGCCTTTGGATCGTCGCCAGCCTCCAGGCGTTTGAGGCCATGCTGCACCCGCCGGGTTGGGTTCCAAAACACGGTGAAAATGAAGCCGCCCACCTTGAAAAGCGTTTCAAACCGGCGCTTCTCGCACCCTTTGAGGTGCGAAACTAACCCCTTCATCGAAGTGAAGGACCGCCCGCAATACTTGCAGATGAATCGATCAGAAGTCTCATCCATGATATTACTGATAATCATATCTTATTCATATGCTTTTCTACTGATTATGCATACCAGAGATATAATAGGTTAAACGTTATGAAATCCATATGGACATGGGAGAGGTTCGGATCTGCATGTGCAGACGGGAAGGGGATCGTGTTCCCCGCTCCCGTCACAGGTGTATGACCCGCTCAAACTCCCCGGACTCCAGCAACATAGCCGCGAGAATTGAGCGATGGCAGGCGATCTTCTGGCCCCGCGTGGGAGTTGCGTACCGCTCGAAGCACATGAGCGCGGCCGGGCTGCTCTCCTTCACGCTGGAGATGAACGCCTTAAAATCGCTGTTCTTCTTCACATTCCACCGATAGAACTTTTCCAGGCACTCAAACGGGATGGCTCCCGCTTTATAGGGGTTCTGCCACGCGTATGGTACGCCTAACTCTTTGTGGTGGACGTACCGGATACCCGCCCGGGGAAGTTCCCGGGTGAGGTTGCTGTCTCGAAATTCTGGTTTGAACCTGCTCACGGTGGAGAAGCGGATGTCGATCACGCTCTCGATCCGGTTCTCCTTCAGGATCTCGATGAACTGATCGAGGGTCCGGCCCTGGTAGCCGATGGTGAAGAGGGGCGGGGCGTCGGTCCCGTCAATGTCCCGGACCGTAAAGGCCGGGTCATCAAGCCTACAAACTTCGATTTTCATGATTGGTAACACCTCGTTTTCACCGGGGATCATCCCCACCGCCCCCGGCAGTACTCGATCGTCTGTTTGAACGCCTCCCCCCGGAGGGGCCGATCCTCGTCGGTGAGAAAACCCTGCTCCAGGGCGATCAGTTTGAACAGGTTCCCTGATTTTCCAGCCTCGTTCCCGCCGTGGAACGAGGTCCAGGTCTCGCCGTCTCTCGATACAGCGAAGTTATCGCCGTGCGTCGATCCGTACACGGGGTGCGGCCCCCGCTTCCCGGGAGCGATCCCGGTGTAGGCGCTGAGGGAGGGCATGCGGCGTTTCAGGTCGTCGATGCCATTCGTACGGTGGTTTTTCTTCCCGCTCGCCTCGTACCGCTGCCGGGAGATGCCGGATCGGAGGGCGGCCACCCCTGCAAGGATCTCCTGCCGGCGTTCCTCCTGCACGGCGGGGTGCTCGGCGGCCGGGACCGCCCCGGCGAGGATCGGGGCGAGGTCGCCGCCGTCCCTGAGATAGTCGTTTAAATCGATTTTATCAACCCCATCGGGCCGCGGGAGGGTGCCGATATACACCCGATCGATCCCGTGCGTGAGGAGAGCGTGGGCGGTTCGGGTCGCACCCGTCAGCCCGGCCCCGCTCGCCTCGTTATCGTTGATTATGTACGTCGCCCCGGCCCGGCGGCAGTACGCGGCGGCCTCGTCGATCCTCTCGCGTTTGAAGCTCGTTGTCACCGGGGAGATGCACGGCCGGCAGTCCTGGAGGGCTGCCAGGGCATCGGCGATCCCCTCGGTGACGATCAGCGGTTCGCCGTCGATCACCGACCAGGCACCGAAGATCGGTTCCCGCGGCCCGATGGGGTTGACGATCCCTTTTACGTATTTCGCCGGGACCGCGTCGCCGTGCGCCGGGGTCTCATCGGTTGCCCGGGCGATGAAGTACGCAGGCGCCCCGGCACCGTCCAGGTATGGAAAGACGATGCGGCCCCGGAAGTGATCGGTAACACCTGTGTTGCCGTCCTTCGTCCACCGCTGCACCAGGCCGGACGCGATGATCTCATCGCCGCTATATCCCCGGTCCATCAGGTGCAGGAGGAGGGCCGTACCGTCTGCCGGGGCGTAGCCGATCCGGGCGGCCTCTACAAAATCGGGCCGGAACCCGTACCGGGCGAGGAGAAATTCCCGGTGATCGTCGGTCAGGTGCCGCTCGTAGAACCGGCACGCCGCGTCCAGGAGGGCGATCCGTTCGGTCACGCTACCACCCCTGCCAGGATCGGACAGGTCGGGCCGTCGCCGTAATCGAGGAGGAGGAGGGCATCGGCGGCCCGGGTCGCTCCCACAAAATACACGCGGCGCTCCTCGGCCAGGCGATCAGGGTCGGCGAGCGCGGGGAGGCGGCCCCGCAAATATCCGGTGTGCAGGAGCACGATCGAGGATTCAAGTCCTTTAGAAGCGTGGATTGTGTCGATCTTCACCATATCGGGCGTGATCTCGTATCCCCGCTGTCGTTCCCGGGCGAGACAGGCGCGGATCTGTGCGACGATCCAGGGGCGCAGGTTCAGGGCGTCGAATATCTGATCGCCCCGGGCGCCCACCAACGCGTACACGTCGCCCAGACGGATCGGCCCTCGTTTTGCCCTGATCCGTAGGTCGGTGAGGGCGGCGGCCCGCCGCTGGTCGGTGAGGGTCGAGAGGATCACGGCCTCGGCCTCGGTCGTCGGGATCTGGTCGATGTCGGACCCGGCGAGGGCGTGGGCGATCGCTCGTTTCAGGGTCCACGGGCTGATCGTCGTCGGTTCGAGGTGTCCCCGGTCCCGGCCGATCCGGGTTGCCGTCCAGAAACGCACCCGGGAGGGTTTGATCGAGGTGCACGGGATACCCGCGGCGGCGAGGGCGTGGGCGAGGTTGCCGGCGGCCCGCCGGTAGCGGCTGAGGATAAACACCGGTTGCCGGTTGCCCGGGAGGGTCCGGGCGTACCGGATCGTCTCCTCGACCTGTGCGGCGAGGCCCGCGGCGGTCGTCGGCCGGACGTGGTGTACCTGTCCGGGGCGATCGCAGGGGGAGACGGTCGCCGGGCGGCTGAGGATCGTTTCAGCGATCGCCATGATCTCGACCGGGCACCGGTGGGATACCGGGCGGGATTCCGGGCCGGTTGCCCCCCGATCCTCGGCGGCCAGGTCGAGGAACAGGGCCGGATCGCACCCGCGGAAACCGTATATCGACTGATCCGCGTCCCCGGCCACGTATACGCGGCGGGTGTCAGGGTGGCTGATCCACTGTCGGATCAGGGCGTCCTGTGCTGGGGAAACGTCCTGGTATTCGTCGATAAACAGGATCGGGGCCGGGGGCGGCAGATCGTGATCGAGGGCCAGGCGTACGTAATCCTCATGTTCGTAAAACGCGCGATCGCGTTTGTACGTTGCCCAGGCGCACAGGAGATCCTCGATCGGCCATGCATGCCCCGGGACCGACAGACCCAGGGCGGCCGCTGCTTCCCGCCAGGCTGCCGGGGGGCGCCGGGTCGCTGTCAGGTACGCGGCGAGGGCGATCACCTGGTTGCCGATCGGCAGGTCGGATCGGGTCTGGTCGTCGTCGTCCCCCTCGAAACCGATCGCCGGGTCGAAGGCCAAACCGTGCCGGCCCATAAAATCCTGATAGATCGGCGCCGCGCGGCGGTCGCCGGGCTGGATCACCTGCACCCGCGGGTTCTCTATCAGGCCGGCGGCCAGGCACTGACGCAGGGCACAGGCGTGGATCGTCGTGCACAGCCCCCGGACAGCGGGAACGTTCGCGGCAGGGAATACCGCCGCGTGGAGGCGCCGGGCGAGATCGGCAGCCTGAGAGCGGGAGAACGTGAGCGCTACAATATCGCCGATCGTCGCCCCTGTCCCTGCCTCGGCCCGGACGTAATCGATCAGAGCCGAACTTTTGCCGGCACCCGGGCCGCCCCTCCACCTGATCACCGGGGCGGGAGTCATGCCGATCCCCTCCTGATAGGTTCCGATCTGCATGTGCAGATCGGAATGATCCCATATATCCCACGCGGGAGAGATCGATTTTTAGTTTTCGTGCTCGTTGACGGGTCGCGGGCGTTATAGAAACTCAATTTCACCCTGTTACGGGTGTTACGGGTGGGATGATAGAACCTGTAACACCAATATGAGGTGCGAATGGAAAATAGGGACATATAATTCCCCCGATTTTCCGGTGTTACGGCGTTACGGGTGATACGCCTGTTTTTCGCCCCTCCTGAAAAAATGTGCGCGACGGTCCCGCGGGCGCGTACTAGGGGGGCACCTGTAACAGTGCCGGTCCGGGTGTCGTCCGTCACGGTGTCGCCCCCTCGTCGTCCAGGGCGGCGCATTCGGCGATCCGGGCGTCCTCGGGGCGTATATCGGGATCGAACCCCCATGCCCTGATCAGCGCCCCGCCCACCCGGTGCGGGGTGGACGCGTGCACGATCAGGCCGCGTTCCCGCAGGTATTTTGAAAAATTAGCGTCGTCCTCCCCCCGTCCGGCGTCCCGTAACGCGGCCCGGACCAACCGCCCGGCCACCCACAGCGGGCCGTTTGGTTCCTGCCAGAGGCCCGATCGGGCCAGCCCGTCGCGTGTGGGGTACACGGTCAGCGCCGCGAGTGCGATCTGTAGACCCTCGGCGGCGCCCTCCCAGGGTGACGCGTCCCCGGTCGGATCAATTTCCTCGGCGATCGACAGCCAATAATCGATAATCGCCCCGAAATCGTTGCCAGACGCGTTCAGGGGTTCCCGCGGGTGCACCGCCAGCCAGCGCTCGTTGAGCACGATCGGCCGCCGGGCCGCGATATCGCGCGATCCGAACAGCAGCGATCGCCCGCCGTCCAGATCGACCAGGTACGTGGGCGGATCGCAGGTTTCGATCTGCACCCGAACTGTGGCGCCGATCGCCCGCGCCACCGCCGGCGAGACGATCCCGCTACCGTCAGGCGAGGACCGGATCGCCGCAAAAATCTGGTCGAGTGCGCCCCGGATCGCCCGCCGGACGATCGCCGGTACCGCTGCGTGAACCGCTGCGGCGATCCGTCCGGGTGCGCGGCGGTCGATCCACGGCGCCGCGGGGGTCGGGCCGTCGCGCACGATCGCCGCCCCGTCCCGGGTGACGATCGAGATCCAGCCCTGGTTGGTGGACGTTATCTCGACGTTCAGCCCCTCGATCAGCGGGAGCGGCCCGGTGCTGGTCCGGGCCGGCGCCCGGGGGTTTACCGGCGGCACGCCGATCCCCCCGGCAGCGGGTGGAGGGTCAGATCATCCCGTTCGCCCGCAATTAATCGCCTAAATTCGCCTATTGGCGCAAAATAGCGCCCGATGCCCGGCAGGGCCACGATAACGATTTTCCCGCCCGCCGTATGGGGGGGGATCGTCACGTATAAATACTGCGGGATCGTTGTTGTTTCTGTCACGACAACACCGCCTGACCCCGGTTCGCCGTGTGCCGATCCCTATCGTCCGGGGCGCTATGCGCCCCCGATTCCGCAATTATCCATTTTCCACGTGCTACCAGAATATCAACGGCTGCCCGGTGCAGAACGGACAGATGTTCGTAGATTTCACGTTCAATTTTAACAGGGGCGTCAGTCGTGTTGATCGCCCCCTGCCAGCGCTGTACGTCTGGATTCGGATTCCGTGGCCGTTTCGTGCGCCAACCGGAATATTTTCACCCCGTACGCTCGATCGCAGTAGATCGCGCCGCGTCGGGTCAGGCGTTCCAGGCGGTTGTCGATCGCCTGCTGCGACAGGCCGCAGACGCCGGCGCGATATATCGTGCCGCTGGTCGCCCCGCCCGCGCGGGCGATCAGATCCAAAATTCGCTCGTTCGTTCCGTCCGGGTTATCCTGGATTTTTGAGGGGGATTTGTCGATTCGGCTCATTTCTGCCTCCCGAGCGGCACCCCGACGAAACCGACGCGTTTTTATACCGACGCTGCACACGTAACCGTAACGCAGTGCAGTATGTTTGTATGCCTGAGGGGGCTACACGCGCTGGGGGATCGTTTTTTTAGGATTCGGGGCGATCTAAACGCCCCGGGTCCTGGTTATACCGCCCGACAGACAGTGGTGCGCGTTAGATGTTTAAATATTTCACGTCTCCCGGGGCAGATTCAAAATCAAAGCCCACAATGCCTTCATTATCGCTATTGCGTCTGCAACAAAAGGTCTAATGATAGACGCAACAGCCGTGAAAGTATCTCTTGCCTCTACTGCTTCCGATCTGCACATGCAGATGCGAAACGCCTTCGGTTGTCGTCTTATGATAGAACGGAAGTTGTCGTTTTCCATCGAAGCCCGCTATGGTCAGATCATGCGGTCAGATGTGGCCCTGGAGATCCCCCGGCGCCCTGTTTTGTTGTCGTTTTGGCTATAACGTCAATTCCCCCTTCCTGTTTGAACGACGCGGGGATATACACCCGGTTATGATCGCCCGGGTGAAAACAGCGCCACACCCCTTGAAAGTAATGGGTTTTTATCGTCGAGTTGATGAAGAACATTACCCATGAATATGCCCCTCTCAAAATTGATATAAATCGCCCGCATTATGCATATTTTTTGAGAGGCCATACCCGCAAAATATATGCGCCAATAGAATACAAATGGGTTGAATATATGATTGAGAGTGATTTGTCTGTTAATCTGGATGCGATGAAAAAAGAACTCGGTGAGGATATTGAATATGCGATAACCCGCCCGACGCGGGGAACACGGTTGCGCGGTATCCGGTCCCTTGCACCGCGGGCCGTCGCGCTGTACGTCGCGGATCACGGTTGCCCGTCGATGCGGCTTACTTCATCCGATGTGTGCAAGCATTTCGGGATGCCCCTGAACGCGGCGCAAATGATAACTTTCATCCTGAAAAACTTCGACTTTTTCCGCGGGTCGTTGCCGGCCGAGGTTCGGAAGAAGCAAAAATGCAAGCGCGGGATCGGTCCCCGCCCGGGTTTCGTGTGGGTGTTTGATGTCGTGGTCGATCTCGAAAAACTTGAAAAAATGGTTTGATTGTGTTTGCCCCGCCGATCATGGCGGGTTATGTCCGGGGATGCCCGCCCTTCGCCCGCATCATCTTATCCTGTATGGCCCCAAGAAGTGCCTGATATTCAGCGCTGTTAACGATGTCCAGATACTCAGCGGTGCTCTCTATGCTCTGCGCCGCGTTCTCTACCTCCATAGCAACCGTTGTCGAAAGAGCCGCCGAACACCCGGCACAGAACCGTGACCCCGGGGCATTCAGGCGTTTGCACCTCGGGCACTTGATCGGCTCCATCGCCGCCTCTTTATCGTTTTCCTCCTCTTCGAGTAGTCCGGCATTTCGAAGGATCTTCTTTTCGACGTCGCCACCGGACATGTGGACGTACACATCGGGCATTCCCGATGACGTGGACCACCCCGCGACGATCCTCAATTCCATTTCCGAGAGTCCTTCCTTTGTCAAGTCAGTAAGCCTGGCGTGCCGGATAGCGTGAGGGTTGCACGGGCGATATACACCGGCCTGGGGGCCGATCCGCAGCAAGAGCGTGTTAACCGTCCGGCCTGCAAGTCTGCGCGGCTTCTTTTCGGTGAAGGATCGGCTGGTCACAAACAACGGGGACCGGGGATCGGTGCCATACGGGTGCTGCTCAAGCCACGCCTGGAGGTCCGGCACGCTGGAAACAAGCCGGAGCTTTCGGCGTCCGGTCTTGCCGTCCACGATCACCGTCGCGCCGTATCGATCGAAGGCGAGATCGCCCACGTCGATATTCAGGACTTCGGTTATCCGGGCGCCGGAATCCCACAGGAGCGCAATAAGGGCGCGGTCGCGTTGCCGTTCACAGACACCGATCAGGCTTTGCACATCTTCGCGGGTCAGGAGTTGTTCAACCGGCAACTCACGTTTCTTATGCGACTTTTTGATGTTTTTAAGAAGCGCTTTCGCCTTCTCTTCACCTAAAAGCCATTTGAAGAACACTCGGAACTCGATAACGTCGCCGTCGATGGTGTGAAGGGATAACCGATCCATCCGATCCAAAAAATAATCTTCAACCATCGTCGGCGTGACTTCATCAGCCTTGACCCCGGCCCACTTCAGGAACGGGGCCATGCGTGCAACCTTGTTCGTGATCGTCGCCGGTGTTGCCCGGGCAAGTTCACAGTGCCGGACATATTGTGTTAATATTCCGGTGTTCTCCGCGGGGGTCAGTTGTGGGATCTTCGTCCGGTCGTACCTCTCCTGCATACGGGATAATGGCCCCTGAAAATGATAAACCTATCGCCAACAATACGTATTTGATTCAGGGCCTATTCGCGCAGGCGTTCGCCGGTTCGAATCCGGCTCCTCGCACTTTTATCACATCTCTCACCCGGCAGGGCACCGGTTTTTCAAAAGACGGCGATCTCTCTTCATCACCTGATCGTTCCCCGGCAAGAAAATCCCTTTCCCTATCGCCAAAATACTTCATCCTGACTGTTCTCAGGGAGGCGTGCATCTGCCAGGACCGGCGCGGTCCCGATCATCTGATCGGAACCGTGAACACCGGGGGGGCAGCACCATTATCCTCGATGGGCACCCCAACAGATGTCCGGGATCAGGCTGAGAGGACATGCATGACGATTGACCAGAGGTGAGGACGTGACGGCAGTACTCAGGGACGATGATGAGGATGTGCGCAGAGACGATCGAATGCGGATAGCGCCTTTCATCCACGCACTCAAAATTTCGTTTAAAATTGTTATAGCGCCGGGAATGGCACTCGACCGGTTCGTGTACTGTTACCTCGTCTACGGTGAGACGATTACCCTTATCGACACCGGGGTGGCCGGATGCGAGACGCAGATCTTCGATGCCATCAGGTCCGCCGGCCGAGACCCCTCAGAGATTGCATCGATCATCCTGACCCACGCGCATCCCGATCATATCGGAGCAGCACGGGCGATCCAGAGGGCGACCGGCTGCACGATCGCTGCACACCCGGCCGAACGGGGATGGATCGAGGACGTGGATCTTCAGAACCGCGAGCGTCCGGTGCCGGGGTTTGCCTCACTGGTCGGCGGACCGGTGCAGGTCGATCGCGAACTCGCCGACGGAGAGATCATAGCGCCCGATAAAACTCGGGACATGAACCTCAACGTGCTCCATACGCCGGGCCATTCCCCGGGATCCATCTCGCTCTTTATGCAGAGCGAGGGGGCGCTCTTCTCCGGCGACGCACTACCGGTGGCGGGAGAACTCCCGGTCTATGACGACGCCATTGCGTCGGTACAGTCCATAAAACGGCTCCGGGGGCTTGCCGGCATTCGCGTGGTTCTCTCGGCATGGGATAAACCGAGGAGGGGGCGGGAGGCATATCTTCAGATGGACCGGGCGCTTGCATATCTCCAGAGGATCCACACAGCCGTACGTGCAGGCAGCGGTGAAGGTCCCACCGACCTGACGGAACTCACCAGAAAAACTGCCGCTTCTCTCAACCTGCCCCCACAGGCGGTAAATCCGCTGCTCGCCCGCACCTTTGCAGCAAACCTGCAGGTGCGGGACCAGAAGAACCTGCTGGAAGATTTCCAGAGATAAAGATCAGCATGCGGGCACGCAAGGAGCAGACAGCCCGGAATATTTGATACCTGTGATTCCCGGCTCTGCCGCTCCTGCAGGAGATGCGTCCACCACCCCTGATCAGCCATTTTTACCCGCTTCACCCCCATCCTGCCAGAGGAGCCATTTTTTCCGTGATCCTGCATTTCCGTATTCACCCGCCGCACAATTTCCCTGATGATGCCCGGCGACGACGGGCAGATCGCCAAAAATTATTTTTAATTTAACTTTGAATTGACCATACCTTACAAATCAAAAAGAGAATATTTAAATTGTGATTCTGATAATAACCCTGCATGGATGGAATGGCCCGGACAGGTACGGCGGAGAGGAGTCTGACACTCCAGATCCCCATATTCTACAAGCTCTTCGTGAGCATGCTCTTTGTAGCGGTGATCCCGATCGCCCTGATCGGTCTCATGGCGGCCGGCGACACGGGCGGCATCGTGTCAAGCATCGGTCTGCCGGCGACGATCTTCCTCCTGACGCTCGTGACGCTCTCCATCGTGGTGATGTGGAGCTTCTTCCTTGCAAGCAGCATCACAAGCCCCATCACCCAGCTCTCAGAGGTCGCACGCTCGGTCTCCATGGGCGACCTGAAGAACTCCGAGGTGCACGTGATGACCAACGATGAGATCGGGGACCTCGCCTCCTCGTTCAACAGGATGATCAACTCCTACAAGATCCTGGATGCGCTCTCGCGGGAAGAGGGTGAGTGAGAGGAGACGCCATGGCGCTGAACGAGCGTTTGACTGCGGTCCTCAGGGAAGACCTCGGCCCTTCGGCCGGGATCGTGCTCTTAAAGTGCACGAAGAAGTCTCTGGGCAAAAGCCCTGCAGACCTCACCCCGGCCGATCTGCCGGCGCTTGCGGAGGCATGCCACCGGGCGGTCGGACCGGCACTCGGTGAGAACGTCGCCGCACGGATCAGGCAGGATATCCTCGCCCTGAAGGCATAGGACGGTTGGTATGCTCACGTTCGCACTTGGCAAACTCCTGATTGCAGGGGCAATCGGCGCCTGCGTCGCTGGACCCGACGGCCGGGTGCGCGGGGAGGCGGGCGCCGCCGACTGGGAGGCGGCGGCCCCCCTCATCCCGGCGGCTGCGGTATCCTGGAACAGCCTTGCAGGAGACCTCGGGGCGGATGGATTCGCCGGCGTCCTCATCGAAGCGGGCGGCGGCGTCCTGCTCATGATGCCCCTCCCTGGCGGCGACGTCCTCGCCGTCCTCCTCGAACCCGGCGCCAATCCCGGGCGCGTCCGCTACGAGATGAAGAAGAACCTCGACCTTATCGCATCGGTGATATGACAACCACACTCCCCGAAGGGACCAGCCTTGGCATGATGGAGGCCCCGCTCTCCTGGGTATACTCGCATACCGCACGGTTTCTCGGAAAAGTGCGGATTTTCGTCCAGGAAGGCGAGGGGTTCATGCTGATCAGGCGGGGCGAGGCGCTGGCGTACTGTTTCAGGCACGGGAGCATCACCCTTCGCGGCAACGCGGCAAAGGAGTACCTGCTCTCGCAGGACGCGGTCAAATTTTCGCTCTGCAAATACACCGAGGAGGAATTCGACCGGGCGGCGGCATGGTGCCGCGACCACGGCGTCCCGGTCCACGATCAGGGCAGAGCGGTTCAGGAGGCATCGTTACCCCCCTCCAGTGCCCCTCCTGCCACGCCCCCAATCTCGCCCCCGGTCTCGTCCCGGCCCGCTCCCGGGCCTGAAGCAGGCGTTTTGATGGTGGCGGAGTGCCGGGGCACAGATCTCCACGTCATCTCGGGCTCCCGCCCTGCAGGCCTTGCCTGCAGCAGGGTTCTCGCAGCGATCGAATCAGCCCGGACCCTTGCCGGGGCCGTACACGCCGGGGCGTTCTCCGGCGTGATTCTCGAAACACCAGATGGAGTACTTATCGCCGCCCCGACTGAGGAAGGGGCGGTCTGCGTCCTTGCCGAGGGAGGCATCCCGATCGGCCGGGTCAGGTCGATGCTCGCCGCCATCATGCCGGAAAGATAATCCGGTATCGGGGCCTATTCTGACTTGAACCCGATGACACGCCTTTTCACATATTATCCTGAAGATTTTGGAGAGCTGCCGGTCGACGTCATCCATATGGACCTCACCTTCTCGGTCCGGGACGACCACACCGAGGTCGCCTCGCGGATGCAGGTGCGGGTGAAGGACGCACCGGTTTCCTCCCTCGACCTCAATGCCCGGAGCCTCGAGGTGCTTGCCGCACAGTGCGAAGAGTACCCGGCGGCGATCAGATATGACCGGAAAAACCACCGTCTCTCCTTTATCTTCGACGCACCCCTCCTCCCGGGCACCGAACTCCACCTCGCCGCCCGCACCCGCTGCCGCCCGTCCAGCCATATCCTCGAAGGACTCTACTATGACGAGACCCCGGGCGGTGCGCCGCCGACCCAGATCACCCAGTGCCAGCAGTGGGGGTTCCAGCGGATCGTCCCGTGTTTCGACGACATGACGGCAAAGTGCACCTACACGACGACGATCATCGCCGACGGGCGCTATACGAATATCATTTCAAACGGCGACGCCCTCTCCAGGAGAAAACCGTGCGGGAACGGGCGGGTCGCCATCACCTACGACAACACCACGACCCCGATGGCCCCGTACCTCTTTTTCCTGGGCGTGGGCACCTATGCAACATTCTCCAGACCCTTCGAGTACCCGGACGGCCGCACCTTCACCCTCGAACTCCTCGTGCCGCCGGGATCAGACGAAGAGATCGCACGGCAGGCGCTGGAGGTGCTGGCAGACGGCGTCCTCTGGGTGTACCTCTTCACCGGGCCTGAACGCTACCAGGGCATCCCCCTGCGCCAGAAACTCTGGGACCTCTGCCATGAGCGCGATCGGGCAAGAGACGCCGGGGATGTAGAGCGCCTCGCCGCCCTGAGGGCCGCGCTCGCGGAGGGCGTGCAGGCGATCGTGCCGGGTTATGCCTACACCGGGACGGTCTACCGCGAGATCGGGATGCAGAACTCGGACTACGGCGGGATGGAGAACGTCGGCAACACCACGATCACCACCAACCGGATCATGCCCTTCCCGGCGATGACCGACCATGCCTACGAGTATATGGTGCGGGTGAAGGTCCACGAGTATTACCACAACCTCAACGGCTCTGAGGTGACCGGAAAGAGCCCGTTCGAGCTCTGGCTCAACGAGGCGGTGACCGTGCACATCGAGAACGCCCACTTCGGCTTCCTCTTCGGGGATGACTATGCCCGCATCCAGACGGTGATCGACCTGATCTCGCCTGAGGGCGGAACCTTCGCCCTCGACGCAGGGGCCGCCGCCATGCCGATCGAGCCCGACGGCTTCAATGACCCGAACGAACTGATCACCGGCGTCACCTATGTGAAGGCCCCGGAATTCGTCAGGATGATCGAGACCCTGATGGGAAAAGAGGCCTTCGCGCGCTCGCTCGATCGCTACCACCGACGCTTCGCCCACGCCAATGCCTCGCGGCAGGACTGGCTCGATGCGATCGGGGAGGTCGCAGGCCGGCGTTTCGACGATATGGCCCGGGTCTGGCTGAAGCAGACCGGCTTTCCCATCGTCAGGATGACGCACCGGTATGACCCTGACGCCCGGACCTGCAGGATCGCCCTCGAGCAGGAAACGCCCGCAGGCGCCGAACCCTGGACGTTCCCGTTTGTCGTGGCACTGGTGGACAGAAAGGGGCGCGACCGTGCCGAAACGACGCACCTTGTCACCGGGCGGCATGAGGAGATCCTCTTTGAGGACGTCGACGCACCGGCCTTTGTCGCGGCAAACCGGGGCTACTCGTTCTACGGTCGGGTGGTCGACGACGCAACCCCTGAGGAGCGGCACCTCCGGGCCCGGCATGATGCCGATCTCATCGGGAGGTTCTGCGCTTTCCAGTCGCTTGCCGGGGCCGAGATGCTCAGGCTCCTCGAGGATCCCGGTGCGGTGCCGTCCCCGGCGTTCTGCGACCTCTACTATGACCTGATCGCCGACCGGTCCCTGATGTCAGCCGCCGGCGGGCAGTTCCTGACGGTCTTCGAGTCGGTGGAAGAGCCGCGTTTTGCCCACCGCTACACGCTCCTCCACACGGCGCGTCGGCGCCTCCTGCAGGGGATCGCCGGGCGGCACCAGGACGGGCTGGTGGACCTCTACCGCAGGTACGCCGCCGCGCCGGCAGGACGGAGCCCTGCGGCGATAAAGGAGCGGCAGGTGAAGAACCTGCTCCTCCAGACACTTGCGCCCCTCGACACACCGCCGGTCCACGCCCTGATCAGGGAGCAGTTCGAGACGGCGGCGAATGCCACCGATCGCCTCGCGGCGTTCTCGGCCTATATGGACTCTTCGGCACCTGACAGGGATGAGGTCTTCGACCTCTTCAGGGTACGGTCTGAGGGCGACCTGGTCTCATGGGAGACCTTCCTTGCCGCCGTCGCCGGCATCAGAGCACCCGACGCCCTTTCCCGGATACAGAAAGCAGCGGAATCCTCATCCTTCAGGATCGAACAGTCCAACGATCAGCGTGCCCTTTTTGGACGGTTTGCCCGCAACCGGCCGCTCTCCCTTGAGACCGGGGAGGGGAGGGAGTACCTGGGCGAGGTGCTCTCGGGGCTGGCCGTGATCAACGAGTACAATACCGTCGGGGCGCTGGAGGTCTTCGGCGCCCTCGATCAGATGGGCGAGGACGATCAGGCCCCCCTCGTCGCCGTCCTCCTCCGGATCATGCGGGCCGCAGACCCGCAGGAACAGCCGAGCGTGTACAACACGGCGCGGCGCCTCCTCCATGGGGCACCGCATGCGGTGGCGGCGTATATCAGATCCTTTGGCCCGGCCCCCGAACTCGCCGACCTGCCGCACCCCGGGCCAGTGGGGGACACCACAAATGAACACATATGATCTTTGAGGCACACATATTTTTTATTATATTTTTCATACGCAATTCAATGTTGTCGCGGCCGATTTCAATTTAAACAGAACATGACAGGAACAAACGTATTATCCCTAAAAATTGATTCACGAATCCCTTTTTGCCCAATTAAAACAGAATATGCCAATTTTGGCCAAATTAAACCCTCTCTTTCCTTTTTCTTGCGCGTTTAATCAATTCAAATTGAAATCTGACCAATTATAGAGCGCAGAACCAATCGAGGGCATAAGAGAGGCGTACTGCGGTTGTGGGTATTAAAATCGGTTTAAATCGGGCTTCGTTGGATTTGGACGGAATTTCAAAGAAATTGTATAAATTAGGCGATTAATTGACATCATAAATCAATTCAGAACAAAATTTGGGGTTTTTATCATGATCGAGGAGAGGTGTCTTGATGGAAATTTTTAAATCCTGAATATGTGTTGTAATTACATCAATGCCTCCAGAGTTCTCTCCGGAGGGGGTTGTGATAAAAATGACTGAGACCGATATCCGCAATCAGGCTGACATGCTTAACGTGAACGAGACCGTGAACTACTGGGACTCTCTCTCTGACGATGAGATCATCAAGAAATACAATGAGCAGGGTTCCTGGGGGCTTTACACCAGTGTCGATCTCAAGGACTGCGACCCGGCAGCGATCAGAGACGCCGACCTCATCAAGCGGTTCATCGTCGAGCTCTGCGACCTCATCGACATGAAGCGCTTCGGCGAGCCGACCGTCGTCCACTTCGGCCCGTGCGCCAAGGTTGCCGGCTACTCCATGACCCAGCTCATCGAGACCTCCCTGATCTCCGGTCACTTCGCCAACGACACCAACGCTGCCTACCTCGACATCTTCTCCTGCAAGGCCTACGGCCCCAAGCAGATGGCCGAGTTCTGCAAGAAGTTCTTTGGCGCCAGCTCGATGACCACCCACGTGCTCTTCAGAGACTGAAGATCACACCCCTTCCCTTTCTTGTTCTTTGCCCGTTCGGGCCTGTTTCTCACACCGCCGCCGGTCAGGCAGGGCGTCTTTTTGCGTGAGGATCTCCGGAGAAGCAGACCGACCTCACGCGAGAGACGGCGACGGTCATAACCGGATCAGGATCGACCGCTCCTCGGTATAGCGGTCGAGCGACCGCGGCCCGTTCTCTCTCCCGATGCCGCTCCCCTTCGTCCCGCCAAACGGCGCTTCCGGCGGGATTTTCAGGTGCTGGTTCACCCAGACGATCCCGGCCTCAAGGTCCCGGCAGCCGCGTTCTGCCCGCTCCAGGCTTTTCGTCCAGATCGAGGCGCCAAGGCCGTAATTCGTCGAGTTCGCCCCTTCGATCGCCTCATCGAGATCGTGCACCTCGATCACCGGCAGGATCGGGCCGAAGACCTCCTCGCGCAGGGGCAGGGCGCCCGCGGGCAGGTCGGTGACGACCGTCGGCGTAAAAAACCAGCCCTTTGTACCGGTCGCCGCCCCGCCGGTAAGGAACCGCGCCTCGCCGGAGAGATCGTCTGCGATCTGCTGCATCCTCTCGTAGCCCGCGGCATTGTTCAGCGGGCCCATCCCGACACCGGCCCCCATGCCGTCGCCGACGACGATCCGCTCCGTCTTCTCCTTCACCAGTGCCCTGAACCGGTCGGCAACGCTGGAAAAGACGTACACCCGTTTGACGGCGGTGCAGACCTGTCCGCAGTTGTAGAACCGGCCCCGGACCACACCGGCAGCGGCCTCTTCGAGATCGGCGTCGTCGCAGACGATCGCGGGGTCGCTCCCGCCGAGCTCCAGGGTCAGGTGCTTCATCGTGGGCGCCGCCGCCTCGGCGACATGCCGCCCGGTCCCGACCTCCCCGGTGAACGAAACCTTCCTGACCGCCGGGTGGGTGACCAGCGCCTCCCCGAGGCTCTCCCCGGGCCCGGTGACGATGTTGAGCACGCCTGGCGGCAGCCCGGCCCTGACGAAGAGTTCGCCGATCTCGAGGGTGGTGAGTGGCGTCGTGCTCGCGGGTTTGAGCACCATGGTGTTTCCGGCCAGGAGCGCCGGCCCGATCTTCCACCCGGCGATGATCACCGGCATGTTCCAGGGCACGATCCCGACGCAGACGCCCAGGGGCCGCTTCTCGATGACGATCCGACCATAGGCCTTCGTCGCCATCGTCTCGCCGTGGAGCGACGAGGAGAGCCCGGCATAGTACTCCAGGATATGCGCGAACCCCCTCACCTCGTCGGTCGCCTCCCTGAGGGGTTTGCCCTGCTCGGCGACAAGGAGGGCCGCCAGTCGTCCGACCTCCTCCCGCACCAGGGCGGCGGTCCGGGCGAGCACCCTGCCGCGCTCCAGCGCCGGCACTTCAGACCACCCGGCGAGAGCGCCCTCAGCCGCCTCGACCGCCGCCCCGGCGTCTTCGGGCCCGCCCAGCGGGACGCTCCCGATCTCAGCCCAGGTGGCCGGGTTGACGACGCCCATCGTCCGCCCTGACGAGGCGTCAGTCCATGCACCCCCGATCAGCATCTTCATCATGGAAAAAACCTATCTTTTAAGAGAAATAGACTTTTCCCACGATCGGCGTCCCATGAACCGATCATCCACGGAGCATCCGGATGGACTGGAAACGAAAGACAACACTCCAAACATTTCTCGCGCAACCGCAGATCGGCGTCACCGATATCCCGGACGACGTGCTCGAACGCTATAACCGGGCGTTCACCCATCGCTCCTATGCCCACGAAAACCCCTTCGGCCTCCTCCCCTGCCCGGACTACGAGCGCCTCGAATTCCTGGGGGACCGCATCCTCAATTTTATCGTCGCCGAGTACCTCCTCTGCACCTTCCAGTGCTCCGAAGGAGCGCTTTCAAAGAGGATGGAGGCGACAAAGAACGAACACCTCGGTACAATCGTCCCGGGCACCGGCATCGGGCTCGAAAACCTCATCCTCCTCGGCGTCGGTCAGCCCCTCATCCCCTCGATCATCGCCGACGTCTTCGAGGCGTTCATCTGCGCCCTCTACCTCCATCTCGGCCTGGACAGGACACGGTCGATCGTCCTCGGGCTTGTCGCCGACGATATCCTCCACTTCGACCCGAGCGGAAACACGATCGGCCGCCTTCAGGAACGTCTCCAGCAGGAGCGCCTCGGCCTCCCTGAGTACCTGATCGTCTCCAGGGACGGCCCTGACCACGACCCGACATTTGTCAGCGCCGTCACCGTCGCCGGGCACTTCTCCGCCTTCGGCAGCGGTGGGAGCAAGGCCGGCGCAAAAAAAGAGGCTGCACGGGTCGCCCTCGAGGTGCTCGAAACACCCTCGTGAGCGGTTCACCCGAGGACGTCGGGCTCTTCAAAGTCCTGGAGCTCGTCAAGGAAAGGCATCAGCCCGGTGAGATAGGGTGTCCCCTCGATCTCGCCCACCATGACGATCTCGATCATGATCGGGAGGTCCTTGAGCCTGATATCAAAGGCATACGGGTCGTACTCCCGGGCAAACTTCAGAAACGCCTCGACGGAAACAAAGGGACGGTCCGACTCGGGCACACCCGCATACGCCTTCTCATCGCCCTCAAGGTCTCCTTTTCGCGCCATCTCCTCCTCGAAGTAGATGATAGAACGCACTGTGTAGCAGTTCGAGAGCCGCTGGAGTTCGAGGATATCGATTCTCGCCCCGGGCTCGATGCCGAGGGCGGCAAACTTCTCCTGGACGGTCGCGCCGTTCAGGTCATGAAATGCACATTTCTCTGACATAATCTCTCCACATTATGATTCCAGATAGCACCGGCACCGCCCGATCGTCACGGCCATCAGGGCGGCGAGGATCGCAGTAACGGCGAATGCCGCAGAAAAACTCTCCACTTCGGCGACTACGCCGGCAACGAACGGTAAGAGCGTCATCCCGGCATAGCTGGAAGCGTTGAAGAGCCCCATGATCGCTCCCTGCTGTCCGGGATTCGCCGCAAGATAGTTGATCTGGGCGATCATCACCACACCGGCGATCCCCCCGATGAACACGAACGCCGCCGGCGTAAAGAACGAGAGCGCCACCCCCGCCGCCATCAAAACGGCAGAGACCCTGATCGTCGGGATCGGGGCAAGGTGAACCCTTGACGCTGCAAGGGAGGCGACGATCGTCGCCACGTTCATCAGCCCGAGTTGCACTCCCAGGTTCGCCGCGGACTCGCCGGTGAAGTCGGGGTAGAGGGCGGTCACCACCCCGGTCGCCCCGATCAGCACGATCGCCGAGATGTAGAGCCAGAAATTATCTCTGCCGACGCCGAGCAGGTCGGCACGCCCCCGCCCCGGCCCGACCGTCTCCCCCACAAAGACCGTCATCAGCAGAGGAACTGCCGTGAAGGCGGTGAAGACGATGACCCCGCCAAGCACACCCGCAGGCACGGTGAGCCAGCCGGCCAGGACAAGACCGGAGACCAGCCCGAGGTTCAGGGCGGCGATGAAGTTGCCGCTCATCCCCTCGTGGTCGGGCTGGAGATTGATCCAGGACATCGCCGCAGGCACGAAGAGGCCGGCGGCGACCCCCTCCACCGCACGGATGGCGAGCAGGGCGACGGGATCTGATATGACCAGGATCAGGGCCCCGCTCACGAGGGTGAGCACAAGCCCGGCCCGGAGCAGCGGCACCCTCCCGATACGATCAGAGAGGATTCCGGCCGGAATGACCGTCAGCATCGCCCCAAAAAAATACGCCGAATAAATGGCGCCCTGCAGGGCGGTGCCCTCAGCAAGCGAGGGCAGGACCGGCACCACGGCGTTTGAGAGCGCCATGACGGCAAAGACACCGAGCAGGAGGGGGAGGCGCTGCTTCATCTGAATTATACCATACGGTAGGTCTCGAGGTTCAGGGGCGAGCGCGTCTCGATGTGGAAGCGCTTGTAGATCGAACTGGCAAGGTCGATCGTGCTGTTCTCGTCGCCGTGGATCGTGAAGATCTTCTCTGGCCTCGGCTGGATATGCTGGATAAAGCCCATCAACTGTTTCCGGTCTGAGTGACCGGAGAAACCGTCGACGGTATCGATGTCCAGTTTCACGACCATCGTCTCCCGGTTGCCGACCGGGATCTCGCGCCAGCCTTTCTGGAGGCGGCGGCCGAAGGTCCCTTCAGCCTGGTAGCCGACGAAGACGAGCGTGTTGCGCTCGTCAGGGGCGAGGGCGTAGAGGTACTCCATAACCGGACCGCCGCTGAGCATGCCGCTGGTGGTGACGATGACACAGGGGTCGCCGCCGATCACCTTCTCGCGCAGATCAGACGAGTCGACCTGCACAAAGCATTCCGCAAGGAAGGGGTTCATGCCGTCCCTGAAGATCTGGTTGCGGAGGTCCGCATTGAGATACTCCGGGTAGGTGGTGTGGATCGCCGTCGCCTCCTTGATCATGCCGTCGAGATAGACCTTCACCCGCGGGATCTTCTCCTTTCTCATCCCCTCTTCGAGGGCGAGCATGACCTCCTGGGACCGACCGACGGCGAAGGCAGGGATGATCACCTTGCCGCCCCGCTCGATCGTCCGTGTCACGATATCGTAGAGCTTTGCCTCCGCGTCCTCGCGGGCCGGCTGGAGGGCATTTGCCCCGCCGTAGGTGCTCTCCATGAACAGGGCTTCGAGGCGGGGGAAGGTCGAGACCGCCGGGGAGAAGAGACGGGTCTTCTGGTAGTTGAAGTCCCCGGTGAAGGCGATGTTGTAGAGGCCGTCGCCAAGGTGGAAGTGGGCGATCGCCGAACCGAGGATATGACCGGCATTATGGAAGGTGAGTTTGATATCAGGCGCAATGTCGGTGACCGAACCATAGTTGAGAGTGATCGAGTGCTTGATATACTCTTTCACCTCGTTTGAGGTGTACGGCTGTCTCCCGCTCTCCTTTTTGACGACGTCGAGGTAGTCGAGCTGGAGCATGGCGGCCAGGTCGCGTGTCGGGGGGGTCGAGTACACCGGGCCGTCATAACCATATTTAAAGAGAAGAGGGACGAGTGCGCAGTGGTCAAGGTGGGCATGGGTGAGGACGACGGCGTCGAGCGAGGAGAGGGGCGAGATCTCGGGGACGTAGAGGTACGGGGTGCTCGTCGTGCTCCCGGGCTTTTCGCCGCAGTCGATGAGGACCCGACTCTCGGGTGTCGTCAGCAGGAACGCCGCCCGTCCGACCTCTCGGCAGCAGCCGAGGGTCGTGACCCGCACCCACTGGTCCTTTGCGATCACGTCACGGTGGATCCGCCGGCCGATCGTGCGCAGGAACGTCTTGCGCTCGTCCTTGACCGACCTGAGGTACTGACGGACCTGTTTGACGGTCGAGCTCTCGATCGGCGGGGTGCGGACCACTTTGGGGGTCCAGCAGGTGCTCTTGGTGATGTCGCGCAGCGTCGCCCCGTTTTTTCCGATGACAATGCCGGGCTTTTCCGCTTCGATCAGCACCTCGCCGGTGTCAGGGTCAAAAAAGATATCGGAAATGCCGGCGTTGTCAGGGACGACCGATTTGATCTTCGTCGCGGCCGTCTCGGGGTCTTCGAGGATGTTCGGCCGTACGACGATGCGTTTGCGCAGTTCCCGTGCGAGAACCCTGATCAGATCCTCCTGGTCGGCGAACTTTTTGGGATCATCGGTGTAGATGACCAGTTCTGGGCCTTCAAATTCAACATCAGAGATGGTGATCCCGGCCGGGACCTTGGTATTGATCTTATCCCTGAGTTCCTTGAGTCTGTCCTCAATCAACATTAATATCGTCCTAAAAAAGAGTTAGCTGGTAAGTTCTGGTTTCATCTGGGTGACCTGAACGGCCTTTTCCTCGTATTTATCCCTGGTGATCACAACAATACTGATATTCTCGCCAGATGCGGAGTCACGGCGCATCGCGGCCTTGAGGGAACGGGTGGCAAGGTCGACCGCCTCAGGTTCGTTCATATCAGCGTGGTACCGGTCCTCAAGCACGCCGTAGGCCATCGGAGAGCCCGAGCCGGTCGAGACGATGTCGGTCTCCTTCGAGGCGCCGCCCATCGCATCGACCGAGTAAACGCTCGGTCCATTCCGGTCCACGCCGCCGACAAGGAGCTGGACGTAATACGGGTAATAGCGGTTCTGCTGCAGATAGTTGGAGAGCAGGGTCGCCGCAGCACCGACGGAGATCGGTTTGCCGTGGCGGACTTTGTACAGGCTGCACTCCACCTGCATGAGGCGGGCGAGCGACTGAGCATCGCCAACGCCGCCGGCAGTTGTCATACCGATGCGGTCCGCTATCTGGTACACTTTTTTTGCAGTTTTGCTGGCGATAAGAGTCCCCATCGTCGCACGTTTTTCAGTTGCGAGAACGATACCCTCATCGAATACAAGCCCCACTGTCGTGGTGCCTTTCATAATCTCCTGATTAATCTCAGGCATTGAAATACCCCCATGAAAATTACACGCTAAAAATTTTGTAAAAGCGTTATCTGTATTAAAGATATCAATAAATTTAAAGGTTATTGATCCTGGCCCTTGCAGAGCACCCGGATCAACTCGCGGTCAAAGAGCATGGCGATGAGTCTTTTGTCCCCGTTGACCACCGGCAGCTGGTCGACGCGGGAACGCTTCATGAGAAGGGCACACTCAGAAACGCCGGCGTTTTTCGGGACGGTGACAACATTCTTCACCATCGCCGTCCTGACCGGCCTTTCAGGGAGCTGGACCTTGGAGACCCCGTAGCTGACCGTGTGCATGTCCCTGATACTCTCCCAGCTCCATTCGTCGTCGTCGGTCCCGTTGGAGAAATCCGAGACCTCGACCGAGTCCTCAATGTGGGAGTTTCTGATCAGGTCGCGCTCTGAGATGATCCCTGATACCACGCCACGCTCGTCCATGATCGGAACGGCTTCGACATCGGAGATCTCCATGATCCGGCCGACAAGGGGGAGCGGCGTTTCCTCCCAGAGGGCGAAGGTGCTGCTGAGGTAGTAGTCCCTGATCTCGTCCTTGATCCGCAGCTGGGCGATCGCCGCAATGAGGTCGGCCACGCTGAGCAGCCCGACAAGGCTGCCGTTGTCGTCGACGACCGGCAGTCTCCGGTAGTTATGCCTGACCATCACCGCCGCTGCATCGGAGAGCGGGGTATCAGGCGTTACCACAACGGGTTTCGGGGACATCAGGAGCGCCACCTGCGTCTCCTCGGACTTGCGGAGGAGATCTTTTCTGGTGACCACGCCGACGACCTTGCCCCGTTCTCGTACCGGGATACCCGAGATACCGGTCCTTTTCAGTATCTTGAGGATATCATCGCGGTTGCTCGGGATCTCAACAGAGACCACATCCTTTGTCATGTAGTCCTGGACGAACATCTCGGTTATGTCAACTGGAATTATCTCACCACCATCGTCGTGCAGCTGCTGTTCCGAACAACATGCTCCGAAACGCTGCCAAGAAGGAGGCGATCGATATTGGTCTTCCCACGCGAACCGATCACGATCAGGTCGGCGTGCAGCTCTTCGGTAAGGGAGACGATCTCGTTGCCGGCATGTCCGTCCTTGAGGTGCGTGATGAGCGAGACTCCGTCCTGTGCGGCACGTTCCTTGCTCTTCTGGAAGACCTCTTTTCCTTCGCTTTCAAGGAGCGAGTAGATAATTTCCCAGGTGTTGTCCATGGGGATGGAGGAGAACATGCTGGTTTCGACGACGTAGATCACATGGAGTTCGGCATTCCAGATCCGGGCCTCAGACAGAGCAACCTCGAGCGCCTTCAGGCTGATATCTGACCCGTCGATAGCGACGACGATTTTTTTAAACATGGCTACACCTCACAAAACCGGAATCTGCTATTTTATTCAATCTATCAATTTATAACAGTTTGCAGTATGGATCGCTCTCCGACTCGTTTTACCATGGAGGCGATTGGATCCGGGCTGAACCCAAGACCCGCCCTATCAGGGTCTATTATGATAAAATTCGCCCGGTTGCCTTTTTTTATCGGGAAAGACCTGCCTGCGAGCGCAGCACCCCCGACAGCAGCGCGCAGGATCTCTTCGGGAGGCATTCGAGTGACGGTTTCGCAGAACGACATCTCTCTGAGCATATCGGGCTGGACAAACATCACGTTGTCGGTGCCGATGTACCAGGTGCAGCCGCACGCTGCCATCTCTCTGACCGGCGGCCTCCCGGCGTCGCAGGTGACGCCGAGGGTCCAGTTGGATCGGATACAGACGGCGACGGGCACGCCGGCATCGGCAATCGCCCTGAGTTGCCCTCTGGTGGCGTGGGTGCAGTGGACGAGGAGGTCGGGGTCATAGCAGAGGGCGGCGTCGATGTCGTCCAGGTCCTTCTCGCCGGCATGGAATGCCACCAGCCTGCCGGCGGCCCTGGCCCGTCTGACCTGCTCCTCGGTGTCAGGGATGTCCCGTGCACTGCTGATGCCGATCCCGTCGGCGATCGTCTCACCCCCTTCCCTGCCGAAGATCAGCGGGAGAATCGGTTCACCCTGGACCGCTTCGCGGAGTGCCGTGACGCCGTCAGCCCCCCCCTCCCTGAAGTCGGCAAAACCTGCCGTTCCGGTGGCCTGCATACCCCTGATGCTGGCGCGCATCCCCTCGATCAGGCGGGGGCGCGGCGTTGACCCCAGGATGCGGTGTTTGAGCCCGTGGGGAGGGGTGACCAGGGCCTCCAGGTCTCCGCAGGTGGCGAAGTCCATGGCGACGGTGTCGCCGAGGTGGGTATGGGCATTAAAAAATGCCGGGCAGATCCAGAGGTCAGGGGCCGACGAATCCTCTTCGATCGCCGTGATCACGCCGTCCTCGACGATCACCGCCGCCCTGACCGGCTCGAAGTCGTCGCCGGCGAGGACTGCTCCCCGGTACACCTGCTCTGGCATATCCACCCGTTGACGCCGATTTTATATATAGTGAATGCGAAAGTTTATGGATATGGCGAAGAAGAGTGGCGGGCGACTCGTTTCGTCCGCGGGTCTCGTGAATTATTATGACAGTGAGGACCGCAGGGCTGTCCACATCAACCCCGTGCATGTGATCGCCATTTCAGTCGCGATTGGCGTGGTCATTTTTCTGCTGAATTCCTTCTACTGAAATCTTTTTTTTATCGTCGGCCAGGAGGGGACAAGGGCACGCCTTCGGGGCTATGCCGGTCTCCTGGGTGATGTGAAAAAGGGCGCTTCGCTCCCGTGCGTGGGTAGCCATTGACACCTTTATCAAACACCACTCAGGCGATCCGGGACGATGGGCTGCACTTGAGATGGAGCGAGTGTTTGGGGACGATCATCGGTCCATCCATATGCCGGTGCCGTGGGGGCCTGCCGCCCCGCAGAACTGCGATGGGTGCGGAGATGGACAATCGCTCCTGCCTTCCCCTATAACCGTTCTGCGGGGCAATCGTGTGCAGGGTCAGGCGGGTGCAACCCCGGCAGAGCATGCGGAGAAGGCGATCGATCGCCAGGTCGGTGCGAAGGCGCTACCCACGGGAAAGGGCAAAGAACCTAAAAAAGGATTATTTTTTGCAGAGCGCCTTTCTGATGATGTCTTCGTCTCTGCTGAAGTGCAGGTTGTCGTGGCCGGTCCACCGGGCGCAGTTTCTGAACACGACGGCCGGAACGCCGTTGTTGCTCTCGCCCATAATGAAGTTGGCAAAACCGGCGACCTCATCGACGACCGCCTCCTCGGTGATCTCGAGGACATGGCCGAAGAGGTCGTGATCGCCCCTGAAGTCACGGATCGCCGTCATCCCGCTCCATCCGATGGCGACGCCGGTCTGGCCCCGCCTGAAGGAGCGCCCGCAGGTGTCGGTGATGATCACGCGGACCTCTTTGCCGGTAATCCGTGCAATCTCGTCCCGGAGACCGGCGGCGGCCCCCATCGGATCGGGCGGGAGGAGGATGATCATGCCGTCCTCGATATTGGAGTGGTCGACGCCCGCCCGCACCCCCACATGGCCGGTGACCGTCTCCGAGAGGATGAAGGGGTCCTCGAGGATCACGTCGGTGGTCTCGTCGAGAATGGCCTGCACAAACCTGGGGTCTTCATGGGTTTTCTGTGCGATGCGGACGGCCTCTGCAGAGGCTACGATCTCGTCCTGTTTTCTGATAAATCCCCTCGCCTTGGAGTAGACCGATGAGGCAAGACAGAGGATGTCCCCGTCATCGAAGGTGACCCGCTCGCAGATCATCTCCGTCAGAAGATCACCCGGATGGATGATCGGCAGCCCCTCAACCGGGATTACCTGGATATGCATGGAGAATGATCGGCGTGGCACCGACTAATAGCCATCGGTCTGTTCATGGGGGACATTATATATATTGTTCAGTATACCACAGACTCGTGCGGGCGGCGACGCCGTCCAGGAGGGACGATAATGACATGGTATAGCATCGGTTCACGGGGTAAAGAGGAGCTTGCCGGAAGAAAGTACGGCCCCTGCGTTGCCGGAGGGGTACAGAAAATCGAAATTCGCGAACCGTCCTCAGAGATGATGGTCGTTGTCCGGGCTCCATGTCCGGAGAAGCGCGGTCGCTGGCACTGGCACTGGTGAGAAAAACCAGCGAGCGGGCGGGATCGAACGGCCCTGGAGAATGCATCTGATTCTGGCGGTGCGGGGAGAGAAAAACACCCCCGTTCGCGCTCTCACTTTTTCACCTTTTCCGGACCGATTCGAAGACCAGGTGCCGGGAAAGCACTGCCACTCATCTTTGCCCGATAGGCAGAGTTTATGTATTAATGCGCATATGAGTAATAATTGCAGGTGGAGAACCTCCACCTCTTGGATGTGATTGACAATGCCAGGATTTGACGCTACCGGGCCCAGAGGCGCTGGCCCGATGACAGGAAGGGGCTTTGGGCGGTGCAGGCCGGCCCCCCGGACAGAAGCACAGCAGAACGCAGAAACCACCGGTACCGCACCGGTCCAGCAGGAGATCCCTGTCCAGCAGAACATCGTCTACGGTGTCGGGCGGGGCGGTATCCCCAGAGGATGCGGAATGGGTTTCTGCGGCGGACGCCGGCGCCGATGCTGGTGACCCCATTTTTTGTGCACCTATCTAAAGACTAATCAGGGATTCCTGCAGAGATTAACAGAGAGGCATTTCCATGAAAATTGGCGTTGCAAAAGATGGTAATCAGGTATCACAGCACTTCGGCCAGTGCGAAGGCTACGCGATCTTCGAGATTGCAGACGGGAAGATTGTCGGCCGAAAAGACATCGTAAGCCCGGGCCACACGCCGGGCGCGCTCCCGGCCCTGCTTGCCGAACAGGGAGCAAGCGTCGTCATCGCAGGCGGCATGGGCCCAAAAGCAGTGGATCTCTTCTGTGCACGCGATATCCAGGTCTATCTCGGGGTCAGCGGGAGCATCGAGGGCGCCGTAGAGGCCTACCTCGAGGGCGCACTCGTCAGCGGCGGCAATGTCTGCAGCCACGACGGCCATGACTGCGACCACGAGCACTAAATCTTTTTTTCTTTCCGGGAGAGAAGAGCAATCTTTTTCAGAGAGCAGCGCGCATCTCCGCATAATGTACCGCGTCATCCGCTGTCCCGGGTGCCAGACCTTCACTTATGTCGATCCCTACCAGCACTGGAAACTCTGCCATATCTGCGGCGAGGTGATCGATGCAAGCCGCGCCCCGGTCTATCTCGAGGTGCTGAACCACAGGGACGCGGACGACCTCATATGCAGGCTCGAATCTTTTTTGAACGATGTTGGGCGGGAAGACCTGGACGAGGATGAAAAAAGTAAACTCCGCTCAGAATATACTCGATGGGTCAGAAGCCGGATGACCTGATCTCCTACCAGCGCTTGCCGCAGTGCGGGCAGAGGATCGTGACCCGATGCCCGCAGTTGGGGCAGTAAATCCCGCGGCGTTCGGTATATTCAAGGGGTCTGCCGCATTTTTTACAGTAGGCCGGCTCCTCGTAGCCGCACTCATGCCTGATCATCTATTTCAGGTATTGATAGCGCCTGACTAAAAGACTTCCCTTTCCTCTGTTTGCAATATCCCCGGTGAATGCACTGATATTTTTCCCGTCCGGGCCGTTTGTCTCACCTTTTGCCTGGAACGTCGGTATCATCCCATAGGCGCACCCGAGAACGGTGCAGGTTCCCCCGGTCATGTTCCCGCAGGGACGGGAGCAGTCCCCGCCGATGGAGAGCGTCCCACCGTGCATCTCGACCCCGGCCATATCGCCGCAGTTTCCGTGGATGACCACCTCGCCGCCTGCAAGGTGCTCGGCCGCGAAGTCGCCGGCGTTCCCGAAGACCTCGACCCTGCCCCCGGTCATCCCCTTTTTTTCGCCCCGGTATCCCGAGGCGCAGTAATGACCGGCATCGCCGCGGCAGATGACCGTGCCGCCGCAGAGTTCGCGGGCGAACCACCCGTCGGCATTGCCCATCACCTCGATGGTCCCGGCCTTCATGAAGTTCCCGCAGTGCATCCCGATATCGCCTTCCACGGTGATCCGTCCGCCGTCCATGTACTCCCCGACCCGTTTGAGGCGCGAGGTGTCGCCGCGGAGCACGACCTCCACCTCCTCGACCGTCGCCGCCTCGCCCTCGACGGAGACCTCGAAGACCTCGTCGAGACGCCGCTCCCGGTTTCCTTCCCAGACCGTGATCTCAGCCCCGGTCATCAGGATAGACGGGACGATCCCTTCGGCCTCGATCGGGATGAAGGGATTTTTCCTGGGGCGCATCGTCAGTATGATCCTCATATCGCCGCCTCGGTCTCCATCCTCAGGTTTCTCCTCAAATACTCGTCCTGAACCGGATAGTTGCTCATCCGCACCGAGTACCAGTGGTTGAACATCTCGACAAACCGCGGGTCTCTGGAGATATCGCGCTCTGGCCTGATCTTCGGGTCCACCCAGATGGTCGTGTTCTCCCCGTGGACCAGGATCTCGCCGTCCCGCGATACCGGTCTCCCCCGCTTCACCGTCCACTTCGTCTTTGCAAACCCGTCGATCACCCGCCGGTACTCGGTCGAGGGATCGATCTCGTCAACTTTCAGGGGATAGACGGCGATATCGGCCTCGGCGCCGATCCCGAGGTGCCCCTTCCCGATCCCGGTGATGCCGAGGGCCTTCGCCTGCCCGGCGCGGGTCATGACGGCGATCTCGTTCCAGTCGAGTTCGCGCTCGAGTGCCGGGAGGACGACCTTCGATCCCGTATCTGGATGGACCGTCGCAAACTCGGCGTCCCGGTATTTTTTGCTCATCAGGAGGGCGATGATCTCGGGGTACTTCACGAACGGCGCACCGTTCGGGTTGTCGGTCGTGAGCATGCACTGCCAGGGGTTCTTGACCAGCAGGGCAAGTTCGAGCCCGATCGACCACATGATCGAATTGACCAGATTCTTGCGCCGGTAGAGCACCGGGATGATCCCTGACCCGGTCTCGAGTTCTACGTCGTGGTTGCTCCACTTGTCATGGTGGAGACGATAGAGATTGAACTCCATCGGGCCGTCGGCGGTCATCGTCGTCGTCTTCCCGAACATCACCTGCCCCATGTCGATGACGATCTGGGGACGGTTGTTCACGGTGTAGGCCACCGGTTCGGCCTTCGAGCAGAAGGTCTTCCAGTCCGAACCGCCGTAACTGTGGAACTGGACATGAGTGGCATAGAGGGTCTGCCGCTTCTCGTTGAGGTCAGGGGCGAGATTGAGCGTCCCGACGGTGCAGGCGTAGTTGCCCGGTTTGCCCAGGTTGTTGCAGTGGAGGTGGACCGAATGCGGGAGACGGAGGAGTTCGCAGACCCGGATCATCCCCTCGACGATCTCGGCCGGGGAGACCTCGAAATGGGGGACCTTGTCCCTGATGCAGGTCACGTCCTTCCCGTAGCCCCACGCCTCGGTGCCGCCGGGGTTGGTGAGCTTGATCCCGAACCCCTTCACCGCCGAGAGCGTCCACCCCACGATCGCCGCCGCACGCTCGATGTCGCCGTCGCGGATCGCCTCCATCACCCCCCAGTTCCCGTCGAAGAGGGTGTTTGCCATCACGTCCTGCAGGGGCGTGGCCGAGAACTCCTCGTGGGTGTGCCTGGCTTCGAGGGGGGCCATCGCCCCTTCGAGCAGGGTGGTGTAGCCCATGATGGCGTAGCGATAGGAGTTTGCATAGGTCGTCGGCACCGAGTAGCCTGAGATGGAATGCTTCACGCCCCGGCGCGCCTCCCTGCCGGCCCGCATGTCCTCAGGGCTCATATAACGCCCGAAATTCACCTTGGTGCCGCAGATATGGGTGTGGGAGTCGACGCCGCCGGGAAGGGTAAGATGGCCGCCGGCATCGATCACCTCGGCCCCCTGCCCGACGTCCTCGACGATCCGCCCGTCCCGGACGGCGATGTCCATGATTTCGCCGTTGATCCGGTTGATCGGATCGATGACGAAGGCGTTTTTGATCAAAAGGTCGCTCATGGGTGTTTCACCTCCTGTATCCGCTCGAAGATCCGGCCGATGACCTCGGTGTCGCTCGGGTAGCCGAGGTCCATGAACTTCTTTACGTGAATGGGCACGCCGTCCATCCGGTAGGCGGTGCCCCCCGCATCGATCCCGTTGACCGCGGTCGGGATCTGGCACCGGCAGAGGGGCGTCGTGACGGTGTTCATCGGGTCGATCAGCACGGTCGGGATTTTGGTAAGGTGCTCCAGACAGGCCTTCGGGAAGTGGGCGCCGGGGTCTGAGGCCACGATCAGGCAGGCGTCGCACTCTTTTCTGGCAAGGATATCGACGGCCGTCGTCTCTCCCGGATTATAGAAGGCGATCTGCCTGGAGAAGTCCACGGCGTACGGGTAGCCGGTCATCCAGGTGAAGACTTCGTTGGAGCCGTAGACGTTGTAGTGGCCCCGCAGGGGCGTTAAGGTCCACTTCGTGTAGCGGTTGAGTTCGTCCACGAGTTCGATGGCGTTCCTGATGTTTTTGTACTTCCCCGGCGCCATCGTGAGCCCGACGCCGAAGAAGAGCGCACCGAACTTTGCCTCTTTGCACATCTCCCCGATACGCACGAGCTGCTCCTTTGTGACGCCCGCGACCGTGTCAGGGACGACATCGGCCCGGCCCCTGACGATCGCCCGCAGGGCGGCGAAGACCGCATAGTCCCCGCCCGGTTTCACTTTCACGAACTCGTCGGCGATCGATGTGGTCTCGCTCTTCCTGACGTCGACGACGATGAGTTTCCTGTCCCTGAAAGCGTTTTCGAGGAAAAAACCGTCGGCGTAGGTGGTATAACGGCTCATGTGCCGCGGGTGGGCCTCGGTCGGGTTGCATGCCCAGTAGATGACGAGATCGGCGCGGTTCTTCACCTGCCCGAGGGTGCAGCCCGGGTGGCCCACCTCCTGGATGGCCAGGATCGAGGGGCCGTGGCAGACCGAGGTGGTGGAATCGATCACGCCGCCGAGGAGCTCGGCCATCGAGACACCGAGCCCCTGCGCCTCGCCCTGCGTGCTCGACCAGCCGTAGAGGAGGGGGCGGTCGGCGTCCAGGAGAACGCCGGCGGCGTACTCGATCGCCTCCTCATAGGAAGCGTCCCGCCACCCGCCGCCGTCCCGCATGATCGGATTTTTCAGCCGGTTCTTCCAGGCCCCCATGAGTTTGTGGGTGCCAAGGGTGCAGGCGTTGTCCACCTGCACCACCTCGTTCCCCTCAGTCGTGATCACCAGATCGTCGCAGAGACAGCCGCAGAATGGGCAGATCATATCCCGGTGGATCATCTCTCCTCCTCCAGATATGCGAGGCCGCCGACCGCCTCCATCAGCTGATCGATCGTCGGCACCGGGTCGTCGGTCGGTTCGATCTCGACCTCGACCGATTTGTAGTCTGGCATCCCGGTCCCATGCGTCTCCCCGCCGACGACCGCATTCGCATACGGGCCGAGCGGCACGAAGACCGTTCCCTGCGGGATATCGTCGCTGGCCGCAACCCGCAGGACGACAACGCCTCCCGGACCTGCGGCGCGGATTCGCTCGCCCGCCTCGATCTCCAGTTGCATCAGGTCCACCGGGTTCATCCGGCAGACAGAGGTCGCCTCGCGGTATTCAGGACCGCTTTTGTGCTCCAGTCCTGTACCCTGCGCCGACGTCCGCCCGGTGTTGAACAGGAACGTCATTCTTCGACCCCCTGCCGCCCCTCGGCGACGCGGGCGATCCTGATCGCGTCCGTCGGGCAGACGGTCTCGCAGGTCTTGCAGCCGGTGCACTTCTCGTCGTGGAGCACCCAGAGGTTGCCCCGCTCGATGCGCATGATCACCTCGTCGTTCGCCGACGTCCCTGAGGCGCCGAGCTGCGGGTCGGCCTCCTTGTTCACCGGACAGGCGACCACGCAGTTGCCGCAACGCACGCAGGTGTCCGGGTTCACCGTCACCTGGTAGCGGACCGAGAGGGAGGTGTTGTCCCGGTGTTGCGTCTCCAGCACCCGCCCGGCGTCCAGGACGTCTTCGGGGCATGCCTCGACACAGAGCCCGCACCTGATGCAGTGGCCCGGATAGATCTTCGGCGCCCACTTCTCGCCCTCGCGCAGCACCTCGATCGCCCCCGGCGTCGGGCAGATCATCATGCAGGAGAGGCAGTGGGTGCACTCCTTACCGGTCAGCGTCGGATACCCCCGGAAGTACGGGGGATCGACGAGCGGGGCGGTTTTTGCAAAGAGGAGGGTTTTGATCCATTTCCCCCTGCAAAATTCCTTCAGATACCAGATAACCGACAGACCCATCTCCTTACCTCTCAGTGCATGCCACGCACGGATCCGAACTGATGAAGGTCGCCGTTACGTCGGCGATGGACAGGGCTCCCTTCAGCATGTAGTGGGCGCATGCGTCGATGTTCATGATGGAGGGCGTCTGGATGGCGATCTCCTCCACCCTCCCGTAGCGGTCGGCCTTTACAACATAGGTGAGTTCGCCCCGCGGCGCCTCGCCCGAGTACCGGACCTCGCCCCCCTTGCAGATGCCCCCGCCCCTGACCGGGCCTTCGGGCATCATCGCAAGGGCCCTCCGGATCAGGCCGATGGACTGGAAGAGTTCTCCGAACCTGACCATGATCCTGGCATAGTTGTCGCACTCGGTCCTGACGACCGGTTCGAAGCCAAGTTTCCGGTAGGTCGGGTGCTTTGATCTCAGATCGACAGAGATGCCGCTCGCCCGCGCTGTCGGCCCGACCGCATGTGCCCGCAGGGCGTCCTCCTTCGTGAGCACCCCGACGCCGCGGCTCCGCAGGGCGATCATCGGCCCGCTCTCGAAGATCCCCATGTAGCGGGCGATGTTCTTCTCAAGGAGGTCGAGCGTCGCCTTAACGGCGTCGGCATCATCGGGCCTGAGGTCGTAGCGGACACCGCCCGGGATCATATAGGCGGTGTTCACCCGGTTGCCGGTGATCCGCTCGAGAAGATCCATCACGTGCTCGCGCTCGTTGAGGAGGTACATGCCGAGGGTCTCGTGCTCGATCGTATAGCAGTACGAGAAGTTGGCGATGAGGTGGCTCTGCATGCGGTCGAGCTCGTTGACGATCACCCGCAGAAAGGCCGCCCGTTCGGCCGGTTCGATCCCTGAGATCGCCTCCATCGTCTCGATGAAGACCATGTTGTGGACGACCGAACAGATCCCGCATACCCGTTCGGCAAGGAACATCACCTCCTGCCATGGCCTGCCCTGCATGATCCGCTCGATCCCCTTCTTCATGTAGCCGAGTTCGACCTCGGCGGAGAGCACCTGCTCTCCTTTCGTCGCGCACTTGATCCTGATCGGCTCTTTCCAGCAGGGGTGGACGGGCCCGATCGGCACCGCCACATCGACCGTCTTTTTCATCGTATTTTCTCCTCGTAGTCCTTGAATACTGTCGGCGCAAGCGAGAGGATCGCCCTGATGATCTCGGTCGGCCGCGGCGGGCAGCCCGGGACCGAGGCGGCGATTGGAATATGCTTGGAGGCGGGAGGGTTGACATAGCTCCCTTCCCTGTTGAATACGCACCCTGAGATCGGGCAGTTCCCGATGGCGATCGCCACCTTCGGCTCGGGGATCTTCTCCCAGATACTCTTGAGTTTGTCCTCCCACTGCGGGGTGCAGCACCCGATCACCAGCAGGACATCGGCCTCCCGGGGGTTGTTGTGGACATAGATCCCGTACTGTTCGAGATCATAGCGCGGCGAGAGGCAGGCGAGCACCTCGATGTCGCAGCCGTTGCACGAGCCCGTGTCCACGTAGGCCACGTGGATCGAGCGCGATCGGACGGCGTTTTTCATTTTCTGGAGCATACCTGTCATGGTGCCACTATCTCCTTCAGAACTGCTTTTCCTTCTGATATTGCCTCTTCGAGCGGCGCCCCCTTCTCAAGGAGGGTACGGGCCCGGCCATATGCGGCCGCCATCTCGTCGGGGGTGAAGACCCCGATGGACCTGACAAAGAGGTCGCACCCGAGGGCGTCGGCGACCGGGTCGTCGCCGGTCATGGCGGCGATCCCGGCCTCGAAGCGGGCAGGCATGTTTTCCATATCAGACATGTCCAGGCGCTCGATGAGGTGGAGGCGGAGTTTCTGGATGCGCACACCCAGGCGGGCCGCGATCTCCCGCACGGTCCTGTCCTGGCGTAACCCGGTGAGGATGTTGTATTTCAGGGGCCGCAGGTCTTTTTCATAGAGATAGCCGTCGTTCATATCACACCCCCGGAGGCGAGGAGACCATAGACCAGAAACAGGGCGGCACAGCACCAGAGGAGCGCCATCTCGACCCTCTTGAGCCGGTGCTCATCACCGGACCAGAGGAGGATCCCTGCGGCCGCAAGGAGGAGGGCCGCCGCGATCGCTCCCGCAGCCGCGGACGGGCGCTGCAGCGCCTGCACGACCATGATGGCGCCGTAAACGGCTGCGCCGCCGGCGATTGCAGTGCGTATCATGCTCACAGGAACACCCCCATCAGGAGGACATAGGCGACGATCAGGCCGGCCGCCCCGATCTGGATGGTGACGGTGTCGAAGGGGGAGAGCATCGGCGTGACGGCGCAGATAAAGGAGAGGGAGAGGAGGAGGAGGAGCATCACCACCGCCGTCGCAAGGAGGGAGATCGGCCCGATGAAGAGCAGGATGAAGGCGTAGAGGAGGACGAAGGTCTTGAGCCCGAAGGCGACGTCGAGACCGGCCCGCCAGACGCCGAAGTGCTCGGTCATGTTCCCGCTCACGATCTCCTTGCTCTCGATGACGGCGAAGGGGCTGTAGTGCATCTTTGCAAGGACCACGATGTAGAGCGCTGCCGCCGCCGGCGGGACGGCGAGCAGAAGGGGCCCGTTCGCCACCTGCCATGCGAGGATGTCGGAGATCATCAGGGAGTTGGTGACCAGATAGACGGCGGCGATCGTGGCGAAGAGCGGGATCTCGGAGGCCGCCGACATCACCGACCTGATGGCGCCGAACTTCCCGTACGGCGAGCCCGAGGAGAGGCCGAGACCGTGCTCCACGATCTTGTGGAGCATATAGACGCCGAAGAGAAGGAGCAGGCTCTGCCCGGTGAGGAGCACCACAAGGGCGGTGCTCCAGATCCCGATGGCGATGAACACGACGGCGACGAAGAGGGTCCGGCTCGCCGTCCACGGGATCCAGGTCTCCTTGAAGGAGAACTTCAGGACATGGAGGATCTCCTGCCAGACGGGCGGGCCGGGCCGGCCCTGTATCCGTGCGATCGCCTTCCGGTGGATACCGTGGAGGAGAAGGCCGGCAAAAACTGCAACGATGAGATATTCGATCATGTCAGTACCCTATGAACGGGGTGTCCCCCTCTTTTTCTGCTGCATTCCACCACAGTCCGAGGGCGACAAGGAAGAACGGAAAGGCGACGACGTTCAGCACGATCGCGAGCCATGTCTCCAGGAGGCCGAGCCGCCACGCCGCCGAGGCGGCGACGCAGACCACGCCCGCCGCCACCGTCACCGCACCTGCTGTCTGTTTTTTCATTGTCATCACACCGTCAGGACGATCTCCACCACACGGAGGAAGAGGAGGAGAGAACTCACATGGATCATCAGCACGTAGGGCGCGCCCGGCGCACGGGTGATCTCGGCTTTTCCGATATAGAACGGCGCCATTCCCTCGCCCATCACCCCGAGGACCAGGAAGATCTTGGCGATGAGGGGGACCGCCGCTACACCGGCGAGCGCCCAGATGGAGAGGGTGCCGGCCGATGCGAGGACGATCGCCGCACCGCCGAAGAGCGGGACGGTGGCGACCATCGCCACGATCCCGTACTGGTAGGCGGCCTCCAGGACGTGCCTGTTCTTCACCGCGGCGACGATCCCGATGTTCGTGATCCCGATCATCGAGCCAAAGAGGGTGAAGTTGAAGATGTCGCCGGAGACCACCGCCCCGAGGGTGGCGAGCCCGCAGGCGATCGCCATGAACCGCTGGAACCGGAGGAGGTCGAGCGGGATCTCCTTGGTGTAATAGGCGTCGCCGCCAAAGACGATGTCCATCGGCCGTTCAGGGAGGCTGACGATCGCGAGCACTGTGAAGAGCAGGGCAAAGACAAAGAGCGTGCCTGTATAGACACTGAAGTAATTTACGATGTCGCCGAATGCAAGGGCCATCACCTGCGCCCCTTCGATCGGGAGATCAAACATCGCGACCACCTCGCATGGTCCCGACCAGGGCCATCTTCGCCATCACCTTCAGGAGGATCGCCCCGCCGGCGAGCATCACCGCAAAGAGCCAGTAGGCAGGAGCGATCATGAAGACGAAGAAGGCGACGATCCAGAGCGCCCAGGCATAGCCCGAGGCGGTCTCGATGATCTCGAAGGCCTCGTCGTGGCCCTTGCAGAAGAACCAGAAGAGGAGGCCGCACCCTGCCACGGCGCCCCCGGAGAAGCCCGAGAGCACGATGCCGTAGACGACGAGGACGCCCGCCAGGATCGCCGGGGCGCTGTCCATGACCTCGATATGCATCAGGCGTTCGGGCACCGACCTGAGTCCTTCTTTCACCAGGTAGACCTCTGAAAGCGCCATCAGTTCGGAGATCCCGACGACCAGGCCGGGAAGGATGAGCGCCTCGGCAAGGTCGGTGGCGACGAGGGCGATGATCGCCAGGGCGACGATCTCGGCGAGATCGGTGAGGAGAAGGCGGTGAAGGTCGTCGCGTTCGCGCACCAGGGCCACGAAGGCGATCGCCATGGCGACCAGGACGACGGCGAGGACCGTCCCGTACGGGCTCATCCTTCACGCCTCCTGAAGAGGAACGAGGCGATCGCAAATGCTACAAAGAGGATGCTCGTCTCGACGACGGTATCGAGCCCCCGCGTGTTGTAGAGGATCTCGTCGATGATCCCGCCGGGATGGGCGACGATCGTCGTGCCCAGGTGGGACGTGGTCTCGGCGAGGAACTGCGAGAAGGGCGTGAGGTACGCCGTCACGTAGCCGAGATAGGGCGAGTTCTCCGGGTACTGCGCCGCCACGCTCGTGTTCCCGAAGGGTTCGCCGCCGCGGTCGTAGGGGTCGAGGGCGCTCGACGGGTCGAGGGTCTTGGGGTAGAGGTTGTCGCCGTGATAGACGATGCCCGGGATGGAGAAGATCCCGATGACGAGGCCGGCGAGGACGAGCACCGCATAGAGGAGGGAGAGGTTCTCGTAGCCGGCAAGGATCCGGGAGATCCTGCTGATGATCATGGGACCATCCTCCTCTCGACCACCCGCACCATGACAAAGGTGGAGATGGCGGTGACGGCAATAAAGGTAAGCAGGGCGAGCGTCTCGTTGTAGGCGAGCATGATGAGCAGAAGCCCCCAGGCCGGGATCTCCAGGCTGATGATCCGGGAGAGATAGGTCTTTGGCCGCGGGAACGCCGCGGCGAGCGCTCCGATGATCAGCACCAGAAGTCCGAGGATGAGTTCAGACTCCATCGCCGTTCCTCCCGGTGATTGCAAGCACAAATATCGTGGTCAGAGGAGCGATAAGAGCGACGGCGACGGCGACGTCGAGATAGCCGCCGGCGACGATGAACGGGAAGACCCCGCCGATCAGGACGCCGAGGCAGATCAGTTTGTTGAAGGGGTCGCGGCTCCATGCGGTCGCCGCGGTGCCGAGGATGACGATGGCGGCGAGCACCACCTGCAAAAACTCAATCATCGCCCATCACCGCCGCGCGTGCCGAGGCGATCGCGTTCGCCTCCAGGGTGGAGCCGACAAAATATGCCGCCGCTGCAAGGATCGAAAGGGGATGGGAGAGTATGAGGACGATCAGACCGGCGATGGCGAAGTTCATCACGTTGAGGTACGGGAGTTTCCGGTAGGGATGGGGCTCGATCACCGTCCGTATGGCGGCGAAGAGGGCGACGAGACCGCAGACGTACAGGGCGATCAACTCCGCCACCCCCAGATGCGGGTGAGGAGACGGCTCGCATAGGGGTGAGAGAGCCCCTGTATCGTCAGGATGGCGATGACCATCCCTGCGATGAAATTTTCAGGGGCGAATCCGAGAACGGAGAAGCCGGTGATCATAATACTTGCAAGGACGGCGCCGCTTGTCCCGGCATAGCCGGGGTCGTGGCAGATGCGGTTGCCGATAAAGACGAGAGCGGCTGCCGCAAGGCCGCCGGGAAGCCCTGCGACATACACGCCGCAGGCGGCGAGGAGGGTGCCGGCAGAGGCGTCAGGGGAGGAGACGATATTCCCCATCATGGTGCCGCCGGGAAGGCTGCCACCGTCCTCCCCGATCTTCCGGCCGATCGCCGCCGCCCCTTTTACCCCGCCTTTCTCCGGGAGCCTGAAGACGATATCGACGGTGACGAAGAGGATCCAGCAGAGGGCGGCCGCGATCGGGATCTGAATATAGTCAGCAAGCATCTCCGGTCTCCTGGTTATTCAATGAGGTTCATTTAACTCTGTCCCTACCATAAACATTTGTATTCCAGCAAATCAACCTATTTCAATCTCTTTTTGCCTATGCACGTGGTATTTGCTCCCCATCCTATAAGAAAATTGATATTGGGGCGGCATCGCCTTTCCACCCCTTTCCGCGTGCCGTGATACCGGAAGGCCGCAAGTATTTATCCCGGCAGAACCCGCACTCTTCTATCGTCCATGGCGCACAATCTTTCCCTCCCGGACCGCCTTACCGTCCTGCTGGTCCTCGGCATCCTTGCAGCCGCTGCGATCGCCTTCTGGAACCTGCTCTGGGTCGTCGTCCTCTCGGCCTCCCTGGCGATCGTGATCATGCCGGTGAAGCACTATCTTGGCCGGTCGATGCGGGAGGGCACGGCGGCCCTGCTCACCACGGCGGCAGTCTTTTTCGCCACCATATTTTCGGTAGGCTTTACGATTGCCGTGCTCGCCCAGAACGGCGATTATCTGACTCAGATCGTGCAGGGGATCCTCGCATGGATCGCCTCTGCCGAGACAGGCGGAGCCGCGGCCGGGATCGCCTCCACCGATATCGCCGCCTGGACAGACGAGCAGATCGCCTCCTTCGGGGACTGGGTGACCGGGCTCGCCTCGCAGGTGCCGATGCTCATCATCGACCTGATCGTCTTCTTCCTCTCCCTGTACATGTTCATCTACCGGGGGGACGCCCTCGCCGCGGAGGTGACCGCAGCCCTCCCGTCCCGCCTCCGCGCGGCGGTGGAAAAACTGACCCGCACCTCGGTCGACACCCTGTACGCCCTCTATATCGTCCATGTGGCGACGTCGGTCGTCACCTTCGTCCTTGCGATTCCGTTTTTCTATGTGCTTGGCTACGATCACATCGTCTTCTATGCCCTGATGGCGGCGATCTTCCAGCTCATCCCGATCATCGGCCCCTCGGTGATCATGCTCTTTCTCGGCGTGTACTCCCTCTCCCTGGGGGACATCAGGGGCGGGCTTCTGGTGGCGTTCGTCGGATACCCGATCGTCTGCGCCCTTCCTGACATCTACTTCCGCCCCATGATGATGGGGCGCCGCGCCAGCATCCACCCGGTGATCATGTGGATCGGCTTTTTCGGCGGGCTTGCGGTGATGGGGATCGTCGGGTTCGTCCTTGGCCCGCTCTTCCTGGCGCTGGCGATCACCGGTTACCATATCCTGCTGGAGGAGATGAAAGAAGTGAAAGAGGCCGCACAGGGGACGTGATCCGGGGCAAAAGGCTGGAAAGCGAGGGGGAGCGCCTCAGGGCACGGTCTCCCTGATCTTCGCCTTCACCAGGTCGTGCCGTGCATCGGTCTTCGCAAGGATCTCGTCGAAGACGCCGGGCACCCGCTGCCTGATGACGTCGACGCCCACCCTCGTGATCCCGCCTTCGGTCGCCACCCTGGCGATCACCTCCTCGAAACCGGTCCCTGATGCTGCGAGCAGACAGGCCGTTCCGGTGAGGGTCTCCCTCACCAGGTGTTCGGCAACAGGGAGGGCGATCCCTGACCGCCTGACGGCCGCGGCCGCAAATTCCTGCATGAGGGCGGCGATGAACGCCGGCGCACAGCTGGTCAGGGCGGTCATCACCTCGAAGTGCTCCTCGGCGATCTCGACCGGCGAACTCATGGCGCCGAAGAGGGAGAGGACCAGTTCCCTGTCGGCGTCTGAGGCGGCGGCGCCGAAGGCGACCAGGGTGACGCCGCCCCCGCACTCAGAGGTGACGGCAGGGATCGCCCGCGCCGATCGCGCCTTTGACCATGCCGAGAGGTCGCCGAGCGTGACGTCGGATGCGACCGAGACGAGGAGGTGTTCCGGGGTCAGCGCGCCCCCGAGGTCCAGGAGGACGCCCCGCACCTCCAGGGGCCTGACGCAGAGGAGGAGGACGTCAGATTGTTCGGCGACGTCCCGGGCGCTCGGGGCGATCCGGACGCCGGTCGCGCCGACGAGGCGAAGCGCCTTCTCCGCCGACCGGTTGTACACGATGATCTCGTGCGCACCCGCCTGCCCGCTCTCCACCATCTTCCGAACAAGCATGCTGCCCATGCTGCCCGTCCCGATCACGCCGAAGGTCGTCATGTTTCCTGATCCTGTTCGGTGCCGGAGCAGAAATAAGCAGGGTGAGCGGGCACGATCCGGCCTGCAAAACAAAAGGGGTATGTGCCAGGCCTTCAAACCGTCATGGAGAAAAATCCTGAATTGAGGCAATTATGATGAAAGGAACACTGGCAACGTACGCAACGATGATCCTCGCCATGTGCCTGATAATGACGGCCGGGTGTACGGGATCAGTCTCGGGCGGAGAGAATACGACAGGGCCGACAGCGTCCGCAGTGTCGATCAACGATACCCCGATACGGTATGCAGAGGTGAACGGCGTCAACCTGGCCTACCGCGAGTTCGGGGCGGGAGATCCCCTCCTGATGATCATAGGGTTTGGCAGCGTGATGGAAGGATGGAACGAGACGTTCATCGATATCCTTGCAGATAAGTATCACGTCTATATCTACGACCACCGGGCGATGGGGCACAGCGGCGATAACGACGCACCCTATACGATCGAGCAGCTCGCGGACGACGCCGCTGGCCTGATGGACGCCCTCGGCTACGAGAGCATGAACGTCTACGGCGTCTCGATGGGATCGTCGGTCTCGCAGCAGCTCGTCATCGCGCACCCGGAACACGTGAGAAAACTGGTCCTCTCCTCCGCTACCTACAGCGCACGGCTGAACGAGACGCAGTTGCTCTACTCCATCCTCGCCGGGGTCGCCGCCGATCCCTCGCAGCCAGAAGGCCTGCGAAAAGAGGCTGAGGCGAATCTGGCCTGGGACGGCACCTATGACGAATTGTCCGGGATCACCAACGACGTGATGCTGATTACCGGGACCGCCGACGTTCTCACCCCCGAATCAGTCGCCGTCCGGATCGCCGGAGAGATCGACGGTTCGTGGCTGGTGCGGTTCAAGGGCATCCCGCACGCTGGATCGTCCTCTGCACCCGAGGAGTATGGCAGGATCGTCCTGACCTTCCTGGGGATGGACGAGTCGCCGGCGTGAAGGCGGACCGATCGGGAGATCAAACTCTTTTTTTTATCGTTCTGGACAACAGGGCCGATCGCGGTTCGTCTCCTGCGATGAACACCACCTTCATGTTCAGGTCCCGCAACGTTGCTCCCGAACCCTGATCCTCCACACCCGGAGTTAGCGGCCAGCGGGCAGGAAAAAAGAGACGCCCGAGAGGACGGCACCATTTAAATAGGAAGTAAATCTTCAAGGGGAGGTGATGTTCCATGTCATCGGAAGAGAATAAGACGCTTGTCCGAAGGTTTATCGATGCCTATAATACGCGAAACCTGGACCTGTTCGATGCATTGGTGGCACCGGATTATATCGACCACACCCATAAACAAAGAGGTCTGGAGAGTTTCAGGCAGCTCTTTCAGATCGCCTTCGAAGGTTTCCCTGACTGGCACGAGACGATCGAGGATATGATCGCCGAAGGGGACCGGGTCTGGGTCCGCGTGAACGCTACCGGGACCCATACGGGCAGATGGAATCTGTTCGGCGTCACCTTGCCTCCCACCGGCAACAGATTGACGATGCAGATGGTGTTCATCTGGCGGATCGCGAACGGCAAACTTGCAGAGGGATGGGAGGTCGACAGCGACCTGGATTTCCTCAGGCAACTGGGTGTGATCGAATACACGGAAAAAGGAAAGGAACTCTTTCGGGAAGATACCGATTCCATAGAGGGATCTATCGGGCAGTAGCGCCTTAATGGCAGGGCGCTCCCGAAAAAACCGCCCGAAAAATGCCGCTTCACTCCCCGTCCTGGAGCCGCCGCGTCTTGACGACGATATAATAACCGGCCGCAAGCGCCATCAGCAGGAGGGCCATGCCGATCAGGGGGAGATCGGCCATCTCCGAGGACTCGAGGAGGATGATCTTCCGGGCGATGGCGATGATGGCGACGAGCATGATCACCTCGACATGGACCTCGTGCTTCTCGATATACGCCCTCATGGTGTCGAGGAGTTCTATGCCGATGAGGACGAGGAGGAACGCCCCGAACACACCGAGGAGTTCGTGGTTCTCAAGCCTGAACATCCGGTCGTCCACGAGACCGTAGGCGACCAGGATCGCCAGTTCATAGACGGAAAAGGCGATGACGACGGCAAGGAGGGCGGTGAGGATCCGATAGACCCATCGTTCGAATGTATTCAGGTACTCAAGCATCGTTCTCTCCGTATTTCTCTTTCTTTGTGTTTTATTTATTTCCGTTGAATTCCACCGCCGTCTCACGCGGCGATCCGGAGAGGGGGGGCACCGGTTCGGTCGGCAGGGGCGGGGCGCCATGTTCTTGTGGCCAGAGAGGCCATCTCTACCCATGACAGAGGCCCTTCTCCTCATCGACATCCAGAACGACTATTTTCCCGGCGGCGCAATGGAGTGCGTCGGCATGGAACAGGCGTCCGGCGCGGCATCCGCACTCCTCGAAATCTTCAGGCAGGAGAGAAAACCCGTCTTTTTCATCCGCCACATCTCGATGCGGGAAGGCGCCGGGTTTCTCCTGCCGGGGACGCGCGGCTCGGAGATCCACGAGCGGGTGGCGCCCGGTCCGGGCGAGGCGGTGATCGAGAAGCATTTCCCGAACAGTTTCTTCCAGACCGGTCTGCTCGCTGCGCTCAGGGAGAAGGGGGTCAGCGAGTGCGTGATCTGCGGGGCGATGAGCCACATGTGCATCGACGCCACGACGCGGGCGGCCCGTGAGGCCGGGTTCGCCTGCACGGTCGTCGAAGACGCCTGCGCCACGCGGGACCTGGTCTTTTCGGGGGAGATCGTCCCGGCCGCGTCGATCCACGCGTCCTTCATGGCGGCGCTGAACGGCATGTATGCTCGCGTCGTCACGCTGGAGGAGTATGTCGCGGGCCGGAGGCAGGAGGGGTAAAACGGCATCGTGCGGTGCCGGCCGCTTCAAGATATAAATACCGGGCAATCGTATGATTGAGTGCCTTTTTCAACTGCACGCGAGGGTTGCCGAGCCAGGTCAAAGGCGATGGATTTAGGGTCCATTCTCGCAGGAGTTCGGGGGTTCGAATCCCCTCCCTCGCATTGTTTTGCCGGGGTGATTACCCTTAGTGAAAAATGACTTCACCGCCTTTATTCGGTTTTTCCGCGAACCCCCACGATCCGATCTCCCGCTCCCACCACCTCATCCTCCGCATCATATAAACCACTTTATATACCGCCCTCTCCCATGCTGAAATGCCCCACAAAGGAACGAGGTGAACGATGCTTTTCATTGCGCTTGCGAAATTCAAGAAAAACCTGACCAAAGAAGTTGTCGCCGAGAACATGAAGGATATCGAGGACGACATGAAAGGTGAGGTCAAATACCTGGGCATCTACTGGACGCTCGGGAAGTACGATACCGTCGTCATGTTCGAAGCACCGAACGAAAAGGTGGCGATGAACGTGGTCTTGAAGCGGGCGGACCGGATGGACATCGAGACGCTCGTGGCCGTCCCGGCGGACGAAGCGAGTCCGACAGGGCCGTTCTGATCCCGGGACAGATTCGGCGGCAGATATCCATCGACACCCACGCTTTCAACCCCCTGAAAAAAAATCAGAGAAGCCTGGCCCCTGCGTTCGGGCCGGGTGCGCAGGTGTAGACCTCGCGGATCTTCATGATCAGGAGGCCCTTTGCCGGGGCCTGCGCCATCTTCGAGCGGACGGTCTCCTGCATCTTCTCGAACTCCGGCCCCTCGGTCTTCAGTTCGACGTCGCCCTTGATCTGGAAACACCCCTTCGTCTCCGGCCCCCACACGTAGATCGAGACCTTCGGGTTCTCCTGCACGTTCGCGAGCGTCTTTTTCATGAAGTTGTCGGCGATCCAGATCGTCTCGTCGTCGACGAGCTCCACGAACCCGATCGGCACAACATTGGGCCATCCGTCCTTCGAGGCGGTGGCGACCGGGAATGCCTTTATCGTTGCAAACGCGGCTTTCATCTCTTCGGTAAGTGCTGTCATACTTTTCACCATATACCTGAATGTGAGATATAAATATATACAAAACCGTCATCAAAATACACCACAAGCGCGGCCGCTACAGTATTCTAACCCGGGGCGACAGGAGACCAGATGAACACCGAACAGGGCATAAACGAAGATATTCGCCAGATCAGGAGCGAGATCGCCGAACTCAGGGCAGACGTAAAGACGTTCACCGATCAGGCCCACCACCTGCAGGCGACCGCCCTCCTCGCCGAGTTCAGAAACACCTGCGCCGATGCCATCGTGAACGGCTACAGGGAGGCCGGGTGCGACGCAATCGGCAAAGAAGCAAATGAGTGTCCCTTATGGGAAAACTGCCGGCCGGTATTCGGGAACCTCTTCGGAGAGATGCTGGAGCGCCTCAGGGCCGGAGAACTCACGTCCGGGGATATCAGCCTCGTCCGCGAGAAGGCGGCGGCCCTGCGATCGAAGGCGCCGTTCGAACGCTGTTCAGGCTGTCACGAAGAGGCGGAGAAACAGATCAGCCAGCAGCTCGGGATGCTGCGGGCGATCGGGGCGTACAGGGAGGAGAGCAACACCGGCGACCTGGTCAGGGCCATGCCCGAGGATGAGGCCGCCGCCCTCTTCAGCGACTCGCTGAGCAGCCCGGTCAGGATCCAGATCGTCAAGGCCCTCTACCGCGAGGGGAAATCCTTCACCGACCTCTCGAAAATGACCGGCCTGCGCGGGGGAAACCTGCTCTTCCACCTCGAAAAACTTCAGAAGAGCGGCATGATCCTCCAGCGGGACGAGCGGGGCGAGTACCAGATCACCTGCCGCGGCTATGAGGTGCTCAACGCCGTCGCGGAATTGCTGGAGAAACTGCACGGCTGAGCCATAAGCAGGGGCTTCTCTTCGCGCATGGGCGTCGAGACCGGATCCCCGGTCTTTTCATTTCCGCCTTCACGGCAGGGCGAGTCCAACGGATCCGGCGAGTGAAAAATGGAGTGCGGGGGAAGCATAGCGGATTTACAGGCAGCGATCTTTTGCCTTCTGTGCGGCGAGTCGGATCAGTCGGCGGGCGTCGTCCGTATAGGTGGGGCGCTCCATGTACTCATGGAACCGGCGGGCGTCTTTCCCCTTCAGGACCAGCCCGCGTTCGACCGGTTTTGCCATCTTCTTTCCCTCCAGATATGCTATAATATTCCGGGACGCATAAAAATAGGCTTCCTTTTAGGACTGCAGATACAGATCCGAACGATCACCAGGGCGCCATCTTGCACCTGGAGGGGACAATCTGCCTTCCATGGTGCAAGACACTCCTTCCCCATGCCATCAACGCACGCGAAGGTAGCGGGGATGAGAGCACTACCTTCTTTCTTCGCGTGAGGGGACGAATACTGGTGTCAGAGGGGGTATCTCTGTGAGAGGGGGCGGCAGATCATCAAGCAGTTCTCTCGCGCCTGCCGTTTACCGAACGCCGCCAGAGCGCCCGCCCACGTTACTAACAACGGCCCCCTCGAACGATGAGAGGGCATGAAGAGCGGCGTTTCTGACGGCGGGATCGGCGTCTTCGGTCGCCGCGACGAGATGCGGGATCGCATCCTTTCCGCCGATAGACCGGAGGGCCTGCACGAGCATCACCCTGATCTTCGCTACCGGTTCGGAGCTGAGAGCAGCGACCGCAGACATGAATGCCTGCGGCGGACGGCGGATGCGGAGGTAGCGTGCGGCCCTGTATCGAACCTCCTCATCAGGACTGGAGAGAGAAGCGATGGCTTTTTCGACATCCCTGCTTTCTGCACCAGAAATGACGGATTGAGCGCTATTTTTTTCGTGGAGAGCGATAAGATGATGGAGAATATAGATCCCCGGATATCCCGAGGTGAAGGAAAGATATTCAATGCGCCTGCGGAGATTTTCCCAGACCTCATTATTCAGGGTAACAGCGGATCCACATGCAGAACATCTGAGATGGGCTTCTCCCTCTTTTTTAAGATATCTGAACGAAATTTTATCGCAGAACGGGCACACGTAAATGCCATCTGGAGGCGCGAGATCCGCATCGATCTCATTCAGAGCGGAGAGCATTGTTTTATTGAATTTTTCAGCTTCAAAGGCATCATATCTCCGCGCTGCTCTCCACTGCTCCTCCATATCAGAGACATCTCTGTATCCAAGAACCATGCAGAACGCTTTCCCGGGCACGTGCAATTAAATGACAATATAATATTTAAACATTCCCTGCGTTTCACGAATAGATAATGAGATTAAATTAATTATAAAGAGATATTGTCCGTATCAGATGGACCATTATAGATATTTTCAGGATCCGCCCAGATTCAGGGAGGAGAAAAGCCTGCACGCATGCATATGCAGCCCCTATCCAGGAATTAACACAGAAATCTGGAGATAAATGCGTCCTGGCAGGAGGAGAAAGACAAAAGATCCCGGAAACGTGATCCAGGCGCCTCACAAAGAAAGGTTTTACATCAGAATGTCCACAATTAATCGTGATAATCTGCCATCTGGAGAAGAGTCAATCGGCCCATACCGGTTCCGTCCACGCTGGCAATTATCATGGTGATACAGGTGTTTCTGTCCAGATTGCTGATGACATCATGGAGGACTGAGGGCCGGTGATGCGATTTTTGCTGACGGCACTCTCTGCCTTCGCCCTCTGGCTGCTGCTGACGGCGGGATCGGGAACGATCCTCCTCTGGTCTGCCCCTGAACTGCTAGCCGGCGGCGTCCTCGCCCTCCTGACCGGGGCGATGGCCAGATCCTTCTTCTGCACGAAGGGGGACTATCGCATGGCAAACCCGATCAGGTGGATCGTGCTTGCGGCCTACCTCATCGGACCGTTCTTCTTCGAGCTCACGAAGGCCAACCTCGACGTGGCCTACCGCGTGATCACCGGGAAGATCAGGCCGGGCATCGTCCGGATTTCTCCGGGGCTCTCAAAAGACCTCTCGGTACTGATGCTCGCGAACTCGATCACCCTCACGCCGGGCACCCTGACCGTCGACGTCGACGAGAAGAGCGGCGACCTCTTCGTGCACATGATCCACATCGATCAGGGCATCGAGAAGCAGGCGGTCGTCCAACCTGAGGACGTCCCGTCGTTTTACCGGTTCGCAGACTGGATCAGGAGGATCGCCGAATGATCGAGCCCTGGATCCCGGCGGTGCTCGCCCTCGTCGTGCTCATCGCCCTCGCCCTCGTCAGACTCGCCTCCGGACCGACGGCGCCGGACCGGGTCGTCGCCCTGGATGTGGTGAACACCCTGACCATCGCCGCGATGATCCTGCTGGCGATCGCCTACGGCGAGGTCATCTTCGTGGACGTGGCGATCGTCTACGCCCTCCTCTCCTTCGTGGGCACCCTCTATATCGCAAAATACCTCGGAGGCGACCTGCCATGATCGAATGGATCATCTATGCATGCATCGGGATCGGCCTGCTCTTCAACGCCCTCGGCGTGATCGGCGTCCTGCGGTTCCCTGACGTCTACACCAGGCTCCACGCCGAGACAAAGACCACCACCTTCGGGACGATATTCCTCAGTCTCGCCGTGATCGTCGCCGCCGGTTCGGCCTATGCCTCAGGGGGAGACGCCGCATCCCTCACCCTCGCCGTCCACACGGCGATCGCCGCCGCCGCCCTGGCGTTCACCAACGCCACCGGCGCCCATGCGATCGCCCGCGCCGCACACCGCTCCGGGATCCGCCCGACGCGGGCCAGGGTCGACCGCCTCGCGGAGGTGGAGGAATGATCGAGGAGATCGTGCAGGCCGTCGTCCTGCTCGGCCTCGTCGCCTCGGCGGTCGCCATCTGGCGATTTAAGGATCTTCTCGCCGCCGCCGTATCCTTCGGCGTCTTTTCCTTCCTCCTCTCCCTGGAGTTCTACCTCCTGCAGGCACCCGACGTGGCGATCGCAGAGGCCGGGATCGGGGCCGGGCTGACGACCGCCATCTACATCGTCGCCATCAGGGCGACCGAACGGACCGAGGAGGGATCGGCATGAGAGGGATCGCGCGCGCGCTGACCGTCGTCGTCCTTGCAGGGGCGTTCCTGTACCTGGCGTTCGCCCTCAGCTTCGGCGCCCCGGCAGCCTCGGAGATGGACGACTACTTCATCGGGCACGGACAGGAGCAGACCGGCGCCAACAACATCGTCACAGCGGTCGTCTTCGATTACAGAGGCTTCGACACCCTGGGCGAGGCGACGGTGCTCTTCACCGCCGTCCTCGGCGTCGGCCTCCTCTTCAGGAAATTCTCGACGGAGGAAGACGAATGATGACGAAAATCGTCAGGGCGGCGGCAGGGATCCTCTTCCCCTTCGTCCTGATCTTCGGGTTCTACATCGTCGCCCACGGCCACCTCACGCCGGGCGGCGGGTTCCAGGGCGGGGCGGTCATCGCCACCGGGATCGTCCTCCTCATCGCCGCCTTCGGGGCCGGCGAGATCGGCAGGCGCATCGGCCCCGGCGCCCTCAAAGGCAGCGAAGCCCTCGGCCTCCTCCTCTTCATCGGGACGGCGGCCGCGGCCTTCGGCTTTGGCGGGACGTTCTTTTCGAACTGGCTTGCAAACGGCGGGGCGGTCTTCGGGAATATCGTCGCCTTCGGGCCGAACCCCGGCGACCTCAACACCGGTGGCGTCATCCCCCTGATGAACCTCGCCGTCGGGATCGAGGTGCTCGGCGCCCTCTCGGTGATCGTGCTCCTGATGCTCAAAGGGGTCGGGGAGGAGGCGGAATGATCGCAAACCTCCCCTTCATCGCCGTGGCCGTCGTCGCCCTCATCGGCATCGTCGTCATCCTCACCAGGCAGAACCTGGTGAAGATGGTGATGGGCCTCTCCCTCGTCGAGGCGGCGGTGAACCTCTTCCTCGTCTCCCTCGGCTACAGAAACGGCGGCATCGCCCCGATCTTCACCAGAGCGCCCGCCGGCGAGATGGTGATGCCGACGGTGCAGGCGATGACCCTCACCAACATCGTGATCGGCATCGCCACGACCGCCCTCCTCCTCTCGTTCGTCATGCTCGTCTACCGAAAATACGGTTCCGCCGACGCCGGCGTCATGCGGAGGCTGAAAGAATGATACCCGAGATCATCATCAGAAACGCCCCGGCCCTGCTCATCGCCGTGCCGATGCTCGCGGCGTTCATAACGCCGGTGATCGCACGGGCCGGAAACGGCGTCATGAAGGCGTGGGCCCTCCTCGCCACGGCGGCAACCGCCGCGATCGCCGCGATCGTCGCCTGGCAGGTGCTCGATTTCGGGACGATCGTCTACACCTTCGGCGCCGCGGCGCCGGGTCTCGCCGTCCCCCTCGACTCGGGCGGCATACCGGTGAGGATCATCTTCACCATCGACGCCATGAGCGCCTTCATGGGGATCATCGCGACGATCTCGGCCTTCGCCGTCTGCCTCTACGCCATCGCAAGCGAGGGGCGGCAGACCGGGCAGGAGATCTTCTTCGCCCTCCTCCTCCTCCTCGAGGTCGGCATCCTCGGCATGGTCTCCACCGGCGACCTCTTCAACTTCTTCGTCTTCCTGGAGATCAACTCCATCGCCGGGGCGGCCCTGGTCTCCTACCGGATCAGGGGCGGGCTCTCGGTGGAAGCGGCGATGAAGTACGGCTTTATCTCGACCCTCGGCGGGCTGATCGTCCTCACGGCGATCGGTCTGCTCTACGGGCAGTACGGCGCCCTGAACATGGCGATGGTCGCAACGAGGATGCAGTTCACCATACTCGACGGCATCGCCCTCGCCATGCTCGTCGCCGCCCTCGCCATGAAGTCAGGGGCGGTGCCGATGCACTTCTGGACGCCCGACGCCTATGGCCTCGCCCCCTCCTCGGTGACCGCCTTCCTGGTCGTGGCATCGCAGGCAAGCCTGTACGGGGTCTTCAGGATCGTCTTCACCCTGTACGGCGGGATCGTGCAGACTCTCGACTGGACGACCGTCGGCTGGATCGTGATCGTCCTCGGCGTGCTCTCGATGTTCGTCGGGGTGACGATGGCGATCCCGCAGCACGACGTCAAACGCCTGATGGCCTACCACGCCGTCTCCCAGACCGGCTACATGCTCCTGGGCGTCGGGGTCGGGATCGCCCTCCTCGGGACGTCCTCCTTCGACACCTACGGCATCATGGCGATGGAAGGCGGCATCTTCCACATCTTCAACCACGCCATGTACAAGGGGCTGCTCTTCCTCACGGCCGGGGCGATCATCTACCGCACCGGCACCTCTGACCTGAACAGGATGGGCGGGCTCGGCCACTCGATGAAGTGGACGATGCTCTTCTTCGGCATCGGCGCCCTCGCCATCGCAGGCATACCGCCCTTCAACGGTTTCGCCTCGAAACTGATGATCTACGAGTCGGTCTACCTCTTCAACCCCCTGCTGGCGGTGATCGCCATGGTCGTCTCCATCCTCACGCTGGCCTCCTTCGTCAAGGTCTTCCACGCGATGTTCATGGGCCCGCGACTGCCCGAGTTCGCGGAGGTACGGGAGGTCCCGGCGCCGATGCTCCTTGGCATGGGGCTTTTAGCCGTGATCGTCGTATTCTTCGGCGTCTTCCCCGAACAGGTGGTCGCCGGGCTCGTCGAGCCCGCCGCCCGGGCTCTCGCCGATCAGGGGGCATATATCGCCTCGGTCCTCGGAGGTGCCTGAGATGATCGAAATATTCTCTCTTTCGACCGGCACCGGCTCCTGGAACCCGGTGGTCTGGCTCATCGCCCTCGCCGTCGCCTTCATCGTCGTCCTCATCATCTGGGCGACCGGCGAGCGCTCGTACCGCCGGGAAGGCGGTGCGGCGGCGCCCTTCCTCTCGGGCAACGCCGAGCCCAAAAAGGAGGAGGTGCAGATCAGGGCCGGCAACCTCTACTGGGGGTTCACCGAAGCCCTGAGCGGCTACTATAAACACCTCGTCCCGCTCCACACCGGTATCCTGAACGACTACATCCTCTGGTTCCTCGGGACGATGGCGACGATCATCCTCGTGCTGGCGGTGGTCAGATGAAACTGACGAAATCCTTCAACAGATCGCTCTGGGTCTATCATGTGAACACGGGGTCGTGCAACGGCTGCGAGATCGAGATCGTGGCGACGATCACCCCGAGGTACGACCCCGAGCGTTTCGGGATCAAACTGGTGGGGACACCGCGGCACGCCGACGTCCTGCTGGTCACCGGGCCGGTCACCCACAAGATGGCCGACCGGCTACGGAGGGTCTACGAGCAGACGCCCGACCCGAAGGTGGTGATGTGCATCGGGAGCTGCGGGCAGTCTGGCGGGGTCTTCTACGACTCGTACAACCTCGACGGCCCACAGGACCAGGTGGTCCCGGTCGACGTCTACGTCCCCGGATGCCCGCCCCGCCCCGAGGCGATCATCCACGGCGTGGTGACGGCGATAGCAAAACTCGAACGGCTGGAGGCGGAAAAACAATGACAGCGGAAAAAATGACGGCTGACGAGGTCATGGACCTCTTCACCTCGGCCTTCGGCGACGGCGTGCACGAGGCCTACATCAGGACATGGGGGGAGGGCGTCGCCAGAACGAAGACGCCGTCCCTCTGGCTGCGGATCGACCGGGCCCTCCTGCACGACGCCGTGAAGCGGCTGATGGGGATCACCTGCCCCCACCTCGCCGTGATCTCGGGCACCGACCTCGGCGAGGCCGTCGAACTCGTCTACCATTTCGGGATCTACTACGGGACCGAGGGCGGGGAATATATGATCTCGTTCGCGGTCTCCCTGCCAAAGGACGACCTGACGGTCGGGACGATCGCCGACCTCATCCCGGGCGCCGTCTTCTCCGAGCGCGAGAAGCAGGAGATGCTCGGCGTGCAGATCGTCGATATCCCTGACGATCGAAGGCTCTTCCTGCCCGAAGACTTCCCAGAAGGGGTGTATCCCTGGCGGAAAGACGATTCGGGCATCCCCGACACCATGGTGAAGAACCTCTGGGAGGTCGGAAGACCGACCGACCGCCCCGAACCCCCGGTGGCTGAGAAAGAACATGGAGGTGAAACCGATGGCGAATGATGGAGAAGAGCGGCCGACCACCACGATCCCGATCGGCCCGATCCACCCGGCCCTGAAAGAGCCGATCCTCTTCACCCTGAAGATGGACGGCGAGGCGATCGCCGCGGCCGATTTCGCGCCGGGCAAGGCGCACCGCGGGATCGAGTGGATGGGGATGCGGCGCAACCCTGTGCAGATCCTCTACCTCGCCGAGCGGATCTGCGGGATCTGCGGCGTCTCGCACTCCCTGGCGTTTGCCCGGGCGGTCGAGCAGATCGCCGATATCGAGGTGCCCGAGCGGGCACATTACATCAGGACGATCGTCGCCGAGTTCGAGCGCATCCAGTCCCACCTCCTCTGGGCCGGCGTTGCGGCCCACGAACTCGGCTTCGACACCCTCTTCTTCCTCGCATGGCGGGTGCGGGAGGCGGCGATGGACGTCATCGAGCACCTCACCGGCAACCGGGTGAACTACGGGATCATCCAGGTCGGCGGGGTGAGGAGGGACATCACGGAGGAGCAGTTCGCCCTGATCGACCGGGCGCTCACCGGCTACGAGGACCTGATGGACAGACTCCTCGAACTCTTCCTGGAGGACGCCACGGTGAAACTGCGCTGCAGGGACCACGGGTATCTCTCACGGGAGGACGCCGTCGGCCTCTGCACCGTCGGGCCGACGGCCAGGGCCTCGGGGGTGCGGATGGACGTGCGCGTCGACGCCCCCTATGCCGCCTACGGCGATCTCGCCATCAAACCCGTGCTGCCCGACGGCTACATGGGCGAGATCAGGGGCGATGTGTACGACCGGATCGTGGTGCGCCTCATCGAGGTCGGACAGTCGATCGATATCGTCAGGCAGTGCATGGCGCAGATGCCGACCGGCGAGATCCTCTGGGAGAAGAAGGTCCCGAAGATCCTTGCCGCATGCAGGAAGGCCGAGGGCGAGGCTCTCGGCAGGGTGGAAGCGCCCCGCGGCGAGTGCCTGCACTACGTGCGGATGAACAAGTCGGGCGCCCCGCAGACATGGAAGGTGAAGGCCTCGACCTACTCGAACCAGATGTCGTGGCTGCCGATGCTCAAAGGCGAACAGCTCGCCGACGTCCCGATCATCACCGCCTCCATCGATCCCTGCATGTCCTGCACCGACCGCGTGGCCGTGGTCAGGGGGAGGGAGCAGGGCGTGATGACGAAGGAAGACCTCCACCGTCTCTCGGTGGAGAAGACACGGAGGCTGATGCGATGATCGCCGGCGAAGTCGTCAATGTCGCCGTCGGCAGCCTTGCGATGGCAATCTTCGGCATCGTGGGCGGCCTCTTCTTCCTGGGCATCGACCGGAAGGTCTCGGCCCACATGCAGGCGCGGATCGGCCCGCCGATCCGCCAGCCCTTCAGGGACGTGAGAAAACTCCTCATCAAACAGAGCGTGGTCCCGGAGAACGCCGTCCCCCTGCTCTTCAACCTCGCCCCGGTGATGGCGGTCGCATCGGCGATCACCATCCTCCTCTACATCCCGGTGGGCGGGATGCCGCCGGTGCTCGGGGGATACAGCGACCTCATCCTGATCCTCTACCTCCTTACGGTGCCGGCCCTCGCCATGGTCGTCGGCGGCTTCGCCTCGGGCTCGCCCTACGCAACCGTCGGAGCGCAGCGTGAGATGGTGACGATGATGGCCTACGAGTTCCCGCTCGCCGTGGCGATCGTGGCGATCGCCTGGCGGTTGAGCGTCGCCGGGATCGCCGATCCCTTCTCCCTGATCACGCTGGCGTCCACCCCGATCTGGAACGTCGTCGGCCCCCTCGGGATCGCCGGGTGCCTCATCCTCCTCCTGGTCCTCTCCATCGTCACCCCGGCCGAACTCTCCCTGGTCCCCTTCGACTCGTGCGAGGCCGAGACCGAACTTGCAGGGGGGCTGCTCGTGGAGTACTCGGGCCGGAACCTTGCGATGTTCTACCTGGCGCAGGGGGTGAAGACCGTCGTGATGGCGGCGCTCGCCGTCGGGATCTTCCTGCCCTGGAACCTCTCGACGCTGGCCGCAGTGCCGCCAGCATACGTTCCGCTGGCCGATTTCACCTTTTTCCTGGCAAAGGTGCTCCTGGTGATCGTCTTTGCAGTCACGCTCCTGCGCACCTCGGTGGCCCGCTTCAGGATCAACCAGATCGTCACCCTCTACTGGTTCTGGCTCGGGGCGGCGAGCATTGCCGGGCTGGCGCTGATCGTCGCCGACGCCCTCCTGCCGGGGGTGATCTAAATGGCCGGACTTCCGATGATACCTGAGGTCCTCAGGCAGATGTTCAAAACGCCGGCGACAAACGCCTTCCCGGCGAAGTACCTCCCGCGTTCGGTGACGGCGTTTCTCGCGCGGGTGGCCGAGGGGAAGGCGGAGATCCACCCGCCGGTCGCTGTCCCGCCGGCATTCCGCGGGAAGATCCTCTACGATAGAGAGGCGTGCATCGGCTGCAAGATCTGCATCAATATCTGCCCGGCGCACGCGATCGAGTTCCTGCCCGGCACGAAAAAAGTGAGGATATATGTGACGCAGTGTTGTTTCTGCTCGCAGTGCAACGACGCCTGCCCGAAAGACGCCCTCCACATGAGCACTGAGTTCCTCCTCGCAGACGAGGACCGGTACTCGGATAACCTGATTGTGGAGTAAAACCTTTTTTTCTCCCTATTCTTCCAGCACCGGGATCTCCCAGACCCGCCCCTGCCTGATCAGGGCAGCGAGAGCGTTTGCCCCCTCCCTGACGGCGGGCGAGAGTTCCTCCTTTGAGTCAAGGGTCGCCGGCTGAATACCGACGACGATCACCGCACCGGCGTCATCGCCGATGAAGGAGATGAGGGCGGTGAGCGGGAGGGTATGGGTGCCGATGCCGCAGTCCTCGATCCGGTCCGGCGGAACGATGCGGACAGCGCCGGCAGGGAGACCCATATCCACCGCATCGACGATGACGAGGAGGTCGGGACGCGCCCGCCGCACGACCGCGGTGAAATTCTCCGGGGCGGTGCCGCAGTCAAAGGCCATCCAGCCGTCCGCGGAGAGGTGGCGGGCGACATGGTTGCCTGCGCCGTCGTCGCCGCGGAGGGGGTTTCCGATCCCGAAGAGCAGGTGCATGGGAGATCTGTCTGGCGCCCGAAGCGATATAGCCATGGGTGCCGCACAAACGAGAAAAAACCAGGATAAGACCGGAATTCAGGAACTTTACGGGCTTTTTCGCTCGACCGGTGCGAGGGGGTGAAAAATAACTCCATCCCGTCGAGAAAAATAATCATTTTGCGGGCGAATCGCAATTTTATCGGTGAATTGAGCGGAATCTTTAAACACCCTCCCACATGAACATTGATATAACTCACTCGATGGGAGGTGAGTTCCATGGCAAAGAAGGGAAGCAAGAAGCAGCCGAAGGAACCTCAGCAGGAGTAATTCAATATCCATCAATTTTTTCTTTTTTTCTGTCGGTTCAGCAATTTGAGAATCTTTTTCCTCTCCTGCAGAGAATACTCTTCAGCAGATCGATGACGAATCCATATATCCAGGGCATCCTCTTCATGGCAGCGTCGCTTGCCATCTCCGCGTCCATCGGCTTTGCCTGCTGGAAACGGCGGAGCAGCCCTGGAGCAGGGGCGCTCTCCGCATTTATCTGCGGGATCCTGATCTGGTCGTTCGGGCTCGGGATGAACATTCTCCCGCTGGGCCAGGACTGGGAGACCTTCTGGACCGCCGTGGCATTCCTCGGTACGGCGATCATTCCACCCGCATGGCTGATCTTCGCCCTCCAGTATTCGGGAAAAGAACACATCGTGACACCAACCACGGTGACGTTCATCGCCGCGATCCCGGCCGTCTCTGTCGCCCTTGCCTTCACCGGCGTGATCCCGCCCGGCGAGATCGTATCAGGGCAGGCGTACGGGATCTTTCTGGGCTATGTGTACCTCACCATCATGGCGAGCATACTCCTGATCGTCTCCATGCTCTTCGACGCCCCGGCTGTCTACCGGCAGCAGATCGGCCTTGTGCTGATGGGTGCGCTCATCCCCTGGGTGGCCACCCTCTCGCCGGCGGCGGAGGCCGGCACCGCCCTTCCCTTCATCATCATGCTCGCCGTCCTCTCTGTCTTCGCCGGGGCGTTCAGATTTCACCTCTTCGGCGATATGCCAGTGTTGAAGGAGCGGTTGCTCAACGGCCTCACCGACGGCATCCTCGTCCTCGATCCCGCCTACCGGATCGTCGAGATCAACCGCAGAGGGGAGGAAATCATCGGAAAAACCGCCCCGTCGATACTGAACAAACCTGCGGCAGAGATTATAAACCGTTTCCCCGAACTCATCGCCGGCTACAACGGGGATGAGGAGAGAACCTACATACGAAGCATAAAACAGAGCGGAGGGGGATTGCAGCACTATGAACTGCGGATCGCCCCGGTCACCGATCGCCGATCACGCACCATCGGCCACACCCTGATCGTCCGCGATATCTCTCAACTAAAGCAGACCGAGGACGCCCTCGTCTCGGCGCACACGAAACTCTCCATCCTCTCAGAGATCACCCAGCACGACATCAAAAACCATCTCGGCGTGATCAGGGGCTACGCCGGTCTGCTGGTGGACATCACACCTGAGGGCTCTGACGAACGGGTCTATACCGAACGGATCATCAGCGCCTCGGAGATGATCGATGAGCAGATCGCCATTGCCAGGGACTACCAGAGCCTCGGGGTGAAGGCGCCAGTCTGGCAGGGCGTCGAGGCGGTGGCGCGGCAGTCGGCCCGGATCGTCAGGTTCAACAACATCGGCCTCTCGATCGATCTCGGCCGCCTGGAGGTCTATGCAGACCCCCTCTTTGGAAAGGTATTCTACAACCTCTTTGAGAATGCGGTCAGGCACGGCGGCGGGGTGACGGCGATCAGGATCGGGTTTACCCCTGCCGGCGAGGGCGGCATCCTCTGGATAGAGGACGACGGAAAGGGCGTGGACCCGGACCTGAAAGGAAAATTATTTGCCAGGAACGTCGGGAAAAACACCGGCCTCGGGCTCTTCCTCATACGCGAGATCCTGATGATCACCGGGATCGCCATCAGGGAGACAGGCGAGGCAGGGAAAGGCGCCCGGTTCGAGATCGTCGTCCCGGCCGGGGGCTACCGCTACGCCGACGCCGGGGCTGAACAATAGAGATATAGTATGGGGTCGATCCCCCTTCGATAGAGGGGGATCATGTCAGAGGATAGTCATTCTTCAGGGGAAGGCGCCAGGGACGGGCAGACGGTCGCCGACGTAATCATCGGGGAACTCGTCAGGTGGGGCGTGGGTGTCGTCTTCGGGATTCCCGGCACCTCGTCGCTGGGCGTCATCGACGCCGTCAGGAAACATCCGGAGATACGCTTTTTTCAGGTCCGCCACGAGGAGACTGCGGCGATGGCGGCGTCCGCCTACCACAAGCTCTCCGGACGGGTCGCCGCCTGCGTCACGATCGCCGGGCCCGGTGCGACGAATCTTGCCACCGGGCTGTACGACGCAAAAGAGGACCGGGCATCGGTGATATCCCTCAACGGTCAGGTGGAGGCGCAGTACGCCGGGCCGGGCGGGTTCCAGGAGATCGATCAGGACGCCTTTTTCCGGCCGGTGACGGTCTATAACAACACCCTGCACGAGAAGACGATGGCGGTCCGCCTGGTCGATGCCGCGATGCGCCACGCGATCGTCCACCGCGGCGTCGCCCAGCTCTCGATCCCGAACGACGTCCAGAAGGAGGTGGTCGATCCGGCCTGCTGCGCGGCCGAGGGGATGCCGCCGTCCAGGGAGATCGCACCCTCAAACGCCGGGATCGACCGGGCGGCAGAGGCCGTGAACAGGGCAGAAAGGCCGGTGATCATCGCGGGGTGGGGCGCTCGCGACGCCATCCCGGCGGTCCGCGCCATCGGGGAGCGGATCGCCGCCCCGATCCTCACCACCTTCAGGGCGAAGGGACTGATCCCCGGGGATGACCCCTGGCACCTGGGCATCCTGGGTTCGGTGGGATCGGCGCAGGCACGGAGGAGGGCCGAAGAGGCCGATCTCCTCCTCGCCTTCGGGGTGGGGTTCTCGAAGCAGACGAACGTCCCGGGAGGAAAACCGCTCGTCCAGGTGGACCTCGACCCGATCAAACTCGGGCGGCACGCAGAGACCGTCTCGCTCTGGGGAGACTGCGGGCTGGTGCTGCCCCGCCTCCTCGAGCGCCTGGAGCGGCGTGAGGATGGGGCGAGGAAGGAGGCGGTCGCACGGGACCGGGCGGCATGGAGGGCGCAGATCGACCGGGAGGCAGATGCTGATGCGGTGCCGATCAGGCCCCCGTTCATCATGCAGGTGCTCTCCAAGATTTTACCCGACGACGCCGTCATCACCGTCGATGTCGGGGAGAACGGGTGGTGGTTCGGGCGGAACTTCAGGATGCGGCCCGGGCAGAAGTTCGCGATGTCGGGATATCTGGCGACGATGGGGTTTGCGATGCCGGCGGCGATCGCGGCGAAGATCGCCTATCCTGATCGGCCGGCGGTCTGCATCACCGGCGACGGCGGGTTTTCGATGGCGATGGCGGAGTTTTTGACGGCGGTGAAGTACGACCTGCCGATGACGGTCGTGGTGCTCAACAACCACGAACTGGGGATGATCCGCGTCGAGCAGCGGGTGGAGAACTACCCGAACTTCGGGACCGAACTGCACAACCCGGATTTTGCGGCATATGCACGGGCATGCGGCGGCGAGGGGTTTTCGGTGGAGAGGCCCGCCGAACTGGCTCCTGCCATAGTAAATGCCCTGGAAAGCGGGCGACCGGCGATCGTGGACGTGGAGACCGACCCGAAGCGGTTCTGAGGGAGCCCATACTTTTTTATAGAGTCACCCTGCAGGGTGACTGTCAGAGAGGGGGACGGCAGCGATGGAACAGGTCTTTGCACTACGGACAGAACCGCATATCGATGCGCTCACCATGCCCGAAAACCTGAGGATCGGGCAGATGATCGCCAGGCAGAGGAGGGCATGCAGCCTTGCGGGCTGCAACGAACGGTATTACAACTTCGCCCTCGGGCAGTCGCCCTTTCCGGTGCCGCCGGCGCTGGCGAAGGCGCTCGCACAGGGAGCGGTCCACGGCGAATATGCAGAGGCGGCGGGCATCGAACCCCTGCGGACGGCCGTCGCTGCATTTTACCGGCGGCACTTCGGACTTGTTGCAGATCCCGACCGGGTCTTCGTCGGAAACGGGACGAAAGAGGTGATCGCCATCCTCTTTTCATCGCTCGATGCAGTCCCGATCATCCCGTCGCCCTCATGGGTGGGGTATGCGCCCATTCTAAGACTGATCGGCAGGCCATATCTCACCCTCCCGCCAGAGCGGGAGCGGGGATACCGGATCGACCCGGAGGCGCTCAGAGCGGTGCTCGCCGCCGACCCGGACCGGCGCCATATCCTGATCCTTAATAACCCGAACAACCCGACCGGCGCCCTGTACTCCCGCCGCGAACTCGAGGAGATCGCGGCGGTCTGCCGGGAGTACGGCTGTCTCGTCCTCGCCGACGAGATCTACGCCCTCACCACCTACACCTTCGAGCACTTCACCTCGATGGCGGCGGTGTACCCTGAGGGGACCTTCGTGACCGGCGGGCTCTCGAAGGACCGGTCGGCCGCGGGATACCGTCTCGGCGTCTGTGTCCTGCCCGAAAGCGGCCCGGAGGACCTGATCGCCGACATGACGGCGATCGCGGCGACGATCTACACCGCGGTCTCGACGCCGGTGCAGGTGGCGGCAGTGACCGCCTACTCGCCGAACCTCGAGATCGAGGAGTACATCAGGACGATCAGGGCGATCCACGGGATCATGTGCCGGTACATGAGCCGGGCGTTCGCGATGATCGAGGGGGTGGCGGCGACGAAGCCCGAGGGCGGGTTTTATTTCCTGGCCGACTTCAACGCCCTCACCGACCGCCTCGGCCGGGCCGATATCGCGGAGGCGAACGGTCTCTCCGCCGCCCTGCTCGCCCACCCCTACCATGTCGCCACCCTGAGCGGCGATGCGATCATGCTCCCGCGGGACCATTTCGCCGCACGGATCGCCTGCGTGGACTACGACGGGGCGGCGGCGCTCGACCTCTACCGGCGGGAGCGGCCGATGACGAGCCTTGACGAGGTGGCGTTCGTGAACGAGGCGGCGCCCGATATGGTGGCCGGGGTGACGGCGGTGCGGAAGTTCGTCGGGGACCTGAAGAAAAAAAGGTAAGGCAGTACGGAACGCAAGGATCCCGACAATGATCCGGCGAATCAATATTCTCCCCAATAAAAAGCCATTGATAGCCAGGAGCGTGCCGATCGATATTCTCACTCTTTTCCAGGGAACCGGCACCACAAAAACCAGACATAATGCCCATATCTCCAATAATCGAGAATTATAACCAATAATCGGATCCAGCACAATACACTTATACGATAGAATATCTGCATATTGACCCGGGGGGAAAACGAATGGACAACCCGGTTATAGAGATTGGCTTCACCACCTTCCCGGAGCAGCACACCTGCGACGGCGAGGACAGTTCACCCGAGATCCGGATCTCGGGATTGAAGTCGCCATATTTTGCGATCATCCTGACCGACCCGGGCGCAAAGGTCGATCACTGGTTGATCTGGAACATCAAAGCGACCGATGTCGTACCCGCGGGGATCCCGAAAACAGCCGAGGTGCACGCTCCCATCGCGGCACGCCAGGGAAGAAACGACCTCGGGAAGACCGGCTACAGCGGGCCCTGCCTGCCGAAGGGATCGGCCCATGAGTATTACTTCAATATCTACGGGACCGATGGGCCGCTCGATCTCCCGGGCGGTGCCGGGGGGGCGGAGTTGAAAGAGGCGCTGAAAGGGCACGCCATCCAGTACAGCGGGACGGCGGTGGCGGGCTACAGGAAGGACTGACGCCCGGTCGATCCGGCCCGTGCAGGTCGTCCCAAAGACGGCGGAGAGATCAGCACCCGCCCTGAGCCAAGGCGCCGCCGGGAGAGGAGCGACGTGCGTTCAGTCGGTCGGTTCCTGTTCAGCCCCGTATCCGCGGAGGAAACGGGCGGTGATCACGATCTGCCAGGCGAACATCACCAGGATCAGGAACCAGAGGACATAGAGGGCGATCGAGTAGGCGATGTAGTTGCCGGGATAGAGCGGCTGGGCGAGCCAGACCACGAAGCTGAGGATGGAGAACCGAAAGAACCACTCCATGGGGTAGAGGAGATTCCTGAGCTGGGGGAGGGTGACTTCCATGGGGTAGTCTTTGCGCCAGGGGGGTAATAACCACTTTTATCCGCGAAGAAGGCGGGTGAAAGGATGCGGATCCACAGATATTCCACACCTCAACAGGAAAGAGCACAGAACCAGCAGCCACAGGAGAAAATTACCCTAACAGCACCTGCCGTCCCCCGAACACATCACACAAAACGAACCATCTCAAACAGAGATCACAAAGAAGAAGTGCGCCGACCGGGACTCGAACCCGGGTTTAGGCGTTGGCAACGCCTAGTGATAACCACTACACTATCGGCGCTCTGCATTTTACCGCAGCGCTCTACAATATTCGCACTTCTCACATATAAGCATTTTCCAGACTCAGGGGGGTCAGTATGGTCGGCGATACCCCGCACCTGCCCCCTGACGGCCTGAAAGAGGGCACCGGCACCACACCGGCCGGCAGGATCGAACCGATCGGCGACCGATCCCGGCGAAGAAAAAACCAGATTTAACCCGACAATTCAACGAAAAAAGGAAAATAATCAGGAATCCACCCGTCCGCTGCGGCGCTCCCCGCCGCACGCCGACCGGCGCGGCAGGCCCGCCCGGAGTGGGGGCGGGAGCGCATGGCCGCGCAGGCGCCCGGCACGATCAGGCCTGAACCGCGCCGGTCTCTGCCGGGCTTTTCAGAAGGTCGTATTCGGCCGAAAACCGGGCGAGAACGCCCAGGCTGTAGTACCTGAGGAAGGTCGCGAACGGCACCTGCACCAGCAGGAGCACCGGGACGGCGACGATGATCCCGATGAGGAGGAGCAGGAGGTACACCGGCACCGCCGCATCCCCCAGGGCGATCCCGGCGACCACGCCGACGGCCACGAGCGGGACGGCGATGACGGCCGCGGCGACGAGGGCGAGGACCAGGGCAATGAGCCCGAGCACGATCGCAAGCAGGAACTTGAAGACGACGTACGCGGCGGCGTTCACCAGGTCGGGGCGGATGAAAGCCCAGGCGTGCCGCCACCCCTCGATGACCCCGCAGTCCGAGCGGATCATCACCGGGACGACGAAGTCGGTGGTGAGCATCAGCACGACGCCGACGCACACCAGGATCAGCACCGCCGCCGGGACCAGGACGATGAGGGCGAGGAGGTTGGGCGCACCCATCCCCTGCACCGGGAGGAAGACGGCCAGCAGGGCGACGATCATCGCCGCCACCATCAGGAGGGCGAAGACGACCTGGAAGAGAAAGAGCCGCAGGCCCTTGCCGCTCCGCATCCCGAAGGTGCGCGAGAGCGAGACCTCGCCCGAGGCCAGGCAGTCGACGAAGACGAACTGGAAGATCGACCCGATGATCCCGAAGACCAGGGCGAGGATGAGGATGATCCCGATGAGGAGGAAGGCAACGCCCAGGCCCGGCGCGAAGAGGTCCACCGGCATCCCCGATCCCGCGTGCCCCCCGCCGTCAGGGAACGAGAAGAAATTGAACCCGCCCCCGAATCCGCCGACGAAGAGGGCGATCACCGCAAGCCTCAGCCACACCCCGGCCCTGAAAGGCCAGAGGAGTGATTTTGTGTGAGATACCGCACCGTCGATGGCGGTGAGGGCATGGATACCAGAGCTCATGCCCATGCATGGGAAGAGGAGAGATATATAGCCGGGGGCGGCGGGCGGGTGCTACAAACACCCCACAGAAGTGATACAGAATCTTAAAGTACGCCCGCCGCCCACAGATCAGTGATGATACCGCTGATGATCGACCTTGCAGCCCGACGCGTCGTCATATTCGGCGGCGGCGCCGTGGGGGCGCGTAAAGCAGCCTTCTTCTCCGGGGAGGCCCGGGTCACCGTCATCAGCAGATCGTTTCTGCCGGCGCTCTTGAGCCCGGGCATCGAACGCATCGAAGTGGAGTGCGCGAGCATGGACGAATCCGCCCTTGAGAGCCTGATCGGGGACGCCTTCCTCGTCGTCGCCGCAACCTCAGACCCGGACTTAAACGACCGGATCGGGCGGGCGGCCAGGTCCGCAGGCGCCCTCTTCAACAACGCCGACGGGGAGGCGGGCGACGTCCTCGTCCCCTCGGTGATCCGGGGGGAGCGCTACCTCCTCGCGATCAGCACCGGCGGGGCGAGCCCTGCAATCCCCCGCTTCCTGCGCGAGCACCTGGAGGCGGCGTTTCCCCACCTCGATGCGATGATCGGCGTCCAGGCGCGCCTCAGGGAAGACGTAAAGGAGTGCGTCGGGTCGCAGGAAGAACGGCAGCGGATCCTGCGGGCCGTCCTTCGCGACCCCGATGCCTGGTCCTGGCTCTCGGAGGGCGAAGAACGGGCATACCAGAGAATATGGGAGCGGTATATCAGTGGAAAAGATACTCCGTACTGACCTGGCGATGGCCGGCCTCAGCCACCATACGGCAGGGCTTTCAGACCTTGAAGCGTTCAGGTTTCCCGACGAACAGGCGTTTTTGATGGCGGCGCGGGAGCGCTTCAGGGGAGTGCTCCTCCTCCAGACCTGCAACAGGATCGAGGTGCTCGTCCAGGGGAGCGCCGCCTCGCTCACCGACTTTCTTCATGAGCAGGGGCGGGAGAAATTCGAGATCAGGGAGGGCGTCGACGTCCTCCGCCACCTGCTGCAGGTCGCCGCCGGCATCGACTCGATGATCGTCGGCGAAGACCAGATCCTGGGCCAGCTGAAGCGCGCCTGGGCCGCCTCGCAGGAGGCCGGCGCCTGCAGCCAGGTCATCGACCTCTGCATGAAAAAGGCGGTGCACGTCGGAATCGAGGTGAGAAAACAGACAAAGATCAACCGCGGCTCGGTCTCCATCGGTTCGGCCGCCGTGGCACTCGCCGAAAACCTCCTCACCACCCTCAAAGGGCGGCACATTCTCGTCATCGGCAGCGGCGAGATGGGAATGCTCGTGGCGCAGGCGCTCGCCGCAAAGAACCTGACCGCCATCTATGTCGCAAACCGCACCTATGAACGGGCCGTCATGCTCGCCGGGAAGATCGGCGGCAAAGCGGTCCACTTCAACGAGCTTCGACGCTACTTCACCCTCTCAGACGTCGTGATCACCTGCACCTCGGCCCCGCACCCGGTGATCACAAAGGAGATCCTTGCCGACGTGATGAAAGGGCGGTGCTGGCCCCTCGACGGCCACCCGCGCCCCCTCGTCCTCATCGACATCGCCCAGCCGCGCGACGTCGAGGAGGGGGCGGGCGAGGTCGACGGGGTGAACCTCTTCACCATCGACAACCTCAGGGACGTCAACGAGCACAATATGGAGGCCCGGCGGGAAGAGGCGGCGCGGGCAGAAGCGCACATAGAGGCCGAGATCGACCGGTTCATCACCATGCTCAACGGAGCGTCGGCCGACGAGGTGCTCGGCGGCCTCTTCACGTGGGCCGAGGCGATCAGGCTCAGGGAACGCGACCGCGCCTGCGCGCGGCTGCAGGGGTGCAGCCCCGAGACCGCCGCCGTCATCGACGACCTGACAAGGGTGCTGACGAAAAAACTCCTCATCGATGCGACCTACTCGATCAGGGCCTGCGCCCAGAACGGCCGGATCGAAGAGGCCGAACGTCTGGTAAATGCGATCACACGGGGTGACCAATCATGTTTCCGGAAAGAAGACTGAGACGACTGAGAAAACGAACCCTCCAGCCCCTCTTCAAAGAAACGAGGCTGGCAGTGAGCGACCTTGTGATGCCGCTCTTTTTCGACGAGACGATCGAAGAGGCAGTGCCCATCGGTTCGATGCCCGGGCAGTACCGCTACCCGCTCGCGGATGCGGGCGCCGTCGCGGAACGGCTCCAGCGTTCCGGGCTTTCGGCGGTGCTGGTCTTCGGCATCCCGCGGGAGAAAGACGCCGTAGCCACCTCGGCCTACGACGACGACGGCGTTGTCCAGAAGGCCGTCGCCGGGATCAAACAGGCCTGTCCCGACCTCGTCGTGATCACCGACGTCTGCGCCTGCGAGTACACCGACCACGGCCACTGCGGGATCGTCGGGGAGACATGCGGCGGCGGGATGGACCTGCTCAACGACCCCTCGCTCGCCCTGATGCAGAAGATCGCCGTCTCGCATGCCCGCGCCGGGGCCGATATCGTCGCCCCCTCCTGCATGCTCGACGGCATGGTGGGGGCGATCAGGACCGCCCTCGACGGTTCAGGGTTTGCAGAGGTCCCGATCATGTCCTACTCCACGAAGTTCGCGAGCGCCTACTACGGCCCCTTCAGGGAGGCGGCAGACTCAGGCTTCTCCTTCGGCGACCGGACCACCTACCAGATGGACCCGGCCAATGCACGCGAGGCCCTGCTGGAGTCAGAGGAGGACGCCGCCGAGGGTGCGGACATCCTGATGGTGAAACCCGCCGGGCTCTACCTCGACGTCCTCGCGGAGATACGGGAGATCGGCCTCCCGGTCGCCGCCTACCAGGTCTCGGGCGAGTACGCCCAGCTGAAGGCCGCTTCGGCCCTCGGCTGGCTCGACGAGAGAAAGTGCGCCCTCGAAGCCCTCACCTGCATCAAGCGGGCCGGGGCCGACCTGATCATCACCTACTATGCCGAAGATGCCGCGAGGTGGCTGCATGAAGAGCGGTGAACTCTTCGAACGGGCAAAAACCCTGATGCCGGGCGGCGTCTCCAGCCCGGTGCGGGCGATCCAGCCCTACCCATTCTACGTCGCCGGGGCTGCGGGTGCGTACCTGAAGACCCTCGACGGGGAGCGCCTCATCGACTGCTGCCTGGGCTACGGCCCCCTGCTCCTGGGCCATGCGCCCGATGCGGTCAGGGCGGCGATCGAGGCGCAGCTGGCCGACGGCTGGCTCTATGGCACCCCCTGTCCCGGGGAGGTCGCTCTTGCAGAGCGGATCGCGGCCGATCACCCCTCGATCGATATGGTCAGGTTCGTATCCAGCGGTTCGGAGGCGACGATGGCGGCGATCAGGCTTGCCCGCGCCGCCACCGGACGGCAGGACATCGTCAAGATCGAGGGCGGCTTCCACGGCGCCCACGACGCCGTGCTCGTCAAGGCCGGGTCGGGCGCCACCACGATGGGCGTCCCGGACTCAGCCGGCGTCGTCGCCGACCTGGTGGCGCACACCCGCCAGGTGGCCTACAACGACCTCGAAGGGCTCGACGCCCTGCTCTCCTCCTCTGAGGATATCGCCGCCCTGATCATCGAACCGGTGATGGGCAACGTCGGCCCGGTCCTCCCCGAACCCGGTTACCTCCAGGAGGTGCGGGCCCTCACCCTCGACTACGATGTCCTGCTCATCTTCGACGAGGTGATCACCGGCTACCGCCTGGGCATCGGCGGGGCGCAGGTGCGCTACGGCGTCACCCCCGACCTGACCACCCTGGGCAAGATCATCGGCGGCGGTCTCCCCATCGGCGCCTTCGGCGGACGGCGCGACCTGATGGCGATGGTCGCCCCGCAGGGCCCGGTCTACCAGGCCGGCACCTTCAGCGGAAACCCCCTCACGATGGCGGCAGGCAGCGCCGCCCTCGGCTGGCTCCACGAGAACCGGGAGATCTACGCCAGGCTCGACGCGGGGACGCGGAGGATCGAGGAGGCCTGCGCCGGGGCCGGCGGCTCCTTTGTCCGCCTCGGCTCCATGTTCAAGTACTTCTTCAGGCCGGCGGCGCCGACGAACTACGCCGAGGCAAAAGAGAGCGACACCGCGGCGTTCCGGCGGTTCTGGGAGAAGATGCTCAAGAAGGGCATCTTCGTCCCGCCCTCGCAGTTCGAGACGAACTTCCTCTCGGCCGCGCACACAGATGAGATCATCGAACAGATCGCAGACGCATACAGCACATGTCTCTCAGAATAGGAACACGGGGAAGTCAGCTCGCCCTCGTCCAGACCGAACGGGTCTGCAAGGCGCTGACGAAGATGGGCATCGAGGTTGAAACCGCCGTCATCAGGACGAAAGGGGACACGGCGACGGGCGTCCCTCTCCACGAGATCGGCGGACAGGGCGTCTTCGTGCGCGCCCTCGACGAGGCGATCATCGAGGGGACGATCGACGCCGCCGTCCACAGCATGAAGGACATCCCGGCCAAACGCCCGCGGGGCGTCGCCACCGGGGCAGTCCTCTCCCGCGACTCGCCGGCCGACTTCCTCGCGTATGAGGGCGAGATCGGCGACGTCGGCATTGTGGGCACCGCCTCGACGCGGCGGCGGGCGCAGATCCTCAGGCACGACCCGGAGATCACGGTGAAACAGCTCCGCGGCAACGTGGACACCAGGATCAAGAAGATGCGGGAAGGCGAGTACGACGCCATCGTCCTCGCCGAGGCCGGACTCGACCGTCTCGGCTACCACCTTCGGGGCCAGCGCCTCCCCTTATCACAGTTCGTCCCCTCGCCGAACCAGGGGGCGATCGCCGTGGTCTGCAGGAACATGCCCGAGATCACCGACGTGATCAGGAAACTCGACGATCCCCAGACCCGCATGGACGTCGGGATCGAGCGGATCATCATGGAAGAGGTGGGCGGCGGCTGTTTCACCCCGCAGGGGATCTATTGCAGGGACGGCCACGTCATCGCCGAGATCCTGGCCCTCGACGGGAGCCGCGACGTGCGGATCGAGGACGATATCGCCACGCCCGAAGAGGCGCGGGCCTGCGGTCAGAGACTCCGCAACGATGCGATCGACCTGATAAAAGACGCCTACCGCCAGCTGGGGATTGCACCATGAGCGGAAAGGTCACCCTGGTCGGATCAGGGCCGGGATCGATCGGTCTCCTCGCCCCCAGGGGAAGAGAGGCGATCGAGGCGGCAGAGGTCGTGCTCTACGACCAGCTGCCGGGCGAGGAGATCCTCGCCACCCTCCCGAAAGGGGCCGAACTTGTCGACTGCGGAAAACACGGCGGCGACCACACACTGGAGCAGGACGAGATCGAGGCGCTGATGATCGCGCGCGCGAAGGAGGGAAAGAACGTCGTCAGGCTGAAAGGCGGCGATTCTTTCCTCTTCGGGCGCGGCGGCGAGGAGATGGAGAGTCTGCGGGCCGCGGGGATCGAGGTCGCCGTGGTGCCCGGCATCACCTCGGCGATCGCCGTCCCCGAGGCGGTCGGCATCCCGGTGACCCACCGGCGCTTCGCCTCGCAGGTGACCGTCATCACCGGCCACGAAGACCCGACGAAGGGTGAGTCGGCCCTTGACTGGCGGCTGCTGGGGCAGAGCCGCGGCACGATCGTCGTGCTGATGGGAGTGAAAAATCTCCCGCAGATCGCCACTGCCCTCGTGGAAAACGGCCGCAGCCCGAAGACCCCGGTCGCCATCATCGAGCGCGGGATGCGCCCTGACCAGCGCGTGACCGTCGGCACGCTCGACGACATCGCCGGGATCGCCCGGGCGCAGAGCGTCAGACCGCCCGCCGTCATCGTTATCGGCGACGTCGTCAGCCTTTACGACGGGACGACGCTCTTTCGCCCCTGAATATCCGTCCAGATATCGAGGGCGAGGCTCTCGGGCAGGTCGAGGTCGTCCATGGTCAGGACTGATCCGGCCGCCACCCTTCTTTTTACCACGGCATCGTAGATCAGCCCGATCGGGACGTGGTCAGGGCAGTCGGCGATCGGCACACAGATCCCCCGGACTACAAAGCTCCCGATGCCGCGCTCGATCCGCTGACCGGGTTCGAGATCGGTCTTTGCGATCGCCGCCACCGAGACCGCCGGCCGGGTGCCGTTGTTGAGCAGGACGCCCCCGCCTGAAACCACGCGCCTGACCGTCTTTGCGATCTCCAGGTTGCAGAGGTGGAAGTTCCGCACCAGCGTATAGACCGGACCCTCTCCCATCTTGTAATACCTGAGGTAGTCCCTGAACCGCTCGTCATGGCGGGCGGCGATGAAGACGCCCGCAGGGGCGCCAGGCGAGAGGACATAATCGCTCACCGGACGGCCGAGACTGACCGCCCCGGCGGCAAGGAGTTCGGCCCCGGCCGTCAGGTCTGGCGTCGCCGGGCCGAGGAGCCCGGGCCTGAGGATCCCGGCGCCAAGCCCATTTGCCACCAGCGCCTGCTCGATCTGGACCTTGGTGCCGTCGGTGAACGCCGTCACCTTGTCCAGGCTGATCCCCTGCTTCTTCGCCCAGAAGGCCATCTCGTCCGGGACCGGGTTATGGTTGAGGAAACCCTTGATGTTCCCGTAGACCAGGGGAAGAAAGCCCATCTGGACGGCCTCTTCCCGCAGTGCGGCAAGGCACCCGGGCTGGTCGCCCTCGGCCTCGGTGAAGAGACCTTTTCGAGCGAAATGAGACCCGGTGGTCACCTGCACCTCGGCGTCCATCGTGACGACCGGGATGGAGGCCGCCATCACCTCCTCGATCACGGCAGTGGCGTGGATCACGTCGCCCGAACACTCGACGACGATATCAGAGCCCTCGATCAGGTCGGTGACATCGTTCACCGCCGTTATGCCGGTCGGCAGCCCGGATCCGCCGAGCATGGGCCGGCGGGTCAGCACCGGCCCCAATGCGAGGTCGGTCTGCCCCTCCAGGGCCATCATCAATCCTCGTGCAATAAATCCGGTCCCGACGATGCCGACCCGGATGCGGTCGCTCCTCTCTTCCCCCCGATACATTGCGGGGCTTTCTCAGGGGGATAATATATAAAGTTTTGCAATATCCGAAATGGGCGGCGGCGTCACCTGCATGAGAGCAGGCATATAGGCATCGCCGGAAACGCAGAGCAGGGCCGAAAAGGTCAGGGAAACGGATACCCTTATATGCTGTCGCGTATCCCTGACCCATGGGCAGAACCCCCTGCCCGGAGAAGAAAGATGATAGACGGCGTTCAAACGAAAACCCTGCGGGTGATCCCTGACGAGCGGGGGCGGCTGATGGAGATCCTCCGCTGCGATGATCAGATATTCAAGAAATTCGGGCAGGTCTACATGACCACCAACTACCCGGGCGTTGTAAAGGCATGGCACTACCACAAGATCCAGACCGATAACGTCTGCTGCCTCTCCGGGATGATCAAGGTTGCGCTGTATGACGCACGGGAGCATTCCCCCACCCACGGCGAGACAAACGAGTTCTTCATCGGGGAGCACAACCCCATGCTCGTCACCATCCCGCCCGGCGTCTACCACGGCTGGAAATGCATCTCTGAAAAAGAGTCGATCGTGGTCTCTGTTCCCACCGAGGCCTACAACTACGAGCGGCCAGACGAGTACCGCCTCCCGCCCGACACCCCGGAGATCCCGTACGACTGGGTGCTCAGACAGGGACTGCGCCACGGATAGCGAGGTTTCTTATACTCTCCTGTTCCCCTTTTTCTGGATAGTATGAGAAGCGATCTCGTCAAGAAAGGATATGCCAGGGCGCCGAACAGGTCGCTCCTGCGCTCTCTCGGGGTCACCGACGGCGAAATGGACCGGCCGTTTATCGGCATCGCAAACGCCTACAACACCATCGTCCCCGGCCACCTTAACCTTCGCTCCCTCACCGAACGGGTAAAGGAGGGCATTGCGGCCGGGGGAGGCGTTCCCTTCGAGTTCGGCGTCATCGGGATCTGCGACGGGATCGCTATGGGCCATACCGGGATGCGCTACTCCCTGCCGTCGCGGGAGAACATCGCCGACGCCATCGAACTGATGGTTCACGCCCACCGCTTCGACGGCCTCGTCTGCGTCGGCACCTGCGACAAGATCGTCCCGGGCATGCTGATGGCGGCGGCGCGCTGCAACATCCCGGCGATCGTCGTCACCGGCGGCCCGATGCTCCCGGGAAGCCTCGGCGGAAAAGACCTCTCCCTGACCGACGTCTTCGAAGGTGTCGGGAAGGTGGCGGCCGGTACGATGAGCGAGGTAGAGCTCCATGACCTCGAATGCGCCGCCATGCCGGGCTGCGGGAGCTGCCAGGGGCTGTACACGGCAAACACGATGGCCTGCATGACCGAGGCGATGGGCATGTCCCTGCCCGGGTGTGCGGCGATGCCCGCGGTCGACGCCGGAAAACTCAGGATCGCCTACGAGAGCGGCGAGGCGGTGCTCAGGCTTGTTCGGGAGGGCAGAACAGTCCGGGAGATCATCACCCACGCCGCCCTGAAGAATGCGGTCAGGGTTGACATGGCTCTCGGCGGTTCGACCAACACCGTCCTCCACCTGATGGCGATCGCCACCGAGGCCGGCGTGCCCCTGGTGCTGGACGACTTCAACGCCATCGGCGAGACTGTCCCGCACATCAGCCACATGCAGCCCGGCGGCCCCCATCCGATGGTCGCCCTCCACCGGGCCGGCGGGATCCCTGCCGTGCTCCACGAACTCATCGACCTGATCGAAGACGCTCCCACCGTCTCGGGCAGGAGCATCAGGGAGATCGCCGCGGCAGCGCGGGTGCTCGACCCCGCCGTGATCAGGCCGGTCTCCGACCCGGTCCACGCCGCCGGCGGGCTGAAGATCCTCAAAGGCAGCCTTGCACCTCTGGGGTCCGTGATCAAGTGTTCTGCCGTCGACGAGGCGATGTGGCGGCACACCGGCCCTGCACGCGTCTTCGACGGGGAGGACGAGGCGATGAAGGCGATCCTGGGCCGCGAGATCAACGAGGGCGATGTCGTCGTGATCCGGTACGAAGGGCCGAAAGGGGGTCCGGGCATGCCAGAGATGCTCTCGCCGACCTCGGCCCTCGTCGGCCTCGGCTACCATCGGGTGGTGCTCGTCACCGACGGCCGGTTCTCCGGCGGGACGCGCGGGCCGTGCATCGGGCATGTGGCCCCAGAGGCGGCGGCCGGCGGCCCGATCGGGCTCGTCCTGGACGGCGACCTGATCGCCGTCGACCTCTTCGAAAAAAGGATCGACCTGATCGTCGATGAGAAGGTTCTGGCAGAACGCAGGGCGGCGTGGACGCCAGAAGAGCGCGAGATCACCGGGATCCTCAAACGCTATGCGGCAACCGTCGGCGGTGCCGACATCGGCGCGGTCCAGCGCTGAGTCGAACATTTTTTCGGAGGATTAAAATCCTCTTCAATCCATTTCTCTCCTGTGGTCTGCCCGTAGCGGGTGGATCAGAGAGGATCTGATATGATTGACCATATTCTTGAAGGCAACAAAGAGTTTATCAAGGGCGATTTCACCGAAAACCGTGACTATTACCGCGCACTTGCATCGGGCCAGAGCCCCACCGTGCTCTGGATCGGATGCTCAGATTCCAGGGTCGCCCCCGAGCGGATAAGCGGGGCAAAGTCCGGCGAGATCTTCGTCCACCGCAACATCGGCAACATCGTTCGGGTCGGCGACTGGAACTTTGCTACAATCCTCGAATACGCCATCAAGCACCTTAAGGTGGCCGACATTGTGATCTGCGGCCACTCGGACTGCGGGGCAATTAAGGCCCTTTCGGCAGACAAGGAGTCAGACGAAGCCTATATCCCGCTCTGGCTCTCCAATGCCAGCCAGGCCCGCTCGGAGCTCGAGCGGGAAATGCCAAAGCCAGCCGATCCCGCGGCCCAGAAAGAGTGGCGGCGCAGGCTTGAGGAGGAGAACGTGAAACTCCAGTTGAAGAACCTCAGGACCTATCCGATCGTCCGCGAAGCAGAACGGAGCGGAAAGGTCGCGGCGCACGGCATGTATTTCGACCTTGAAACCGGAAAACTCGAAAAAATTGCTTAATCGAGGACAGCCTCGATCTCTTTTTTTATCTGCGGAAGAGAGATCCGCCCGATCGGCGTGACCTTGCCGTTGACAAGGATGATCGGAAGGGGCGGGTGGTGCTTCTCGACGATCGCCCTGACATAATCGGGAACGCCGTCATCGAGCAGGGTGAATTTTACGCCGACCTTCCCGCCATACTCCAGAGCGAGCGCCTCTTCAAGGGCTTTTACCGCTTCGACCAGTTTTTCCGTCGGGCAGCACGCAACAAGGCCGCAGGAACGGTCCTCGTTGCAGGGGAAAGGGCTGCACGACCCATAGGAAAACCCGATCACCTCGATCTCAGCATATTCTGCCATGGAGAAAGGTTGGGGCCGGGAAAATATCAGGGTTTGTTATCTGGCAGGGCCATGGTGGCGAGCAGCGCACCCATCTGGTCCCGCAGATCCTTCTCCCGATCCGGATCGGCGCGGAGATCGGTCACCTCGTCCACGTCAGGCACAAGGACGTTGCCGAGCGGGCGTATGCCGAGGCGGGTGAAAAAGGCGTGGACCACCCGGTAGACGCAGGTGAAGTCCTCGACGCCGGCCGAACAGAGAAGACCCCACTGCACCGGGGTCTGACCCGAGAGCGCCCGGGCAGCGGCAAGAGAGAGGGAGCGGTCGATGAGGTCTTTTAAGGCTGCAGAAACCGTGCCGGCGGCGACCGGGGTGCAGACGACGATCAGGCGCGCCGCCTCGATCGCCCTGATCACCCCGTCCATATCGTCCTCGATCACGCACCGCCCTGTATTGAAACAGCGGTAACAGGCGGTGCAGTGGCCGATCGCACGCTCGTCCGGATATACAAATGTAGTGCCAAGACCGGCAGCGGCGCAGGCGTCCGCAGCCCACCCGGCAAGAGTGGCGGTGTTGCCGTGGCGGCGCGGGCTGCCCAGAATGATGAGTGCGCCTTCGCGGGGTTCCGCGGGAGCAGGCCGCACGCGCGGTTCGGGCGGGTGGAGAAGAAAGGTGTCGGGCCGCTCGGGCAGGGCGTTTGCGAGGAGGGAAAAAGTCGTCAGGGCCACGCTCTCCGCGCTCTGCGGGCTTCCCGGCGGGTATTCGTGGGTGTTGGTGTGATAGGTGTACAGCACCTCTCCACCCCTCCGAAACTCGATGGTGTATCGCCCCATTCCGGGACAGGCATCGCTGAAGTCTTCATAGAGCAGCACCAGCTCACCGGGCTGCCCCTCTACCGTGATCTCGGCCGAACGTACGGTCCAGGCGCCATGCATTCTCTTCCTCCGGCCGATTTAAGGCTGGCCTGAGATATAAGATTTTGTGAGGGGGCCTGACCGGCACGGTCAGTATCGTTAAAAAGGTTCGTGGCGCAATAACTATGGTAATTCATGAAGGCGGTTCTGGGTCTTGAAGACGGCGAATTTATTGTGGGAGAAGGATTCGGTGCTGAAGGGTCCAGTTCCGGCGAACTGGTCTTTTCCACCCAGATGACCGGATACATGGAGGCGCTCACCGACCCCAGTTATGCGGGTCAGCTCCTCATGTTCACCTTCCCGCTTATCGGCAATTATGGCGTAGACGGACAGAATTTTCAGAGTCCAACGGTGCATGCCCTCGGTTGTGTTGCCCGGGAGGTGTGCACCACACCATCGGCAAATCCATCAATCATCGACTTTTTTGAGAAAAACGGGCTTTTGGGGATATCGGGCGTCGACACCAGGAAGCTCACCATCAAGACACGAGAGCACGGGACGATGCGCGCGGCGCTTATCGTCGGCAGCGACGACGGCGAGGAAGCGGTGCGGATGGCCCGCGCCGTTCAGAACATCAGCGAGCAGGACCTGATCGCGCAGGTCTCGTGCAAGGAGTCCTACCGCATCCCCGGGAAGGGCAAGAGGATCGCCGTGATCGACCTCGGGATCAAGAAGAACATCGCGATCAGCCTGCGCAAGCGGGGTGCCGACCTGCACATCTTCCCGCACAACGCGAAGCCCTCTGAGATCGAGTCCTACGAACCCGAGGCGATATTCATCACCAACGGCCCGGGCGATCCCAAACGCGCCACCGACGCCATCGCTGCGGCAAAGCACTTCATCGGCAAACTGCCGGTCTTCGGGATCTGTATGGGCAACCAGATCTGCGCCCTCGCCCTCGACGGCGAGACCTATAAGATGAAGTTCGGCCACCGCGGCTCCAACCAGCCGGTGCGCCACACCGACGGTCAGATCTACATCACCACCCAGAACCACGGTTTTGCGGTGGACGGCGATTCCCTCCCCGAGGGCTGCACGGTCGCCTACACCAACGTGAACGACGGCAGCGTCGAGGGGTTCTGCAACGACGACCTCAACGTCCTCTGCGTCCAGTTCCATCCAGAGGCGCACGGCGGCCCGCACGACACCGAACGTCACATCTTCGACGAAATGTACAGGAGGATTGCCTGATGCCGAAAAACCCCCGTATCAAAAAGGCGCTGATCATCGGATCAGGCCCCATCCAGATCGGGCAGGCCGCCGAGTTCGACTTCTCGGGCTCGCAGGCCTGCCGCGCCCTGCGTGAAGAGGGCGTCGAGGTGGTGCTGGTCAACTCCAACCCCGCCACGATCCAGACCGATCCCGAGATGGCCGACCGGATCTATATCGAGCCCATCAACGCCGGGATCATCGCGAAGATCATCGAAAAAGAGCGTCCAGATGGTATCCTCTCGGGCATGGGAGGCCAGACCGGCCTGAACATGACCGCAGAACTCGCCGAGATGGGGGCGCTCAAGGACGTCGAGATCCTGGGCACACCCTTAGAAGCGATCTACCAGGGCGAGGACCGGGAGAAGTTCAAGGACCTGATGACCGCGATCGGCGAACCCGTCCCGAAGAGCATGATCCTCGAACATATCGAGGACCTGGACCGTGCCCTCGAACTGGTCGGGCTGCCCGCGATCATCCGCCCGGCATACACCCTCGGCGGGGCCGGCGGCGGGATCGCCCACACCCCCGAGGAGTTGAAACGCATCGTCGACGTGGGCCTCAACCGTTCGCGCATCCACCAGGTGCTCATCGAGGAGAGCGTCATGGGCTGGAAGGAGATCGAGTTCGAAGTGATGCGCGACGCCGCTGACACCTGCATCATCGTCTGCGGCATGGAGAACGTCGACCCGATGGGCGTCCACACCGGCGAGAGCGTCGTCGTCGCCCCGATCCTGACCCTGCGGGACGACGAGTTCCAGATGATGCGCTCGGCTGCGATCAAGATCATCAGGGCGCTCGACGTCCAGGGCGGCTGCAACATCCAGTTCGCCTTCAAGGACGGCGACTACCGCGTCATCGAGGTGAACCCCCGCGTCTCGCGCTCCTCGGCCCTCGCCTCGAAGGCGACCGGATACCCGATCGCACGGGTCGCCGCGAAGATCGCCATCGGCCTCCGTCTCGACGAGATCACAAACACGGTCACCGGCAAGACGCCGGCCTCCTTCGAGCCGGCGATCGACTACGTCGTCGTCAAGGTGCCGCGCTGGCCCTTCGACAAGTTCAAGACCGCCGACCGGACCCTGACGACTGCCATGAAGTCCACCGGCGAGGTGATGGCGATCGGCCGTAACCTTGAAGAGGCCTTCAAAAAGGCGCTCCGCTCCCTGGACAACGACCAGCGCGAGCACACCAACCTCAACGAGATCAGGATGATCCTGACAAGCCCGACCGACGAACGGTTCGGCTGCCTCTTCGACGCCTTCAGGCAGGGGATGACCGTCGAGGAGATCGCCGGGATGACGAAGATCACCCCCTTCTTCCTGGAGAAGATCCGGCACATCGTCGAGATCGAGAAGAAACTCAGGGAGAACTGCGAGGAGGGCGACATCAGGACGGCCAGGCGCTTCGGCTTCTCCACAACAGAGATCGCCGAACTCACCGGCCTTTCGGCGGATGAGGTCGACCGGCAGGGCGGGAAAGTGACCTACAAGATGGTCGACACCTGCGCCGCCGAGTTCCCGGCAAACACCCCCTATCTCTACTCCACCATGGAGGACGAGAACGAAGACGTGCACGACGGCCGCAGGAAGGTGCTCATCCTCGGTTCGGGCCCGATCAGGATCGGGCAGGGGATCGAGTTCGACTACTGCACCGTCCATGCGGTGAAGGCGGCGCGGGAAGAGGGCGTGCTCGTTCACATCGTCAACAACAACCCCGAAACCGTCTCCACCGACTTCGACACCTCGGACCTGCTCTTCTTCGAGCCGATGCAGCTCGAAGACGTCATGAACATCCTGAAAAACGACGAGTATTACGGCGTGATGGTCCAGTTCGGCGGGCAAAACTCGGTCAACCTCGCCATCCCGATCGAGAACGAGATCAGGCGGCTCGGACTTCCGACACGGGTCCTGGGGACGTCGCCCGACGCCATGGACGTCGCTGAGGACCGGGACCGCTTCAGCGTCCTCCTGGACAGGCTCCACATACCCTCGGCACCGAACAGTTCGGCCTACTCCGAGGACCAGGCCAGGGCCATCGCCGAGGAGATCGGCTACCCCGTGCTCGTCAGGCCCAGTTACGTCCTCGGCGGCAGGGCGATGGAGATCGTCCACGACCAGGTGGAACTGGAGGGATACATGAAGGAGGCGGTGAGGGTCTCGCGGCAGCACCCGGTGCTCATCGACCGGTTCCTCCAGGACGCCTACGAGCTCGACGTCGACGCCGTCTGCGACGGTGACGAGGTGCTCATCGGGGGTGTGATGGAGCACATCGAGGAGGCCGGCGTCCACTCCGGCGACTCGGCCTGCGTCATCCCCACCCAATCCCTCTCGCAGTCGGTCATCGACCGCGTGAAGGACTACACCCGGCAGATCGCCCTCGAGATGGGCGTGGTCGGGCTGATCAACATCCAGCTCGCGGTGAAAGACGACATCGTCTACGTGCTCGAAGCAAACCCGCGGGCGAGCCGCACTGTCCCCTTCGTCTCGAAGGCGACCGGCATCCCCCTCGCCAAGGTCGCCGCCAAGGTGATGATGGGACGCAAACTCTCCGAACTCGGCTACCAGGAGAAGACCTTGAAGCACGTCGCCGTCAAAGAGGTGCTCCTCCCCTTCAACAAACTGCCGGGCGTTGACACCGTCCTCGGCCCTGAGATGAAGAGCACCGGCGAGGTGATGGGCATCGACTACGACTTCGGGCGGGCCTATTACAAGGCATGCCTTGCGGCCGACAACGACCTCCCGCTCGAGGGCAGCGTCTTCATCTCGGTTCCTGACGAGCAGAAGGAAGCGATCGTCCCGATCGCACGGAAACTCAGCGATCTCGGCCTCGTCCTCTACGGCACCGGCGGCACGGCTGAGTGCCTCCTCCAGGCCGGCATCGACATGAAGATGGTCAGGAAGGTCCAGGAGGGATCCCCCAACGTCATCGACATGATGCGCAAAGGCGAGATCAGCCTGATCATCAACACGCCCTCGGACAAGCAGTCCAGGCAGGACCACTACCAGATCATGCGGGTCGCCGTGGACTACTCGGTGCCCTACATCACCACCCTCTCCGCGGCCGAGGCTGCGGCCGGAGCGATCGAGGTGATGAAGCACGAGGAGATCACCATCGAGCCCCTGAGCCACTACCACGCCGGGATCTGAGCCGGCAGTTCTTCGTTTTTTCTTCGATGCAGGGCCGAAATACCGGGGGCGCCGACCGGGGCGGTGAAACCGCCCCTTCGCCCTGCACCACCTTTTATGGTATGAATGCAATATCTGTACCGTCATACAGGAGGGCCGGTCGGACAAGGACCGCCGGATCCTCTCAATAACAGAGGGAGCATCACCCATGGGAAAAGGAAAAATTGTACTCGCCTACTCGGGCGGCCTTGACACCTCGATCTGCATCCCGCTCCTCAAGGAGCACTACGGTTACGACGAAGTGGTCACCGTCGTCGTCGACGTCGGTCAGCCCGCACACGAGATCGAAGAAGGGTCCAAAAAGGGCGAACGGCTTGCCGACCGCCATTACACGGTGGACGCGAAAGAAGCCTTCGTTCGGGAGCACATCTTCCGTGCGATCAAGGCGAACGGGAGTTACGAAGGGTACCCGATGGGCACTGCCCTCGCCCGCCCCCTGATCGCCGAGGAGATCGTTGCCGTCGCAAAGAAAGAGGGAGCGACGGCGATCGCCCACGGCTGCACCGGCAAGGGCAACGACCAGCTCCGCTTCGATTTCATCTTCCGTGCGAACGGTTTCGAGGTCGTCGCCCCGATCAGGGAGATGAACCTCGCCCGCGAGTGGGAGATCGAGTACGCCGAGCAGCACGGCGTCCCGGTCCCGGTGAAGAAAGAGAAGCCCTGGTCCATCGACGAGAATTTCTGGTCCCGGAGCATCGAGGGCGGAAAACTCGAGGATCCCGCATACCACCCACCCGAGGAGATCTATGCCTGGACCGTCTCCCCGCAGGACGCCCCGGCAGAGCCCGAGACCATCACGATCGGCTTCGAGCAGGGTGTGCCGGTCTCCCTCAACGGGAAGAGGATGGAAGGCGCCGACCTGATCCTGGAGCTCAACGCCATCGCCGGGCGCCACGGGGTCGGCAGGAACGATATGGTCGAGGACCGCATCCTGGGCCTCAAGGCCCGCGAGAACTACGAGCACCCGGCGGCGACGGTCATTCTCACCGCCCACCGCGACCTCGAGCGGCTGGTGCTCACCAGGGGAGAACTCTCCTTCAAGCATATCGTGGACGAGAAATGGTCAGAACTCGCCTACATGGGCCTGGTCCACGAACCTCTCTATGCCGCCCTCAACGCCTTCATCGACACCACGCAGGAGCGGGTCACCGGCTCGGTGGACTGCGTCCTCTTCAAGGGAAGTGTCCATGTTACCGGGCGGAGTTCGCCGATGGCCCTCTATTCGAGCGACCTCGTCTCCTTCGACTCCCACACCATCGACCAGTGCGATGCAGTGGGCGTCTCGAAGTACTTCGGCATGCAGGCCCGCCTGCTCAAGCAGATCAGAAAAGAATAACCTTTTTTTGCGGCGGAGTCACGGTGGAAGGGGGGAGAGTTTCCCGCTGCCCTGACATAACTCCCGCCTTCGCCTGTACTCCCCTGGCAGAACATGCGGAAAAGGCGGGTGATCGGCATGCCGGTGCCGGGGGGCCGGCTGCCCCCCGACCACCCTGGCACTTCCATCCATCATTTTTCATCCATCAGATGCTCTGCCCGACCGTTCTCTCATGTCCAGGGCAATCGTGTGCAGGGGTCCGGGGGTGCAACCCCCGGGCAGAGGCGAACTTCGCGGTTCATGAGATCACTTCTCTTCGCATCGAGATCATGAGGGCTCTGGAAAATCGAAGAGTCCCCTGCCGGGGGGCCTGCTGCCCCCCGGTCCCCCCGCACATGCGATTGGTGCGGGGACGGGCAAGCACGCCACCTGACCATCCATCATGTTCTATCGACAGATGCTCCGCCCTCCCCCTCCTCGCAGATCCAGGGGCAATCGTGTGCAGGAGTCCGGGGGTAAGAGCCCCCGGGCAGATGCTGGCGCTGTGTGAGCGTACGGAAAATCAAGCAAAAGCCTGCCGGGAGCCTGCCGCCCCCCGGTCCCCCCGCCGATTGCGATTGAGAGGGGACGGACCCGGGCAGATCTGAATCCCGGCCCCTGCCTTCAGGCGTTCGGCAGGAAGGACCTGATCCTCATGCGATAGCAGGCCTATCTGTTCAGCATGATGTCATGGATCTCTCCAGGACCCCGACCCGGGGCAAACTCCTCGAGTGAGGTCAACAAAATGGTCCCAGAACCCTAAAAAAGAGAGAAAGAAGAGATATTACAGGAGTCGATCGCCAGCCCCGGCCCCGGGCGCACACGAATACACATCGGTGATCGTGATCCTGATCAGCGACTTCGCCGGGTACTTATCGGACTTCGCCTTCACGTCCGCACGCATCTTCTCGTACTCGGGCCCGGCGGTGAGGATCTCGACGTCGCCCTTGATCTGGATGCACCCTTTCGTCTCAGGCCCCCAGATATAGATCGCTGCCCGCGGGTTCTCCTGCATATTCGCAAGGCTCTTGTTCATGTAGTTGTCTGCAACCCAGATCGTCCGGTCGTCGATGAGCCAGACCGATTTCATCGGGGCGACATTGGGAACGCCGTCCTTCGAGGCGGTCGCGAGCGGATAGACCGGGGCCTTTGCAAACATCTCTTTCATCTCAGGTGTCAGTTCTGCCATGGTGATCATCACAAAATACAACGCCCTGATAAAAAATACTGCCGGGCAGGAGGTAATTTTATGATGTTGTAATTACCTCATGCAGTCATGACCAACGTCGATCCCTATATCACCATGATTAAAGCGAAGATCGAAGAGCTGGATGCCGAGCTCAACGTGATCAAAGCAAAGGCAAAAGGCAGGGGTGCCGAGGCCGAGATCCAGCTCGACGAGATCGTGTCTGACTATGCCGGGAAACGGGATGAAATGGAGAGAAAGGTGAGAGCCCTGCAGGCATCAGGCGGGAGCGCCATGGAAGATATGAAAGAAGGGGCCGGGCGGGCGCTCGACGAACTCACTGCAGCGCTTGAAAAGGCGAAGTCACGGTTCTCCTGAGCCCTGTTCACCACCAGGGCGGAAAAAAGGCGAGGTTTCCCGGAGCAGAGCAGTCACCCTGAGGTCTGCCCCTCTCCTCAGGTTCACTGCCCCATCATGGGAATGCGGTCGCCCGCACCGGGTCCGGGCGTGCAGGAGAAGACTTCGGTGATCTCGACGACGATCAGGCTCTTTGCCGGGGCCTGCGACATCTTGGCCAGGACGATCTCCCGCATCTTCTGGAAGTCCTCGCCCTCGGTGACGATCGAGACGTCGCCTTTGATCTGGAAACACCCCTTCGTATCCGGCCCCCAGACATAGATCGCAACCTTCGGATTTTCCCTGAGGTTTGCGAGACTTTTTTTCATGAAATTGTCGGCGATCCAGATCGTATCGTCGCCCACGAGCATGCAGAACCCGATCGGAACGACATTCGGAATACCGTCCTTCGAAGCGGTGGCCACGGGAAATACCCTGACCGACGAAAAGGCGGCCTTCATTTCTTCTGTCAGTTTGACCATGGTGATCAGATACCTGTTGCATCCAGCAATATATACCTGCGCGTCGCAGGAACGGTGCCGGGGCAGACGAACGTGCCGGTACCCCCCTCACTCCTGACAGAGGGAAGGGGAAAGATAGAAAGGTATAAAGTATTCAGGGAGTGAGATTGGTATATGTGCGCCAGTTTTATGGACCGCTTTTTCAAACCGAAGCCATATATCGTGGAAAGTGTTCCCCCGCCATCAATCAGCCACGGCGCAGGGATGGTGATCCCCGAATATAAGGTGAAGCCGTACTTCATCGTTGCGTCGGTCGAGATGGGAAATACCACGACAAAGTGCATCCTCACCGGCACAAACCTGGAAACAGGCCACACCTATATCATCAACAAGACGGTGAAGATGAGCCGGGACGTAAGACCGCCAAAACCCGGCGAAGATGTCTTCGGTGCGACCCTCGACGGCACGCAGCTCACCAGGGAATCGGTCACCGAACTTGTCAGGGACACGCTGATCCAGTGCCACAAGGATGCGGGCCTCTCGATCCAGACCGATCTCGATTTCGTGGTCAGGAGCACCGGCGTCGTTGCCGCAATGGATTCTCCCGATCAGGTCGGCGATTTTGTCATCGCCCTTGCAAACGGCTGTCTTGCTGCCGGTGTGCCGCCAAAGAAGATGACGCCGCCCATGTCCAAGGAGAACCTCACGAAAAAACTCCAGGCCCATAGTTTCGCGGACAAAGTAGTCTTTGTCGGGGCGGTTGCGGGCGTTATCCCGCCGCTGGGAAGTTCGGGCGTGGAGATGGTCGCAAACGAGATGGAGGGGGAACTTGCGATGGCCGGGATCAAAGAAGGCGCAAAGGGCACCCCGGTGGACTTTCGCAATCCCTGCATCTCCATCGACTTCGGCACCACCCTTGACGGCAGGATCACCTCCGACGTCCCGGCCGGCGATCTAAACCCCTTCGCCAGGACAATCGGCAACTTCTGCGGTCTTGCCGGAGCAGTTCCCGACGCCATCGTCAGGGGGACCGGACAGGTCGAGGGGCGGACCGGCACGGCCCTGGACATGTTCGGCGACCAGAGCGTCACCGAGGGGCTTTCACGGATCGGCAGATCGGCGTCGATCGTCGAGAATTATGTCAGGCGTATCCACAGCCACATCGATATCCGCATCGTCCCACCTGACAGAGAGCGCTTCGGTCGTGTGCCGGTCAGTTCAAAAGTCGCCCACGATTCCGGCGTCGCCCTGATCGGCTGCGACGTCGGCGTGAACGGGAGCGAAACCGGAGAACTCAATACCATCGGTGCCGAAATATATCAGAAGTACGGCAGGGGCGTGCTTGTGGACGTGATTGACCATGTCTGCGCAGAGATGGCCCTCCGTCTCATAGATATAACATCCGACCAGGGCATGGTCCCTGAAAATTCGTCCATCGGTTTCACCGGGAGAGCGGCAATCTCAGGCCGCAAACCCCAGTATATCCTCGACGGGATTGCAGAGCGGGGCTATTACAAAGATACGCAGAACCATGTCGTCTTTGTGGACGATGGCCTCGCACGGGGTGCCGCCCTGATGGGGAGATGCATGAACTCCCTTGGAAAACCGAAAAATCCGCTGGGAGGCGTACGCGGCGGTCCGTGCATCATGGCCAGACGGATAAAAATTGGCAAGTGAGGAAGCATATGGCAGAAGAAGAAGAGTTATTTGATCTGGTGATCCCGCCGGGCGTGCCGAGAAGCGTCATCAGGGCCATCATCCAGAAATATGACGTAGAACTGGTGGAACGAAGCCAGCCGCTCTATTATGCAAATATGAGCGGCGACGTCCGGGATCTCCTCGCCTTCAGGGGCAAAAAAGAGGTGGTCCAGGAGGCCGAAAAAGAGATGCGCACCCTTGTCCTCGCGTTTATCGGCGAGGAATGACCTTTTTTTATCCAAAAAATATTAGTGGAGCAGCCGCACAAGAAGGGCTTTCTGGGCGTGGAGCCGATTCTCGGCCTGGTCCCAGACGACACTCTGCGGCCCTTCGATCACTTCGTCGGTGATCTCCTCGCCGCGGTGTGCAGGGAGACAGTGCATCACAATGGCGTCGGGCTCGGCACGGTTCACGATCTCGGCGGCGATGGTATAGCCCTGGAAGGCGCGCAGCCGCGCCTCACGCTCGGCTTCGTTGCCCATCGAAACCCAGACGTCGGTATAGATGGCATGTGCCCCCTCGGCTGCTTCTTCGGCCGTTTTGCAGAAGGTCAGACGGGCCCCGTGGGAGAGAGCCTCCTCGACGATCCACTGCGGGGGCTGATAGCCTGGCGGGCAGGCAACACGCAGGTCAAGGCCGGTGTGAGCCGAGGCCATCAGGAGGGAGTTGCAGACATTGTTCCCGTCCCCGATCCAGGCGAGCCGTACATCCTTCAGGGATGAGAAATGCTCCTTCAGGGTCATGAGGTCGGCGAGCACCTGGCAGGGATGGGCGATATCTGAGAGCCCGTTGATCACCGGTACAGATGCGTATCTCGCGAATTCCTCGATGGTCGTGTGTTTGTACGCCCTGATCATCACCGCCGAGACATAGCGGGAGAGCACCCGCGCCGTGTCCCGTGCCAGTTCGCCGCGGCCGATCTGCAGATCGGTGGGGTTGAGAAAGAGGGCATGGCCCCCGAGGTCGTGCATGCCCGCCTCAAAGGAGACACGGGTCCGGGTGGAGGCCTTCTCGAAGATCATGCCGAGGCTTTTGCCCTGCAGAAGGGCATGAGAACGCCCTTCCCTGCGCAGGGCCTTGAGCCGTTCGGCCTCGGCAAGAAGCGCCTCAAGTTCACCTGCATCTACATCCAGAAGTGTAAGAAAATCCTTCTTCATCGTATTTCCTTCATATGTTTGATCCGTTTGTCAAGGAGGGCAGGTTTGCCGATGTCGTGCCGGTACCATACGCCTCCTCTCACCGATGCTGCCGCCCGCTCGGCAGTCTCCTCGGCCTCTGCAAGGGAGTCGCCAAGCCCGACAAACGCCATCGTTCTTGACTGAAGGGTCACCATCCGGCCGTCCTTCTCCCCGACATTCGCATAGTAGAGGATGGCGTCGCCATAGTCCCCGACGGCGATCGGCGCCCCTGACACCGGGGCATCTGGATACCCTTCGGGAACGAGATATTTGCAGACCGTCGCTTTCGGCGCAAAATGCACATGGGCACCGGAGAGGCTGCCCTCGACGATCCTGCAGAGAATTGCGGCGAAATCGCTTTCCAGAAGCGAAAGAACGTTCATCGCCTCGGGATCGCCGAACCGGGAGTTGAACTCCACAACCTTCGGGCCGTCCCGCGTATTCATGAACTGACCGTACAGAATCCCACGGTAGGGCTGCCCCTCGGCGGCCATCGCCGCCACCGTTCTCCGCATGATCTCAAGTGCTGCCTCGTAATCGGCATGCGTGACAAACGGGAGGAGATGATCTTCAAGGGAGTAGGTGCCCATGCCGCCGGTGTTCGGGCCGGTGTCACCCTCAAAGGCGCGTTTGTGGTCCTGGACCAGGGGCATCGGCACCAGATGGTTGCCGTCGACAAAGGCCTGGAGGGTGAACTCCTCGCCGATGAGCCGTTCCTCAAGAACGACGCCACCGTCAAGGGTCCGGGCATACGCCTTCGCCCCTTCCCGGTCGACCTGCTCGCCCATGATCCTGACGCCCTTGCCGCCGGTGAGCCCGATCGGTTTTACGGCGAGGTCGCCGTCATAGGCGTCGATATACTCGCAGGCGGCAGCGGTGTCATGAAATACCCGGTAATGCGGGCGACCGGGAATCCCATGCCGTTCCATCATATCCCTGCAGAACGCCTTGTCGGTCTCGAGGCGTGCGGCCAGACGGGTGGGGCCGACACAGGGGATGCCCTGCTGCTGGAGGGTATCGGCGATACCCGCCTCAAGGGGCGCCTCCGGGCCGATGATCGCGCAGTCCACGCCACATTCACGGGCAAAATCAGCGACTTTTTCGACACGGGTCTCTTTTTCTATGAGGTGACGCCTCGAAAGGGCGGCAATACCCGGGTTTTTTCTGGCCATTACCGAAAAAATCGTGGCTTCACTGTTGCAGGAGAGGGCACGGGCTATGGCGTGTTCCCTGCCTCCTCCGCCCACAACAAGGATCTTCATGTCCATAATTATATGCCTCTCCTAAATAAATTGGTTACAGGTTCATTATCTCCGATACTGTCGCCAGAGGAATAAGGAAGAGCCCTTCACCTGCAAAAACCTCAGTCGCGCCGCTTTCACGGTCCACAACCACACCGACGGCGACGACCTCGGCCCCGGCGTCCCTGAGGACGCGGGCACCGTAGAGGGCCGAACCGCCTGAGGTCGTGACATCTTCGACGAGGAGAACCGCCTTTCCCTTTACGTCACCGATAATGACGCCACTTTTTCCATGGGCCTTCTCCTCCTTTCTGATGATCGCATAGGGTTTTCCCGCTGCGAGAGAGGTTGCGACCGCCAGGGGCACTGCCCCGACGGCAACGCCGGCCACCACATCGAAGGTAAACCGGCCTGCAAACTCCCTGCCAATCCGGCCGAGAAGGGCGGGATCCGTGATCGCCGTCTTGATATCCAGATAGTACGTGCTTCTTGCCCCTGAGGCAAGAACAAAGTCCCCGAACTCGATTGCCCCGTGGTCCTTGAGCAGTGATGCAATTGATGCTACCATGGTACGTCTTTCACTCCTGTAAAATATCCGATGATGTTCGCGGCACGGTGGAGAAGAGGGGTGATGATGATGATCCAGAGAAGGATCAGGAGGGTGAGGTTCTCGACAAGCCATCCGAACTGGAACACGGCTGCGAGTGCAAATGATCCGATCACCAGATCATACTGGTCGAAAATACGCCATTCTTCACCGCGGCCCATGCCGAGCCGCCGCTTGAAAAAGCTCTTCGCCATGTCGCCAAGAAGCGCTCCTGCCGAGAAGAGAACAACAGAAACGACGGTATGCTCGGGAAGAAACGCAAACCCAAGGGCGCTCTGTACCCAGATCTGGAGAAGTCCGACGGCGATCCCGGCGGCAACGCCGGCGAAAAAACCCCGGAACGTCTTTCCGTCACCCAGAACCCTCCGACCGTCCCTCCAGTTCTTCCCGAAATCAACGGGAGTGCCTCCGCCACATGCCGCAGCCACAGGGTTTGGCACATACGCCGGCATCATGATCCAGAACGCCGCAATCAGGGCAGAGAACACCGAGACGATACTAATAATACTAATCCCCTCTATTCCTACTTAAGTTTAAATTTCAGACAGGCAAACACTGTGATAATCTGCAACAAGTCAGGTACCAATATATGAAACGCTATTGTATAGAGATGCCGGTGGATGAGATATGCTTCTGAAAAAAACCCGGAGCCTTTGCCCCATCTGTAGAAATGTTCTCGATGCCGAGATATTTGAAGAGGATGGGAAAGTATGGATCAGACGTACCTGTCCGGAGCATGGGGAAGCAAAAAATCTGTACTGGTCAGATGCAGAGATGTACAGACGGTTTGAAACCTTCGAGAGGATCGGTACCGGCGTTGCAAACCCACAGCGGGATGCAACCGCTGCTGCCTGCCCGACGGCATGCGGCCTCTGTTCAAACCACCGTTCAGGAACGCTTCTCGCAAACATCGACCTGACAAACCGCTGCAACCTTAACTGCTCCTTCTGCTTTGCCAATGCCCGGGCCTGCGGCTTTGTCTATGAACCGTCGTTCGATCAGATCGTCGAGATGATGACGATGCTCAGGAACGAAAAACCTGTCCCGCCACCGGCCGTCCAGTTTTCAGGCGGCGAGCCCACGATGCGCGACGACCTCGTCGAAATCATCAAAAAGGCAAAGGAACTGGGTTTCTCCCAGGTGCAGGTCGCGACCAACGGGATCAAAATCGCAAAAGATCCCCAATATGTCCAGAACCTGAAGGATGCCGGATTGAGCACCATCTATCTCCACTTCGACGGCGTGACAGAGGAGACGAATCCCATCCTCCGGACAAGCCTGAAGGCGGTGGAATACTGTGAGAAAAACGGCATGGGCGTGGTGCTCGTCCCGACGGTGATCAACGGCCAGAACGACCACGAGGTCGGTGCCATCCTGAAATATGCGGCCGAGCATATCAAGGTCGTACGGGGCGTCAATTTCCAGCCCGTCGCATTCACCGGCGCCGCTTCAGAGGAGAACATCAAACAGGAGCGGGTGACCATCCCTGATCTTGCCGATCGGATCGAAGAGCAGACCGACGGGATCATCAAGAAAGATTATTTCTACCCGGTCCCCTGTGTGATGCCCATCTCAGACCTCGTTGAGGCCTATACCGGCAAACCGGTCGTCAGGTTCACCACCCACCAGCACTGCGGTGCGGCGACCTACGTCTTTGTCACCGAAGAGGGGCTGGTGCCCATCAACGAGATGGTCGACGTCGACGGTTTCTTCGACGCCATCGGGAAAATGACCGATACGATGAAAAACGGCGGCACCATCAACAAATACCGGGCCCTGCTCGAAGGCGTGAAGGACATGGGCCTCTCCGCAGCGAAGGGAGAGCATGCAAACGGGAGCCAGTTCTATAAACTCCTCGGAAAAACGCTTATATCCCAGAACTTCGATGCGCTGAGAGATTTCCACTGGAACGCCCTGTTCATCGGCACGATGCACTTCATGGACAACTACAACTACGATCTCTCCCGCGTGCAGCGCTGCTGTATTCACTATGCCACCCCAGACGGGCGGATCATCCCCTTCTGCACCTATAACTCAGGCCCGGTCTACCGCGAACAGGTCTGGAAGAAGTTCGCGCGGGACCGGGTACAAAAGGAGTGAGTCAGGGGAAGGGGAGATCTATATACGCTCCTCGTCCCATGACGAGGGAGGCGATGGCGAGGTCCTGGATCGCAAGGCCCGTCGAGTCAAAGATGGTAATCTCATCCTGGCTCTCCCTTTTTTTTCTGCCGCAGACCACGTCGCCGAGCGTGCCTGCGATCTGATCAGCCCTGAAGAGTCCCTGTGAGAACGGAACATTGATCTCACCAGAATGAAGCGCCTGCTCGGGATCGTCAACAAAAACACGGCCTCGCGCCAGGAGAGCAGGGTCGAGCTCCTCTTTTCCCGGGGCATCGGCGCCGATGGCGTTGATATGCGTTCCCTTCTGCACCCACTCAGACCTGATCAGAGGCGTCCTGGAGGGTGTCGTCGTCACGATCACGTCGGCGTTGCAGGCAGACTCGACCGATCCTGCCACGCATCCGATCTCCCCGAACTGCCCGCAGAACTCCACGGCGTTCTCTGCTGTGCGGCTCCAGACCAGGATCTCCTCGATCTCCAGCACGTCGGCGATGGCGTTCACCTGGGCAATTGCCTGCCGACCGCTGCCGACCACACCGAGGGCGATACGCTTTTTGCGTGAGAGATACTGTGCGGCGACGGCCCCGGCGGCCCCGGTCCGAAGATCGGTGAGTTCGGTCGCATTCAGGACAGCCCGGGGCATCCCGGTGTCTATATCAAGGATTATAGTGAGGGCCATCACCGTCGGCAACCCGGACCGGGGGTTTTCCGGGTGAACATTCACGATCTTCACACCAGCGATCCCCATCGACGGGAGATATGCGGGCATGGTCCGAAAGTCCCCCTTCGGAAAGGTCACATACACCTTCGGCGGCATCTGGACCAGACCTTCCCCGTACTCCCTGAACGCCGCTTCGACCGCACGGTTGACCTCGTGGGGAGAGGGGAGACCGGTCTTTCCGGGATAATAGCGCATGTGCGGATCATCGGCCCGCGAGAATAAAACCATTATGACCGGCTTATACTGCCCGACACCCTGATTCGGGGAGAACGAGTATCTACGGAATGCTTATCTGGAGTGAGACCTTCTAAGAGGTACGGGGGACGTATAGTGCCATATATCTACTATGCACGGAGCCTTGCCGGTGCATATCCAGCATTCCTCGCCCATCTGGTAAAAGACCTTACCGGAATCGGAGCATCATTCGCAGAGGACGGATCGCCAGAACGGGGCTCCCTGCTGATCAGCCACAACGGGGAGTCCGGCATCCTGAGAGTCGTGCGTCTGGGTGCGGATATCGAGGTCACCTACGCACCTGAAGGCAGGAATACGTCTGCAAAAAAGAGCACCTTATGCCTGCTCATCGATGAAAAAGTGGGCGATATCGATGCGGAGATGAAAGCGATTCTGGAGGAGGGGGAGGTGCTGCCCGCCACAGGAACGGGAGGACCGGACGACGAGGACCAGATCAGGCAGAGCCTCGAGGAGATGTACCAGGAACTCTTAACGGTGCGTGAGGAGATCAACCATCTCAGAGAAGAGGAACGGGATGTTTCCCGACCAGAACGGCGGGCGAAAAGGGCGCACCAGCTCTATGAAGAGGCGGTTTTCGAGCTGGAAAAGAGACATACTCCGGTTGCACGGGCGAAGGCCAGGGCGATGCAGATCATGATCGAGAAGGCCGAGGCAAGTCTTGGCGAGATCGGGGAATGAGGCCTCAACCGATAGGTTCATCCCTGTTCCCCCCTGACCTCTGGTAGTACACAGGCGACCAGAGACCACAGGGATGAGAGCATGATACGGATCGTACCCAAACCGACCGACACACCGGGCGACAACTCCACCGGCGCCGTGATCAGAGAACTCCGGCGCGAAGGCGTAGCATTCAGCCTCCTTGATCTTGACACCATCGACCCTCTGGCTTCACCGATCACCGGGGACACCATATGGGTCTGCGGCATGAAACAGGACATCCACCAGTTCGAGTGCCTGGACGTCCTTTCCATGGAGAACAACGTCGTCAACTCCCCTGATGCCATCGCCACCTGCGCAAGCAAGGTGAAGACGACCGCCCTGCTCCTCAAGTCAGGAATACCCTCGCCAGAGACCCTGTTCACGGCATCACGCCCTCTTGCCGAGGAGTTCCTTGCACGCCACGGGGGCGTGGTGTCAAAACCCGTGTACGGCTATGACGGGATCGATGTCAGGATGGTCTCATCACCCGGGGATCTCCGCGAAGCCCCCTATTATCTCCAGGAATATGTGGAGAACGACCGGGACTACCGCGTCTTTGTCATCGAGGGCCGGGCTGTCGGGGCGATCTGCAGGAGGTCGCCGCACCTCACCCATAACATCCACCAGGGAGGGATCGGAACGCCGGTGGAGATCGACCCTGCCATGCAGGAGATTGCAGCCGGAGCCGCCGAGGCGGTCGGTGCCGACTACTGCGGCGTCGACCTCCTCCCGCTCAACGGAGGATACACGGTCCTCGAAGTGAACGGGACGCCGAACTGGCACTGCATGGCGGCGCCGATCCCCAGTCTGATGGCGCGCTATCTCATCGGAAAAGAGCAGGAGTCCAGAAGATAATTTTTTGCGGCGATAAAGAGCAGGGGTCTGCCCCTCTCACTCCATATCTCGTTCGATCTCTTTCACCGTTCTTTCCGCAAGTTCCTTCATGCGGGCAGATATCCGGGCAGATCCCGTAAATTCAATATCCTTCATGGCATTGGCAAGCTCCTGTCCAAGCACAAAAATGGCGTGCTTATGCTCGAGTTTGCTCTTGTGGATCTGTGAAGGGTTGATTTTGAGTGCGTAATACTGCGGGAACTTCAGATCCGGATTTATCATCTCAAAATAATCCTTGATCTCAACAAGGATCTGATGCAACGTAATCAATTCTTCCTTATGCATGTCCAGACCGGGAAAGATAAATAGGAAATTTTATTATATATAGATTTCCTCAACGATCGCTTTTTCGTATTTTCATGAGCCTCAGGGACAGCGGCCGCTTGACGATATTGCGAAATTCCGGAGCGGCAACGAACTCAAGCCCGCGGGACAGAAAAGCATCGATCAGTTTCTGATCGACCGGACGGTCAAGAATAATCCCCGAAACATCGGCGTCGATCTTTTCGAGGGCCTGCTCGACGTCGCCGGCCCTGACCTCGCCGACAAGGGCATAATCAGAGGTGAGGAAGCGTGCGACACTCTGCCCCTCGACGCCCCGGATCTGCTGCTCGAGCGTCATCGAGCCATCAACAGCAGGCGTTTGGGGCACGCTCTCCTCGATCGCCCCGTTCGTTTCGCTGACAATCACCTGACTTTCCTGCACCGGCATCTCAGGTTCAGGGGCAGGACTGTCTTTGCCCTCAGCGATCTGCTCCTTGAGATATTCCACCGGCACCTTGTTCCGCAGGGACTTGATGATCTCTTTCCTGGTGATCTCTTCGACGCTCTTACCGCGGGGGCAGAACGCCACATAATCAATGTCCGCGACCTGCAGGAGTTCCCTGAGGATCAGGTCGCCGCCCCGGTCGCCGTCAAGAAAGGCGGTCGCCGTCTTTATTTCGGAGAGTTTGGTGATCACGGCGGGCACCTTTGTCCCCTCGACCGCAACGGCGTTTTTAATGCCGTAGCGGAGAAGGTTGATCACGTCGGCCCGCCCTTCGACGATGATGATCGCGTCCGAGTCAAGGACGTTCGGACCGGCAGGAACCCGCTCGTCACCCAGAACACCGATTTTTTCGATACGCATCGACTCCCTGACATCGTCGAGGAGTTCGGTGGAGTCGATGGACGCCTCGTCAAAATGGTTGAGCAGCAGCTCCTTTGCACGGTCCACAATCTTTTTTCGTTTGGTGACCCTGATGTCCTCGATCCGCTCGACCGATGCATGTGCGATGCACGGCCCGACACGGTCGATCGTCTCCAGAGAGGCCGCAAGAATTGCAGTCTCCGCTCTGTCAAGGGATGAAGATATCAGTATCTCGCCGCGCGTCTCTCCTTTTTTGCTCGTTATGTGGACGTCTATACGCCCAATCCGCCCGGTCCGCTGGAGATCGCGCAGGTCGAGGTCTTCGCCGAGCAACCCTTCAGTCTGGCCAAATATAGCGCCGACTACATCAGGTTTCTCGACCACCCCCTCTGCATGAAGATTGATGTGAATGAGATACTTGGTCGTATCTGATGAATACATAATAAGCCTCCAGGATATGTCATATCAGTAATACTATGACAGCCCATAGATAACAATAGTAGATATATTCCCCAAGTACTTATACATGCACCCCACGGGAAAATCTGCAAAAACCGAGGATATTCCAGTATTAAACAGAAATATAGCCTTTTAACACCGTGATGGCCTGGAGCCTCGACAGACCCCTGATCTCCACTCTTTTGACCGTCGAGGTGGTGCCCGAAAGGATATGCACCGCTGATTTCTGGACGCCAAATGCCTCTGCGACAAGGCCGATGATTGCTTTATTCGCCTTTCCCCCGACGGCAGGCGCTGAGACATGACACTCGACGGCACTGCGCCAGGGATTATAGCCTGACGGAAAAGAGTCTTTTTTCGAACCGGCCGAAACATCGAGCGTGATCACGGCATGGTCGTCTGAACCGGAAACGGCATCTTCCAGAGGCGGCATCAGTCATCTCCGTGTCGCCCGGCGCTAACAACCGTTGTTCATCGGTGGCTTGTGCCGTACCTCGCCGGTATAACCCATGCGCCGGGCGCGCCTGTCGCACATCCGGGTTGTCCCGAAGCTCATATCCAGGCTCTGCCAGTCGATCGCCCGGGGACCTATGGATGTGCATGTATCGGCACAGATCTATTGGGCGCCCCGGGGATAATAGCCCTTCCCTCTGATCCACTCTCCGCGGCAGGAGAGGAGGTCACCGTCCCTCACGGCACAACGCCCGCCCATCACCACGATCTCCGGGAACACCGCTGCCATACCCTCGAACGGCGTCCACCGGCATTTCGTGTGGAGCGCATCGGGATCGATCTGCACCGTCTCCCGGGGATAGAGGGCGAAGTCCGCCCGGTCGCCGGGCTCAAACCCGGCCTTCGGGATGCCGAGGATCCGGGCCGGGTTGGAAGAAGTCTTCTCGATCACCGATTCCAGCGTGATCCTCCCGGCAAAAACCTCTGCCATGAGGAGGGGGAGCATCGTCTCGACGCCCGGCATGCCCGAGGGGGCGTCGGGGAAAGGAGCGCCCTTCTCGGCAGCCGTGTGGGGCGCATGGTCGGAGGCGACGGCGTCGATCCTTTCCCAGCGGCTCCAGAGCGCTTTTCGCTCCCGCTCTGTGCGGAGAGGAGGGTTGACCCGCGCCCGGGTGTCGTCCCGGTCGAAGCGTTCCCACGAGAGAAAGAGATGGTGCGGCGTCGCCTCGACGGTGCCGCAGGCGGCGTCGACGGCAGCGGCGGTGCTCATATGGCAGAAGTGGACCCGCCCCCCGGGAGGGAGGAGAGCGCAGACCGCCCTCACGGCCTCCGCCTCGGTCAGGGCGGGCCTGAGGCGGTCGTGATCGGGCAGGTCCGCGGGCGTCCCGGGCAGGGGGTCCTCTGCATGGACGGTGGCGAGGGCGCCGAGGGCACGCAGGGAGATAAACGCCTCACGAAGAGTTTCAGGTGGCACGGCGGCGCCATAACTGGAAGGGCCGGCAAAGATCTCGCCGAAGGCAAGGGCCCCGGCACGCCAGAGTCCGGCAAGGTCCGCGCCTGGAACGACGCCACCGTTGATGCCGAAGGCGCAGACGGCCTCCTCTTCTGCCTCCCGCACCCGCGCCGCAAAGGCCCCGGGCGTCGTCAGCGGCGGGACGGTGTTCGGCTGGTCGACAACGACCGTCACCCCGCCGAAAAGAGCGCTCGTCGTCCCGCTCCGCCAGTCCTCCTTCTGGCGCTGGCCCCCGCCCCTGAGGTGGGTGTGCATGTCCACCGCGGCAGGGACGCAGACCAGCCCTGCGGCGTCGATCACCTCCTCGGCCCGGCCCGGCGCACCGGCGTGGAGCACCCTTCCTCCGCCGAGGGTGAGGTCGGTCACCCTGCCGTCAGGGAGGGTGACGTTTTTCAGCACGCACGATACCTGATCACCCATAGGTCCAGCCTCCAGAGAGTAAAATAATGTTCAGCAGACCCGGGGAACCGGGTCGCCCACCGGCGGTTCGATATAGCGCTCGCCGCCGATCTTTGTCTTCATCACGACGTCGCGCCCTTCCGTGACCCTTCCGATGACGGCGGCGTCCTGCCCATAGGGGTGGGACCGCAGGGCGGCGAGGATTGCTTCAGCATCCTCCGCGGCGACGCCCATGATTGCCTTGCCCTCGTTGGCGACTTCGAGCGGGTCGATGCCGAGCATGGCGGCGGCGCTCCTGACGTTCGTCCTGATCGGGAGGGCCTCCTCCTCGATCTCGACATGCACACCGCTTTTGCGCGCCATCTCGTTTATCGCGTTTGCAAACCCGCCGCGCGTCGGATCTTTCATCGCGTGGATCTCCCCGGCGGCGAGCGCCAGTTTCACCATCCCCCAGAGGGGGGCGACGTCTGACCTGATCTGCTCGCCGAGATCGAAGCCCTCGCGGTGGGCCATGATGGCGATGCCGTGATCGCCGATGGTGCCGCTGGCGATGATGACGTCGCCGGGCAGGAGACCGTTGTCCCGCACGACCTTCTCGGCGACGCCGATTCCCGCGGTATTGATCACGATCCCGTCAAGGGAACCCTTTTCGAGGACTTTGGTATCGCCGGTGACGATCGAAGCGCCGACCTCCCCCAGAGCGCCGTCCATCGAGGAGACGATCCGCTCGAGGTCGGCGACCTCGAAGCCCTCCTCGATGACCATGCCGCAGGAGAGGGCGATGGGCCGGCCGCCCATCATCGCCAGATCGTTGATCGTGCCCGACACGGCGATCCTCCCGATGTCCCCGCCCGGGAAAAAGATCGGGTGGACGACATGGCTGTCGGTCGTAAAGACGATCTTCTGGTCTCCGATCGGGATCACTGCACCGTCGTCCAGGGACTCAAGACCGATCCCGCCGGCGTTGTTGTGGGTAAATTTTGTAAGAACGCCGAGGAGTTCGCCCATCACCTCGCCGCCCGCACCATGCATCAGGTTGACTTTCATGACTCATCCACTTCTATCTCAATATTCGAAACGACGATCTCTTTTCCTCCGACGATCTGGGGTAGACCGCCGCACTGCGGACAGACAAAACGTTCATTGCCTTCATACCCGCAGTCGCACCGGCTTGTAACTTTTATCTCACGGCAGACCATCACAACGCCTTTGAAGAGGGGGTCGTCCTCGATAATGGCATCAAAAAGGAATTTCACCTGATCGGGGTTGACCATGGCGATCTCGCCGATGTCGACCCTGACCGTTTTCACCTGCGAGGCGTGATTTTCAAGAGCCGCACGCCGCGCCGTTGCGGCGATGTCGTATGCGATGCTGTATTCATGCATTGTTATTCTTCCATCGCCGCGTAGACTTCCTTGAAGAGTTCTCTGGTGGACAGGCCCTCCTCACGGCTCAGCTTCTGGATGGCAAAGCCGACATGAACAAGGACGAACTCGCCGATCTCGACATCGACGAGATCGAGCCGCACCTCCTGTCTGAGCTCGCCATAATCAACGACGCCGATATTGCCGTCCTTGATCTCAATTACTTCGGCCGGAACTGCAACACACATTCAGCATTCCCTCAGGTAGGGAGTTTGTGCGCTGAAAGTAAAAACACCTTCCGAAGTTACATATGCACAATAAGATAGTGTGAAGGGGCCTATACCCCTATTCTCCGGCAAAAAATCGCCGGTACGCCTCAGGGATCTCTCCGTCAGAGTTGGCGACGGCGCGATCGAGATCGGCGAGATTCCGGGCGATCTGGTCGAGATGAGTTTTCTGGACCTTAAGGATGGCGACCGCCTCCAGCGGCGTGATCGCTCCCCCGGCAAGGAGGGCGGTAACCCGGTCAACCTCCTCTGAAACGGCACCGAGCGGGACCTTCATCCTCAGCGACGCCTCGGTCACGTACGCCACAAGGGCGCGTTCGGCCCTCCGCTGCGCCGACAGATCGTGGATCATGAAGGAGATGCCGCCGACAACTCCTCGCTCATCGAGGACACGAGATATTCCGACCGATATTTCCAGGCGTTCCCCGCCGACGACGATCTCGGACTCAAAACGTTTTCCGGCATCGCCGCCGATCACCCGCGAGATCGCCGCGTTCCACGCCACTTTTCGTTCATCAGGGACGGTATCGGTGACCTGCCGGCCCTGTGCCCCTGCGCTGTCGAAGCCGAAGAGACGTTGTGCCGATGCATTCATGGAGACGATCCGCCCGTCCAGGGCGGTGCCGACGATGGCTTCCTCGCTGGTCTCGAGGATTGCGGCGAGATGCGACCTTAACTCATCGATCCGTTTGATCTCGCTCATATCGGCGATGATGTGGATCGCCCCGACGACGTTCTGTTTCGCATCGAGGAGGGGATCGATGGTGACCCGATACCACCGGTCATGCATGAAGAGGGTATAACTCTCCCTGCAGCGCGACGCCCATGACCTGACAAAGGGGCACCCTTCGATGAAACTCGCCGTGCCATGGACGACCTCATAGCAGAACCTGCCGACAAGGGCTTCGGCAGACCGTCCCAGCAGGGCGCCGGCAGCCCGGTTGGCCCGGAGGATGACGCCACTGGCGTTCTGGATAAAAATGGGATCCTCGATCGCATCGAAGACCCTCTGCCAGAGGTCTTCCCCGGATCGCTCCTCAAGTGCCTCCAGAGATCTGCCCTCATCAATCGCGCGCATGCGTCTCTGTTAAAATAACTCCATTTAAGTACTTAATACATTTCTTTTTTGATCCCGAGAATAGAGATGGAAAAAAAGAAAAAAAAGTGTTTCAAAGGAGGGGAGGGAGAGACATCAGCAGCCCGAGCAGCAGGTCCCGTGCATCTCCAGGATATGGTCGAGGGCCCATGCCGCCCACCACCTGACATCAGGATCTTCGTCGTCCACCATCTGCGCGAGCGCCCTCTCGGCCCTGCAGCCCCCGATGAACCCGAGCGTATAGACGGCCCATTTCCTGATGATGGCGTCTTCATTTGAGAGGGCGGCAACAAGTCCGCCGACGGCCGGCGCACCGATGGCGTTGAGGCCCCAGGACGCCACCATTCTGATCTCGGGGTCCTCGTGGGCAAAGAGACCGATAAACGGCTCGATGGCGTCGTCTCCCATCAATATCCCGATCGCGAGGGCAGCGTCCTCCCGCACGTTTCTGGACCCGCCGTTGAAGAGGAGGTCGACGAGGCCGTCAAGGTCCTGTTCCACGCACCGCTCCATCACTTCTGTGGAGGGCACCTCTTCTGTCACATCATTCACAGACTTGTCAGGCACGCTGGTTCACACTCAGGGAAGTATTCACGGACGGCGGTATAGGTGTGCCGATCCGGCGGGCCTGCCGGGTGCGGTTGAAGGGGGATCGGTACAGTCTCTTCAGGCTATTTTCTCTCTTTCCGGTCCAATCGGCACCAGAGGGTGCACCTAGCGGGCGAGAGAAGCGGCAGAACAGATGCAATTGAGAACGAGGGCAGAAGAATCAAAACAGGGTCTTTAGCGCCGAGAGGGAGATTTGAACTCCCGAGGTGCGAGCACCAGCGGCTTTCAAGGCCGCCGCCTTCCCGGACTAGACTATCTCGGCACGCCATAAATAATTGTTCTGGCGCTTAAAAAAGATGTGGGATATACCGTTCAGCGCCGCCGCAGCAGGAAGAGGGCCCCGAGCGCCGCAGGCACGACCCAGAGGGGAAGAGGGCTCGCCTGTGTCGTCGTCGGCACCGGGTCCCCGAACTTCGACGCCACAGAGGCATCGACAGCCACCGACGCCACATTGCTGGCCGTGAGGGTCACACGCCCGGAATCGGTATAGAGCTGCGGGGCCACCTTCACATAGACCGTGCCACCGCCCGCCGGGAACGTGACGCGTTCGGGCGCCGACGTCCCCTGGTTGTTTACCGTCGTCCGCACACCATTCTCATCGATGTACTCGAGCACCCAGTCGATCCCCGAGGAGGTGGTGATCGTCACCGCCCCGCCGAGGGTCGCCACCGCAAAATAGGCAGGTGCAGTCCTGGACGCCGTCGCTGAGGCCGAATAGGTCCGACCCTCGTCGACGGACGGTTCTGTGGTCGCCGTCGTCGCCACGCCACCGGTCACCGTGTACTCGACGGTCCAGACATAGCTGGTGTTGTCCATGATCTCGGCGACATACTGACCCCCTGCATGGATCGGCACCCTCTGCGAGAACGCACCGTTTGATGTTGAGATATAGCGCGGAGAGAAGACGGAGTCCCCGGCCGCGGTCTTCACCGTCAGCTGCACGCCCGCATTGCCATAATTTTTGATCGAGCCTGCGACCAGAAGGGTGCCGTCGTACGCCTGGGTCAGTGGGGAGGATACGGTAAGATCAGCCGTCCTGTTCACGATCTTAAGGAGCACCGGTTTTTTTGTGCTGCCAAAGATGCCGTCGCCCTGCTCCTGGATCTCGATCGAGTACTGGCCGGCAGTCAGGCCGTCGGTCGAGAACGTCGCCGAAAATGTTCCGTCCTTCTGCAGCACCACCTGCTGCCGGGCAAGCTCCGTCTTGGTGTACGTGGCGTCGTAGAAGACGAGATCGAACGCATACCCCGGATTCGCGCCGGACGTGGTCCCGGTCACCTCAAGGGACTGACCGGCGTTGACCGAAGCCGGAACATTCAGATACACCTGTGCTGCCGAGGCCTGTCCTGCAAGGAGGAGGCAGAGGAGGCAGAACAGGGATAATCCAATCCTTTTCATACTGAGGAGATCAACGAATGAGGTGTTAATGATATCTGTTGCACCGATCAAACCACTGGCTTCATGGACCGGGAAAGACCGGTACGAGGGGGAGGTCCTCGGTTCCCTCACCATCATCTTCAAAAGCGGCGGGTGCTCGTACCGCCGGTGCCTCATGTGCGGCTACCGTTTCGACGGCTCGTTCGGGGCCTCGCCTGAGGAACTGCTCACATCCTTGCGCGGCCAGCTTTCGTGGGTGCTCGACACCTTCGACCTCACGCAGATCGGCATGGTGAAGATCTTCACCTCAGGGAGTTTCCTCGACCCCGTCGAAGTGCCACCGGCGTTCAGGGAGGATGTCGCCCGGGCGTTCGCCGGCAAGGTTGTCATCGTCGAGACCCGCCCCGAATATGTGGATGGAGATGCGGTGGAGGCGATGGTCGCCGCACTCGACACCGGCGCGACCGACACCCCCTTCCACGTCGCCATGGGGCTTGAGACCACGGACGACGCCATCAGGGAGAAGTCGATCAGGAAAGGATTCTCCTTTGCAGACTACATCGCCGCATGGCAGCGCGCCTCTGCCGCCGGTGCAGGCGTCAAGGCATACCTGCTCTTAAAACCCCTGTTCCTGACCGAGCAGGAAGCAATAGACGACATGAAACAGTCCATCAAAGAGGTGGCGCCGTACTGCGGGATGATCTCCATGAACGCCTGCACCGTCCAGAAACGGACCGAGCTCGAACGGTTCTGGCGGGACGGGGCCTACCGGCCGCCGTATCTCTGGAGCATCCTTGAGGTGCTCGGCAACGTGGACCCGGGCGTCCCGGTCTTCTGCGATCCGGTCGGCGGCGGCTACATCAGGGGCCCGCACAACTGTGGAGCCCACGACCGCGAGATCGTCGCGGGCATCAACGAATACGCCCTGACCGGGGACGTGGAACTGATCCGGGCCCTGGCCGAGATCGAGTGCGGCTGTAAAAAAGAGTGGGAGTTCGTCCTCGCGAACGAGCGGCCCTGGTGCATGCCCCTCACTCGCTGACTTTTCTCGAGAGAATTTCGAGTTTTCTGGCAAGCATCGGGAAGAACGTCCCGGCATCGGAGACGATCCCGATCGCCTGCGACGTCCCGCGGTCCATCAGTTTGGTCAGGGAGGCCGGGTTGATGTCCACGCAGATCGTTTTTACCGAGGAGGGCAGGCAGTTGCCGACCGCCACCGAGTGGAGGAGAGTGGCCACCATCAGGACCATCTTCACGCCCTTCAGATTTGAGCGCATCGCATCCTGGGCCTCCATCACGTCGGTGATCACGTCAGGGAGAGGGCCGTCGTCCCTGATCGACCCTGCAAGCACGAAGGGAACATCGTGCCTGACGCACTCATACATCACCCCTCCGGTGACGACACCCTGTTCAACGGCGTCTTTGATCGATCCCGCCCGCAGGATCTCGGAGATAGCAATGATGTGATGCTTGTGCCCGCCCGTGACAAGTTTTGCGGTCTTGATGTCCATCCCCAGGGAGGTCCCGAAGAGGTTCGACTCGATGTCATGGGTGGCGAGGGCGTTGCCGGCAAAGAGGACATGAATATACCCGTCACGAATGAGCCGGGAAAGCGCCGGGCCCCCGCCGGTGTGGATGATCGCCGGACCGCCAACGAGGACGATCCGTCCGCCTGACTTTTTAATCTCGAGGATTTCTGCCGCAATCTGTTCTATCAGGGTCTCGGAGGGGCGTTCAGGCGAGACCGTCCCATGCATGAACTCAAACTCGCTCTTCTCCCGCGGGCGCTCAGGATAATCGACCTTGACGCCGTTTTCACCGACGACGACGAGGCTGCCCTTTTTCAGTTTGAAGATCGGCAGGCAGCGCGCCCGCCGCGCATCCGGGTCCACGACGAGGAGGCAGTCCATCTCAATGTCCTCGACCGGGATCCACTCGCCCTCGTACTTCACCCAGGTCGGGTGGTTGGTCGTCGAGTAGAACCCCTTCGGGACGATCCGATCGCCCTCTGCAGGGGCCAGCGTCGCGTCGGCCACCACCGGGAGATGAGCGCCAAGGCGGTAGAGTTCGCTGAGGATCCCCTCCAGGCGGGATTCGTCAGGGGCGTTCACGCTGAGTCTAGCATAACTCGGATCCGTCTTCTTTTTCCCGACCTCGAAGATCAGGATCTCGAAATTCCCGCCCATATCCATGATCCGGTCAAAGACGAGCGTCATGATGCCGGAGTCGATGATATGTCCTTCAAGTTCGATCTCGCGGGACGTTTGCATAGAGAAATGTCGGTTTGGGAGGATAATATGCTTTCGTCCGGATAAAAATCAGGATCGGTGTCCCTGACCGCCGGCCGATCCGCCGGAAGCCGGGCAGAGGATGCGCGCCGCAAGGGCGAGATCCTCCGGGGTGTTCACATTGAGGGCGAGGGCCGGTTCCTCAAGAAGGAGTTTATGCTCTGCCTGCTCCTCTTCGATCAGGTCGCCCTTGAGGATGTTTATCCCGGCAGGGCATGCGGGCACGCCGCCGATCGATTCCCGGTACGAACACCTGAGGGCCGAACCGCGGCAGAGGGAGGACGGCACCCAGGTCGAGAGCGCAGGTGTGCCTACCTCAAGATAGGCATCCATTATACGCCCCACAATACCGGGATCGACACAGGGGATATCCGACACCGAAGTGCAGACCGGTCCGTCCTCGCCGATCTCGGTGACGGCCTCCACGATGTCCTCCACATATCCCCGGCCAGAAGCAGGATAGAGATCGATGCCATGCGCCCGGCACCAGTTTCGGGTGAAGGGGGTCTTTGGCGAACCGACGACGATCACCCGGTGCCCGCAGCCCGAGAAGGCCCTGATCACGTACTCGATCATCGGCGTCCCACAGACCTGGACCAGAGGTTTCTCTCCCATATTAAGACGTGAACCAAGCCCCCCGGCGAGGATCAGGGCAAGCATGCAGGGAAGGCCTCCATCAGAATCCTGTTCTCCTCACGGGTCCGCACCGCCACCCTGATCGCCTTCGGAAGCCCGAACGAGGTGCAGTCCCGCACAAGGATCCTGCGGTCAGAGAGGGCCGCACAGACCGCCGCCGCCTCGCATGGCAGGGGAACGAGGAGATAATTCGCCGAGGAAGGGAGAGGAGAGAGACCGATGCGCTTGAAGGCACCTTCAAGCCATGCACGCTCGGCGCGGATCAGGCGCCTCGACTCCTCGAGGTCATGGTAATGTTCGAGGGCGGCGATCGTGAAGGTCTCTGCGCATGCATTCACCGTCCAGGGGAGACGCCTTGTCTCCATCTCGGCAACAAGGTCAGGATCGCCGAAACCGAAGCCGAACCGAAGGCCGGGGACGGCAAAAGATTTGGTGATGGAGCGTGAAACAAAGAGGGCCGGATCTCTGATGTCGGAGACGCTCGCCGCGGGGTCGGAGAGTTCGATGAAGGCCTCGTCCACAAAAAGCCTCTGGCCCGGTTTGAGTTCGTCGAGGATGGCCAGCACGGTCGTGCGCGGCGTGAGCGCACCGTCCGGGTTGTTGGGATTGCAGAGGAATCTGACCGCAGCGCCGGCAGGATCTGATGTGATCTCGCCCCCGCAGAGGCGGACGGCCATACCGTACTCGCCAAACGTCGGCTCAAAAATGGCCGCACGGTCCCCGGCGCCAAGTGTCGAGGTGCAATAGGTGCGGATCACCTCCACCGATCCGTTTCCGACGGCGATCTCTTCGGGATCGCGCCGAAATACTCCCGATATTGCCTCTTTGAGGGTTTCATATCGGTCGTCGGGATAGGCGCCAATGGCACCTGCATCAAACTCGAGAGGGACATTGGGAGGAAAGGGATTGAGGTTCGCACTGAAATCGAGGATCTTTTCCGTGGAGTGCCTCTGATGCCAGCGCACCGTACCGCCATGGATCACCTTTCCGGGGTTATTTCTGGACATAGAATCAGTATATCGCAAATTTGCGAGTCCATCGCATATAACAATACTCTTTCAAAAAAAATAAAATCGCAATATTTATAACCCATACAGGAGTTAGTTGATTAGTCTGGCGCACCGATCAGACAGAAGGCATCATTCTGTCTGACAATTGGCAGACAATTGCCAGCCATTTGTCAGATCCCCCGAGGCAGAAGATGGAACGGATCACGATCAGACTCCCCCGGCAGCAGGTCGAAATGCTTCAACGACTTGTCGATAGTGGCGAATTTCCCACCGTGTCAGAGGCGGTACGACACGCGGTACGTGAGTTAGTCGAGAGGCGCGGAGATCGGGCGATGAGGGAAAGCGACCAGGTGTCATTCAAGGTTTAGGAGGCAATGAATGCAGACCATCATAAACGAAGCGATGAAAAACGCAGAGATCGAACGAGGAAAGAACAGGGACGGCATCATTGGCGATGAGGATGATTTCCTCGGCCAGCCACGCATCGTCATCGTCGGGTGCGGCGGCGCCGGCAACAACACCATCAACAGGCTCTATCACATGCAGGTGTCAGGAGCGGAGACCATTGCGGTCAACACCGACAAGCAGCACCTGGACATGATCCAGGCCGACAAGCGCGTCCTCATAGGCAAGTCTCTCACCAAGGGCCTTGGTGCCGGCGGATTCCCCGACGTCGGCAAGAGGGCGGCCGAGATGGCACGGCCGACTCTTGAAAAGCTCCTCGAGACAGCAGACCTCTGTTTCATCACGGCAGGTATGGGCGGCGGCACAGGTACCGGTGTGGCTCCCGTTGTGGCGCAGATCGCCAAAGAGCAGGGCGCCATCGTTGTCGGGATGGTCAGTTATCCCTTCCAGGTCGAGAAGGCCAGACTCCTCCGTGCAGAGGAAGGGCTCCAGCAGCTCAGCAGCAGCGCGGACTCGGTCATCGTTCTGGACAACAACAGGCTCATCAACTATGTCCCCAACCTCCCCCTCGGGCAGGCATTCTCGGTGATGGACCAGCTCATTGCCGAGACGGTCAAGGGCATCTCAGAGACGATCACCCAGCCCTCCCTGATCAACATTGACTATGCAGACGTCAGGGCGATCATGAGCAAGGGCGGCGTCGCCTGCATGCTTGTGGGCGAGAGCAAACAGCAGAACAAGGCAGAGAGCGTCGTCCACGAGTGCCTCTCCCACCCGCTCCTTGACATCGACTACCGCGGGGCAACCGGCAGCCTGATCCACATCACCGGCGGCAGCGACCTCACCCTCCAGGACGCCGAGGAGATCGCAAGCTCGCTCACCTACGAGCTCGACCCGCACGCCGACGTGATCTGGGGTGCGCGCGTGAACAATGACTACGAGGGCAAGGTCAGGGTGATGGCAATCATGACCGGCGTCAAGAGCGCTCAGATCCTTGGCGGTCACCGCGGCAATTATCAGCCTGTGGCACAGCCGATGGCGACAGGACGCGGCGGCCAGCAGCGAAATATGGCAGGCGACCGCACCAGCGGACACCTGATCGACTTCCTCTGATCTTTTTTTTGAGAACGGTGTTTTTCTCCCGGGCGCGGCAAGAGAGCGTACGCTCATGCCTGCAAAACCCCGCTGAGACGGCCGGATCGCCCGAGGCCCTGCGAAAACATTAATACGTTGAAAACCCCAATTTGTTAGAAATCCTGGTATAACCCATCGCGGATCACCACGGTGCAATTGGACACGCCGGCTTCGCCGGTCGCCTCCTGAGGGTATCGGAGTTGAACACTATGAACAGCGTTGTGACCACACGAATCAGAGGATACACACCCCTGGTCCGGAAGGTATCTTTTGTTGTATCATTTTCCTCTGTATTACCTCGTCTTCCTGCAGGTGTTCCCGTGCATCAGAGCCCGATGGCGCATATACACTGGTATTGAAATTTGAGGATTGGTAGAGCATGTTGGACGAACTGATCGAAAAGAGAAAAAAAGCACTTTCTGAGTCTGAACAACACAAAAACAGGCGTAATGAACTGAATGCTGCGGCCAGCACCCACGCACGAGAGCGAAATAAACTCAACGGTCAGACCCGGGAGTTCGTCGAGGAAGCGCAGAAAAACAAGGAGCTCCGCGACCAATACAACAACGAGGTCCAGGCGCTCAAGGAGAAGAGAAACGAGCTCAACGCGAAGGCCAACGAATATTTTGAAGAGATCGAGTCTTTTAAAAAGGACCACTCGGCCTTCCAGAAGAGTTCAAGCATCAAGGAAATCCAGCGGCAGATCGAATCGATGGAGTTCCGGCAGCAGACCGAAGTCTTCTCCACCGACAAAGAGCGCGAGCTGATCGACAAGATCAAGCACATGAAGGCCGCCATCAAGGAGCAGGAAGACGAACTTGAGCAGAATAAAGAGCTCAAGACCAAACTCCAGACAGCCCGCGACCTCAGAAAAGAAGCGTCCGACATCCACGACACCGTCACCAATATCGCTGAACTCGCACAGAAGCACCACGACCTGATGGTGGAGTTCTACCGCAAGGCAGACCAGTCGCGCGAGGCGGCCGACGCCGAGCACAAGAGCTTTGTAGAAGCACAGGAGGCGGCTGACGAAGAGCACCAGGCCTTCATCACCTGCCAGAAAGAGCTGCGGGACTATGACAAAGTCATCTCCGGACTGCGCAACAAGAAGAAGAAGACGAAGGTCACCAAGGAGCAGCGTGAAGTCCGCCAGGAAGCCGAACGGATCTTCCAGCTCTTCAAGGGCGGCGAGAAACTCACCACCGACGACATCCTTCTCCTGCAGCGCTCCAAACTTCTTTAATAATCTTTTTTTCGACCTTCTAGCAATTATTTATTAGTTTGAAGATAATTTCTAATCAGATGGTTAGCGGCAGGACTCTTATCCTCTGTATCGATCGGGACGACGACCTCGGCTACAAGGCAGGCGTCAGGAGCCCGATAATCGGGCGAGCGGCATGTCTCGATGCAGCAAGCACGCTCGCTCTGGCCGACCCAGAGGATTCAGACGTCAATGCCATCTTCCAGGCCGTAAAGACCCACGACGAACTTGTGGGACGGGGAGAAGAGGTCGAAGTCGTCATCCTGACCGGAGACCACATGCATATGCTCGAAGGCGACCGCAAGATCGGCGACGACCTCGACAGAGTCCTGGAAAAGACCCGCGCTTCATCCTGCATCCTCATATCAGACGGCGTCGAAGACGAGTATGTCCTGCCGATCATACAGTCGCGCCTTCCGGTGAGCGGGATTCGGCGGGTGATCGTCGCCCAGATGCCAAACCTCGAAGGCACCTATTATATCATAAAAAAACTCCTCGACGACCCGAAGGTCGCGCGGACGGTCCTGATCCCGGTCGGGCTCGGCATGCTCATCTACGCGATCGCCTACCTCATCGGCTATCCAGAAGGAGCGACGATCGTCGTCGTCGGGGCGATTGGATTCTACCTCCTCTTCAAAGGTCTCGGTTTCGACGAGTTCTTCGGCTACACCATCACCTCCCTCCAGGTCGCCCTGCGCCGGGGCAGGGTCACCTTTGTCTCCTATATCACGGCGATCCTGTTTGTGATCGTCGGCATCATCATCGGGCTCTATAGCCTCCTCGTCTACTATTCTGACGAGGGCCTCCTCTTTTACGTTCTTACCTTCGCCTACGGGGCGATCGGATGGTTCACGGCGGCCGGGCTCATCGGCTCGATCGGGCGGATCATCGACGTCTACCTCAACGAGACCCACGACCTTGGCAGGGTGATCGTCCTCCCCTTCTTTATCAGCGCCATCGGGATCATCATCTATGGGATCAGCATCTACATGCTCTCCCTTTCAGATATCGAAAATTTCCCGTTCAAGGACGTGATCGGGATCCAGTACGCCGTCTTTGCGATGATCGGCGGACTTGTCCTGGCCTTCGCCGGCGTCTACATCCAGTCGGTCGTCAACCGCTGGATTGAAAAGAAAGAAAAAGAGGAAGAAGTTATCAGAAACGCGGTTACGCCCTGAAATACCCCATTCCCCGGGGGAACTCGCTCATGTTGACAAAAGTGCGGGAGTCCTGAGGCGAACTCACCGTCATAAGGGGGATCACCGCGCCGAAATCGTGCTTCGGGAACCAGTATGCCCCGTCGCCGTAATCGAGACCTGCCCCGGCCACCCGGATGACGGCATGATCCATATCGATCTCCATGATCTCCGCGTTCTCGAAGTTTGCGATCGTGAGCACCTTCGTGCGGAGATCGCTCATGCCAAGGAACTGTACAAGGAGCTGGATGCCTTCGTCGATCGTATAATTCAGCGTCACCGTGGCATCCTGATTGGCAAGCGCGATATCGACGCTCTGGACTGTGATATAACCGTACCTGTTCTCCGCAGCAGCCGCAGGGACGGCAAGTGCCGCGATGAAGAGCAGGATCACAAGGCAGCGCGTCAGAGATTGCATATACGATCTTCTCTGAAGGAGATCATATATCCTTTCTGGTCGGGAAAAAAGGGTTGGTTTTCTCCCCTCAGCGGAGCTGCTGGGAGAGCACGATCTCAATGCTGGACACATTGGTCTTTCCGGTGTCTGTGTCGATCATCTCGGTCCCAGTAAGAATCTCTTTTTTTGCAACTCCCTCAAGAAAACGGTTGATTGCTATTTCGGCCGTGTCGACTGCCCGGGAGATTGCCTTGCCCCTGGCTTTTATGGCCACTTCATCTGCGCCGTTGTTGAACTGGGTGACGACTGCAAGCACATAGTTCATGACCGGTTTGTTTCCAACGAATACTGTGTTGTCCTTCAACATTGTCCACCTCTCTCTGCTGATAGTCTATCAGAGATACTTCTTCATATAGATTAATTCAGCGTTCAGGACGGAGGCCCCGGCCGCGCCGCGGATGGTGTTGTGGCCGAGCGCCGTAAAGCGCACCCCTTCACGCAACCTTCCGACAGAAACCGTCATGCCCCTGCCCCGGTTGCGGTCGAGCCTTGGCTGCGGGCGGTCGGGCTGGTCAAAGTACTCGACCGACTTTGCAGGCTGCGTGGGCAGCCCTGAGAACGGTGCCGCATACTCAAGGAATGCCTTTCTAACCTCATCGAGGGGTCGGTCGATATCCACCCACACAGAAAGCGTATGGCCGTCGATCACCGGCACCCTGTTGCAGCATGCGCTCACCGAGAAGGGCGCCATTTCCACGCCTGAGCCGTCAAAAGAACCCATGATCTTTCGCGGCTCCGTCGCCATCTTCTCCTCCTCGCTTCTGATGAAGGGGACGACGTTGTCATAGATATCCATCGCGGCCACGCCATTGAAACCGGCGCCTGAGATCGCCTGCATCGTCGCCACCTGAACCGACGAGAAGCCAAACGTCCGCAGGGGCTCGAGGGCGAGGGTGAGCATGATCGTCGAGCAGTTCGGATTGGTCACGATGAAGCCGTCCCGCCCGCGGTCATGCTGCACGTCGATGAGCCCGAGATGATCCGGGTTCACTTCCGCGATGACGAGCGGCACGTCAGGGTCCATGCGGTGCGAACTCGCGTTCGAGCAGACGCCGACACCGTTCGCGGCCACATCCTCTTCAATGCCCTGCGCCACATCGGCCGGGAGCGCAGAGAAGACGATATCACAGTCCTTCACCGCCTCGGCGGTGGTGGGGCTGACCGTCAGGTCGCCGACCGATTCGGGAAACGGGACGTCGAGCCGCCAGTTCACCACATCGGCATACCGCTTGCCGGCGCTACGTTCTGAGGCGGTCAGGGTATGGAGGCGAAACCAGGGGTGATCTGCAAGGAGCTGGACAAATCTCTGCCCTACGGCTCCGGTGGCACCAAGAATACCTACATTAATCATGGATAGCATTACTATAGCCAGAGGTTTATTAAAAGGTTGCTTTCACGAATATGCCAGTTTCTTTCACAGATCAAAGAGAGCATCTCACGATACCGCGCGCGATCAAAAACAGGTCGAAAGAGCAGGAAGAATCATCAGGAGAGGGACGGCCCGGACGGAAAACGCGCAGAAGCGCGCATGCTACGGTACAGGACCGAAGCAGGAAAAAACAGAGCAGGGCATAAAGGATGACCCTACGCCCTTTCGGTCAGCCTTCACTCCATATGGATGGCGGCCGAGGGACAGACATCGACGCAGGTCCCGCAGTCAACGCAATTATCCTTATCAATGACGGCGATGCCGTCCTCCATGGTGATTGCTTCAGACGGGCACTCATCAACACAGGTTTCACAACCGACACAGAGATCAGGGTCAACAACTGCTACCATAGTAGTTCTCCTTCCCATGTATTTCTAAAAAAAAGAGAAATAGGTTTCGATACAGGCGAACTCAGGAGAGATTGAGAACGTCGGCCATCCCATAGATACCGGGTTTGCGGCCGATCACCCATGCCGCCGCCCGCACGGCCCCGCTCGCAAAGACACCCCGGTCATAGGCGCGGTGCGAGAGTTCCAGCACCTCGTAGTTTCCGGCAAAGAGCACGGTGTGGTCGCCGACGATGTCGCCGCCGCGGATCACGTGGACGCCGATCTCGTCGCCCCGCTCCATCATGCCTTCACGCCCGTGGAGATGAGTGCGGGGACCGACCTCCTCGTCGAGGATCTCAAGGATCGTCTTTGCCGTTCCGCTCGGGGCGTCCTTCTTGTAGCGGTGGTGGGCCTCGGTCACCTCGATATCATAGCCCTCTGGAAGGCGCCTGGCGGCCTCCCTGATCAGGGTCCAGAAGATGTTCACGCCCACACTGTAGTTGCTCGATATCACGGCGGGAACGTGCCCCTCCACGGCCAACCGGATCTCCTCGCGCTGCTCGGGAGAGAACCCGGTCGTCCCGACGATGAGCGCCACCCCGTGCGCGGCCGCCGCCTTGATGTTCCCGACCGAAGCGTTTGCGATAGTGAAATCGATCAGCACGTCGGGTTTTGTCTCTTCGAGGAAGGCGTCGAGTCGCGCCGCCTCAACGACAGGGACGCCATAGAAACTGCCGGCCTTGACGTCGACCCCGCCGACGAGCTCCAGGTCAGGAGATTCCGAAACAAGGCGACCGATCGCCGTGCCCATCCTCCCGAGCGCCCCGCAGACCACGACCTTAATCATAGCCCCTGAGCACCTCCGCAAGCGTTGCCGCCTTTGCGGCGTCCAGGGCGTCAAGGGGGAGGCGCACCGGGCCTGCGGCCATACCGCGCAGGGCCGCAGCCGTCTTTACCGGGATTGGGTTCGTGTCGATGAAGAGGGCCCGGAAGAGAGGGGCGAGTTCATAGTGGATCCTCTGCGCCTCAGCCAGATCGCCCTCCATAAACGCTCCATACAGGGCCACCATCCGCGCAGGTTCGATGTTGGCGGCGACCGAGATCACGCCCCCAGCACCGAGGGCAAGCATCGGGAGGGTGAGGGCGTCGTCGCCGGAGAGCACCACAAAATCCTTGTCGCGTGTGCCTTCGATGATCCGCGAGACCTGCTCGAGGTTCCCGCTCGCCTCCTTGATCCCGACAATCCCCGGGTGGTCGGCAAGTTCGATGACAAGGTCCGGCTGAAGATTCTGTCCGGTCCTCCCCGGCACATTGTAGAGCACGATCGGGAGGTCGAGGTCGGCAAGCATGGTGAAATGCTTTATAAGTCCGGAACGGTTCGGCTTGTTGTAGTACGGGCTGATCACCAGCGCACCGTCGGCACCGAGATCCGAGGCTGCACGGGTGAACCTGATCGCTTCAGCAGTGTTGTTCGAACCAGTCCCGGCAAGCACCGGCACACGATCGCGGGCCGCATCGACCGCCACGCCGATCACCTGCTCGTGCTCCTCAAAGGTCAGCGTCGCAGATTCCCCGGTAGAACCACAGGGTACGATACCGTCAACTCCCCGGGAGATGAGGTACTCGATATTGGAGCGAAGACCTACGAGGTCGAGACCGCAGTCCGGACCCCGCATAAAAGGAGTTATTATCGCTGGGTAAACACCCTCAAACATGAGTAAGGTGTTTACACCAAAGGCTTTTTAGTATTTTGCTTTCTGGTGATGTAGCCGGCAACTCTGTTCCGTACGCGCTTGGATTCGATGACGGCAACCTCAGAGACGACCTGCTTGTTCTCGTCAAAGTCTCCGGTGAAGTGTTTCGGGTTTTTCGTCATCAGTTCCTGACCAAGGCTTTTAATATACGTCGGTTTTATTCCCATGTGCACCTGTCCCACGAATTTGTATTTTTAATGCGTCCTGACAGTTTAAGAATATTGTGTGCGACCTCGCGGGGATTTTCACCGAGGATCCGGATCATCGGTTCCTTGCCGAGATCGCCGCGGTCATAGATCACGTCGGGTACGCCGGTCTTGCAGCAGGATGCGACCCCCCAGTCCATCGTCCTGATGCCAGGCGGTTCCTGCGCCCGGTCGAAGTACCTGATGTCGAGCATCATCTCTTCCAGCGCTTCCAGGAGCGGATCGGCAAACCTGATGTTCGCGGCCGACCTGACCCTCCGGTCAAAACGCATCGCCGTCAGCACGATCCGCGCCACATGGTCGCTCGCCCCGAAGGCCACCCCACCGACCGGGTGCGCCCGCCCACCCAGAGAGACGATCCGCCCCTCGACGGCCGCAACGTCAGATGGCTCTTTCGCCTTTTCAAGAGCATAGGCGATGTTGGTGCCGACCTCAGGAATGAGGCGCGGGTCCATATCACCGACCAGGAGATCGACGGCGGCCCGGAGATCCCTGAGCACCTGCTCCCGCTCATCATCGCTCATGGGAGATCTACTCGCCCGGCAGAGGCATAATGCTAACGCAGCCCAAGCTCATCCCTTCTGCCGGCAAGCGACGCAATCGCAATTTCATAAAAGAGCGTCGGATCGATAAGCCCGTTCACCGATGCGATCCGGTCCCGCTCGCACCCGGCGGCAAAGGTACGGTCCTTCAGCTTTTTCTTCACGGTTCCGGGCGTGACGGCGGTGATCGCCCCCCCCTTGACAAGGGCGCATGCAATCAGAAAACCGCTGATGCTGTCGGCCGACTGGAGAGAGCGATCGACCGTTTGCGTGTACGGCCCATAGAGCAGATGGTTGTGCCGCTCCACCGCGCGGCAGATCTCCTCAGAGAATCCTTCCTGCCTGAGGAGCGCCGCCCCCTCGACGCCATGTCTGGTCATGTCCCCGCCCACCGTCTCGTAATCGACGTCATGGAGGATCCCGATCGCCTCCCAGAGATCGGCGTCCTCCCCGAAATGCACGGCAAGACCCCGCATGATCGCCGCCGTTGCGATGCAGTGTTTTCTCAGGGAGTCGGATCCGACATATCGTCTGAGAACCTCGCATGCGTCCTCCCAGTCCATAGGGGATGAAGAACCCCATGCTGGAAATACGTGACGGCGAGGGAGAAGAGATATAGGGGGAGGGCAAAAGAGAATACTACATGGATTCACGCTTACTTGACGTGCTGACCGGCGTTGCAAGCCTGCTCGTCTTCATCGTGCTGCTGATCGTCCTGCCCGATCTGATGAAGGAGAGCATTGGCATCGCGTATATACTCGCCTTTGTGCTCTTCCTGATCACGATGAGCGGCGCCGGCTACATCATCAATAAAAAAATCGCGTGAGCCTCGATTCACTCACGCATCTTCTTTTTTCTTTTGTAATAGGTGAGCGGGTGGTTGACCTTCTCGCAGATGGCGTCCCGGCGGACACACAGGCCATGCGTCCGCATCGTGGCGCAGGCCGGAGCGGTGTACTCCGTTCCCGACCGTCCCGAGATATGTTCGACCTGGTACATCGTCATCGAGAGGTCGAAGTCAGGGGCCCGCTGGAAGACCTCCACGATCTGGGTGGTGGAGAGGCCGATGTTGTTGAGGAATGCGGTGAGCGCAAACCGCCCGACATGAGGGAGGTTGGTCCCGGCCGTGACCGCCATGATCAGGGCGGAGATGCAGGGAGGGAACGACGATTCGTCCACCGCCCCGAACTCCTCGAGCGCCTGCTGCTGGACGGCGGCAGCGATCGCTTCGGTATAGGGCAAAAACTGCCGGCAGACCTCTTCAGGGACAGAGAGGGGGAGGCGCTCCCTGATGATCTCCCGCATCCGTTCTCGTATCAGTTCTTCCGCTTCGATCCTGAGCAGAAGGACACGACCGCCCTTCACGCTCCGGTTCACCAGTTTCCACCGCTCCTCGTGCAGCCCGCTGACCAGAGGGACATAGGTCAGGACCGGCAGGGAGTTCAATCCGATATCAATGCCCAGCGCCCGCGCGATCTCCTCTTTCTCGGCTTTTTCCTCCTCGATAAATGATAGATAAGCCTTCTGCGCCTCAAACTGTGATAAGCGCTCGATAAGCAGGCGATCGTTGAGGCAGGAGACCAGCATCCGGGCGATGACGTACGAAAAGAGATCTTCCTGGGCATCGCGGCCGTAGGTCCGGCACTCCTGAGGGTTTTTTCGAGAGAGGGCGTCGAGAACCCGGGTTACGGCGGCATCGGAGAGAGAACGGCCCCGCTCGGATTTCAGGAGGATGTCCAGCGTTCCGGACTCACGTCTCACATAGTCCTGGGCCTCTTCAAGAAAAGGGTATTTTGCAAGGTCCTGGACATCGACCATGCTTAATCCGCTTCAATGCGCGGGGCTAACAGGTACTCGACGTGGCCCTTTCCTTCAGCGAGGTCGAAGATGAACTTCACCGGGTGGTCGACCCCGAGGGCGATGGTGATCCGCTCGGCGCGCCCCATCACCTTCCCCATATCCTTGAGATAGTCCAGCGAGAAGAGGGAGCGCGCTTCGGCGGCATCGAGGGCGAGGAGCTGGTCCCGGTTGAGCTCCAGCTTGATATGATCGGTATCCCCTTCGGCGGCCATAAAGAACAGGTCGGCCTTTGCGTCGATGCCAAGAGCGATCTTGTCGGAGATCACGTCGGCGGCCTTGATGGCAGAGGAAAGGGCGCTGCCCGCAAGCTCCACCCTGCCGGGGAGTTCGATGGTGGGCGGGTTCGGATCTTTTCGGATGGTGTTGACATCAAGAAGAGTCACCGAGTACTGGTAGCTCCCGAAGGCGAGCTCCAGTTTGTGACTGCCCTCGGCAAGGCTGAGGGAGAGGAGATCGTCTTTGCCCATCATCCCGATAATATTCTTCATCTTTGCGATATCGAGACCGATATCCTCAGGGGTTGCCTCGTAGGTCTCAAACGCATCCCGGTCCAGCTGGAGGGACACCATGGCAACATTCGCCGTGTCCACGGCGCGGGTCCGCACCCCATTTCCGTCGATGTGGAGCCTGCATTCAGTCACCAACGCCGCCACAGCGTCTATAGACTCCCTGAACGTCTCTGTATCAATCGTTGCTTTTAACATTACAAACCCCTTATAAGACTCTATTATACATTATATCATGATATTTTTTATTCTATCTGGTATCGCAACAAAGCCCTGTCGAACATAACAGGAACAGAACATGACATCACAGTGGACACGGGACAAATACTCCAATAAGGCGAAGAGAGAGGGCTTCAGAGCCCGGGCCGCCTACAAACTGCTTGAGATCCAGAACCGGCACCCGGTGATCAGGGAGGACGACACCGTCGTCGACCTTGGTGCGGCACCAGGGAGCTGGCTGCAGGTGCTCAGGACATTGACGAAGGGGACGATCATCGGTGTCGACCTCAACCCGATTGCATCGCTGGAAGGAGTCATCACCGTCGTCGGAGATTTTACAACCCCTGAAGTACAGGAACAGGTGAAGGAGCTCGCGGGAGGGGCGATCTCGATCGTGACCTGCGATGCATCCCCGAAACTCTCGGGGGCAACGAGTTATGACCAGGCGCGGGCGATCGGCCTCGGGGAGGAAGCCCTCAATTTCGCGGTTTCGGTCCTGAAAGATGGAGGGAACTTCATATGCAAGACGTTCCAGGGAGAAGATTTTCCCGAGCTTTTTGCAGACGTGAAAAAACATTTCCTCTCGGTCAAGACGTTTAGGCCTGTTTCCTCCCGCCGGGGAAGCCGGGAAACCTACATTATCGCAAAAAACTTCAGGAGGGAGAAAGATGGTGCTCCGTGACGACTGTGGGCGGCCGGTGACAAACCTGCGGATCAGCCTCACCCCGCGCTGCAACCTCAACTGCATCTACTGCCATGCCGAAGGCGAGGTGGCCCCCGAGGGTGAGATGAGCCTCGATGAGATCAGGGAGATCCTCAGGGTCGCTGCAAAACTCGGGATCAAAAGCGTGAAGTTCACCGGCGGGGAGCCCCTGATGCGCCGCGATATCCTGGATATCGTCAGGGCTGTCCCTCCGGGGATCGAGTCCTCCCTCACCACCAACGGCACCCTTCTTGGCGGCCTCGCACAGGGCCTCAAGGAGGCAGGGCTTTCCCGGGTGAATATCAGCCTCGACACCTTGAGGCCCGAACGCTACCGGGAAATCGCGGGGAGGGATCTCCTCCCGAAGGTGCTCGACGGGATCCAGGCCGCCGTCGACGCCGGACTGACGCCGGTGAAGTTAAATATGGTGCTCCTGAAGGGGAAGAACGAAGACGAGATCGACGACTTCCTCGCCCTTGTCCGGGGGAACAAGAACCTGATCCTCCAGGTGATCGAGCTGATGGAGTTCAACGAGTGCCAGATGCACGGCGATGTCGACAGGCTTGAGAAAGAGATCGCAGAGCATTCGCAGGAGATCCTGACCAGGCGGATGCACCACCGCAAGAAATATTGCATGGACGGCGCCGAGGTCGAGGTCGTGCGCCCCCTGCACAACACCGAGTTCTGCGCCTATTGCAACCGTCTCAGGGTGACGTCTGACGGGTACCTGAAACCCTGCCTCCTCCGTACCGACAACCATGTCGATATCAGGGGCAAGAAGGGCGCCGAACTGGAGGCGCTCTTCGAGCAGGCGGTCAGGGCCAGAGAGCCCTTTTTTAAATAACCCTATACTGTATTTTCAGAGCCGCCGCGGCCGGGTCCGCCGTTGCGGTCGCCGTGCCAGAATACAATGATATATCTGGAGGACAGGCAAACAGGATGATATGAACGCCCTCGACGAAGACGAATATTTCAGGGTGCTGAAGAGCTTCTACGGAAAATCAATCATCCTCGAAGACCCTGCCGACTTTCATCCGGTTCTCTACTTTTATTTCCTTGACTCGCTTGCGCACATCGAGTACACGCTCAACTCCTTCGCCTTCAACTACCAGTCGCCAAAGAACATCATGAACCGCGAGTACATGCGGTGGCGGATCGATGAGGAGAAGAAGGGAGACCGGCAGCTCTTCCCGGGTTTCATCAACTGGCTCAAGAAGGAGAACCCGGAGAAGTTCAGCACTCTGCCAAACCTCTGGCAGGCGATCTATGATGAAGAGAACCCGGCGAGTTACCGGAGCTTCAGGATCTCGCTCGACCCTGCCAGCCTCCGTCCGATCCCGGCCTCGTTCTTCCAGGATGTCCTTGAGGAATTCTTTACCCCGGCATTCTTCAAGAGCATCTACAACGGCGCCTCTCTTGCCTCCATCTTCGAGGAGTACAGGAAGAGCCTCGGCGCCTGACGGGGCCTGCCATGGATGTTGCCGACCTCTGCAGGGATCTGGTGCGGATCAGGAGCGAGAACCCGCCAGGAGACACGCGAGACGCCGCCGAGTATATCGGGGCCGTCCTTGCAGGGATCGGGATCCGGAGCGCCGTCGTCTCCAGGGACGGGCGCCGGTGCAACCTGATTACCAGGCACGAGAATCCATCCCTCCTCCTCTGCGGCCATATCGATGTGGTCCCGGCAATCCCTGAGGGGTGGCGCCATCCCCCCTTCGAAGGGGTCGAGGAGGACGGTTTCATCTGGGGGCGGGGGAGCAGCGATATGAAGGGGGGCTGCGCCGCCCTCCTTGCCGCCTTGGGAAAGGTCGTCGACGCCGGGGTCGAACCACGGGCAGAGGTCGTATTTGTCTGCGACGAGGAGACCGGGACCGGGCACGGGATCGAGTACCTGCTCGCAAAAGATGTGCTGCGCCCCTGCGACACCCTCATCGCCGAGCCGACACCGCCGCTCTCCCCATGCATCGGCCAGAAAGGGCTTGCACGGATATCCTTCACGTTTCATGGCAAGCCCGGCCACAGTTCCCTCTACCCCGCGGTCGGGAGGAGCGCGATCATGGAGGCGCACAATCTCATCTCTTTCCTCCAGGAGATCCACGAACGGGAGTACCGGGTCAGCCACGAGATGGAGGGGATGATAGGGAGGTCTTCCCTGGTGCTCGAGGAGCTCTTCGGCATACAGGGGCTCAACCACATCCTCAGGAGGGTGATGTTCAATCCGGGGGTGATACGGGGCGGTGAAAAGGCGAATATCGTCGCCGAACACTGCGAACTCGACCTCGACCTCAGGATCCCGTGGGGGTGCAGCGCCGGGGAGATCGTCTCCGAGATCGCATCGCGCGTCCCCTCGGCCGGGATGAAGGTGACGGCAGTTTCAGATCCGTCCTGCACCTCGCCGTCGTCGGCGATCGTACAGCGGCTCTGCGGTGCGATCAGGCGAGTGTACCCGGGCGACCCCGTGCCGATCTTCCAGTGGGCGGCGAGCGATGCCCGCCACCTCAGAAAGGCCGGTTTTCCGGCGGTGGAATACGGGCCAGGAGAGGTGACGACGATCCACGGCATCGATGAGCGAGTCTCGATTCGCTCCCTGCAGTGCGCAGAAGAGATTTATCAGGATGTGATACTCTCCTATTGCTGATCAGGCACGATCACAGCGTGAGAAATCTATATAATTTGAAATCCGGGAAGATGGATCAAATATATAAACAATCCGTTTTTTGCATCCCATAAACCAATAAATATCTGGAGGATATATTGGTATTTGATGAAGTTTCTGCAGGTGGGCCTCGTAATATTCGTCGGCATCGCCCTGATGGCGGCAGGGTGCGTTGAGGCGACGCCGGGAGATGGGAGTTCGGACACGCCCTTCTGGGTCAAAGAGACGACGGCACCGGCTGGCACGCCAACGACCACGGCGATACTGGATAGCGAGTATGTGAGCCCGGCAACACCGTATCCCGCGACAACGACACCGGCCAAAGTCCCGGCTTCCCGTCAACTGCCTGAGAATACCCAGGATAAGCCGGTGTACCCCGAAGTGCTTCGTGAGACGATCGATCTGAAGGGTGAAGCCCACGCCTGGACGATCAATGCCACATATCCCCCCCTGATCGTAGATATCGTTGTGACGCCGGAAACGGAAACGAGGACGATCGTCTATCAGAGCAGTTACGGCGACAGGGACGAAGAGAAATCGACGGTGACGCGCATCAGCCCGAACAGTCATCTCGAGGTGACGATACGGGACGCAAACGGGAATATTGTAGCACAGGACGGTTTCAACGGGAAGTACACGGTCGGGAGATCCAAACAACTGCTGGTGCTCAGGGGAGGGGCCTATCAGGTAGACCTGCGCGGCACTGCGGTTGTTGCCGACATTTCTATAAAAATAGGTAAGATCGAGGGAGAAAACGCCGTGTCCGTCTGACCCCGGCGGCAGGAAGGATGAGGAACGATTATATGGGATGAACACCTATTTTTTTAGGCACAACCATTGTGTCCCGGTAGGGTAGTGGACATCCTAGAAGCCTGCGGAGCTTTTGACCCGGGTTCAAATCCCGGCCGGGGCGTTTTCCTTTTTTCATGTTCTTCCGATTCAGGGAAATTTTATCGGACCCTTCAGACAGTTATAGGAACTCCATTGACATCAAAATTTCAACATATTTATAAGAACTCAAAATTTTATTTCTGGATCAAAAAAGGATCATCTAAATAAGAAATAATAAAATAAATTACATCAACCGGACCCTGCCCGATCAGGGGGAAAAGGTCAGACCACCGCGGCCGACCCTCACGCTTCAAGCAGCACGCCGGCACCAGACACTGGATCAGATAAAAAATGAAACTGCTCACGCATGTCGTTCTTGTTATGATCCTGGTGGCTTCTGCCCTGATCGGCGGCATCTTTTTCGCCTCAGATTATCTTCTCATCCAGAATCTGAAAGAAACCGAATATACCGCCGTGACAGAGTCCTGCAATCTGGTGAACCACACCATCCAGCGTGAGATCGATACGCTGGGAGTCACCGGCAGGGACTGGGCAACGTGGGACGACACCTATTTCTTTGTCCAGAACAGGAATCAGGCATATATCGATTCCAATCTCGTCGACGAGACCTATATCAATACAGATCTGGACTGCTTCCTCATCCTGAACAGCACAGGGATGCCGGTCTACGGCAGAACATTCGACCACGAAAACCAGACCGCCGTTCAAATCCCGGAGAATTTCCTCACCCGGATCGAAGAATCCCTGGGGGCTCAACGCTCCGACACCGTCGAGGGGATCATCGTCTTCCCCGAAGGGCCGATGATCGTCGCCGCAGAACCCGTGCTGCGGAGCACCGGCGAGGGCCCCGCAGTCGGCACCCTGATCATGGGGCGGTACATCGACGACGATCTGACCGGAGAGATCTCAGACATCACCCAGATGCCGGTCACGATCCGGTCCGCCGGCGACCCCTCCATCTACAGCGGCCTCTCCCAGAACCCGGGGCCGGAAGACGGCACACCGATCATCATCGCACCCTCGGAGAACAAAACGATCGTCTCAGGGATCATTACCATCCCCGATATCAACGGAAAACCCGCCTTCACCACCAGGATCGACCTCACGCGCCACCTTTACCTTCAGGGCCTGGAGGCCATTTATGCCTATATTATCATCATCACCGTGATCTGCGCGATGGCAGGGATCGTCCTCATCATCTCCCTCAACAGAACCCTCATATCCCCTCTCGAGATAATGAGCGGCACGGTCACCGCCATCAGGAAGGATCAGGATTATTCCCGCCGCATGCGCGAAGGAGGTGTCGCCGAGATCGAGACGCTTTCAACATCGATGAACGCCCTCTTTTCGTCCCTCCAGTCTTCGATTGAGCAGCAGAAAGAGTATGAGGAGATTCTCCGGGAATCGGAGGAAAAATATTCCACGCTCTTCCGCTCGGCAAACGACAGTATCTTCATCATCAGAGGGGACCGCCTGGAAGACTGCAACACCCGCGCCCTCGAGGTCCTCGGACGCACCCGGGAAGAGGTTTTCGGGGCGCCGATCGAGATCCTTTCCCCGGCGTACCAGCCCGACGGCCAGCGCTCTGCCGACGCCATCAGGGAGTACATCAGGAGGGCGTATGCCGGCGAGTCCCTCAGTTTCTCGTGGGAGTATCAGACCGCAGACGGAACGCACCGGAACGCCGAGATCACGGCGAACAGGTTCGACCTGCGTTCGGGAGCGTACCTGCTCGTCATCGGGCGCGACATCACCGAACGGCTCGAGATGGAGAGACTCAAGGACGAGGCGTTCGGCCAGATTGAGCAGAACCTCGAGCAGTTCGCCATATTAAACGACGAGATCAGAAATCCCCTCCAGGTTATTCAGGCGATCGTCGAGATGGACTCCTGCAAAGAGGCGAAATCCGTCCTGACGCAGGTCGAGATCATCGACGACCTCGTCAACCAGCTCGATCGCGGCTATATCGAGTCTGAGAAGGTCAGGGAGTTCCTCAGGAAGCACTACCGGATCGGCGAGGAAAAATAGACGCCCCGGTTGGTATGAAAAGTTACAGGATGGTCTGGACGAAGCCATTCGCCCGCCAGTTTCCGGGAGCAGATGGGGGATCGGTGCCCCTCTGCCGGGGGTCTGCTGCCCCTCGGAACTGCGATTGGGGCAGGGACGGGAAAACCGCGCCAGCACGCCGTTCCATCATTTTTCATCGAGAGATGCTCCGCCCCTCCCGTCCCCGCATATTCGGGGCAATCCGCTCCAATGGGGTGCAACCCCCGGGCAGAGGATGGCGTTGTGTGAGCATACGGGAAATCAGGTTATGCCCCTGCCGGGGGGCCTGCTGCCCCCCGGTCCCCCCGCAAATACGATAGGGGCGGGGACGGGCAAACCGCGCCGGCACGTCCATCCATTATTTTTCATCGAGAGATGCTCCGCCCCTCCCGTCCCCGCATATTCGGGGCAATCGTATGCAGGGGGCAGGGGGTGCAACCCCCGGCGCGGTGTCCTCTCCACCCTGAGTAATTATCGCATCTTCGCACCGAGAGCGTGAGGGTTCTGGAAAATCGAGCAGCCCTTACCGGGGGGCTGGCCGCCCCTGACCCCCCTGCAAATACGATAGAGACAGGGACGGGAAAGCCACGCCAACCGGACCATCAGGATTTTTTCATCGATAGATGCACCGCTCCTCCTGTTCCCTCATTTCAGAGGCAATCGTGTGCAGGGGTCCGGGGGTGCAACCCCCGGGCAGAGGCGAACTTCGCTATTCGTTATATCGTCTCTTCACGTCGAGGATGTGCGATTTCTGGAAAATCGATAAGACCTCTCCCGGAGGGCTTGCCGCCCCCCGGTCCTCCCGGCGCGAAGATGGTGGAATGCGAATGCGTCACGCTCGCATCCGAAAAAAATGAGGGGGCCTACAAAGCCGGCGCCTCAGAGGCGCCTGAGCATGTTCCCGAACTGGGGAAGGAAATCCTTCTTCCGCGACATCACGCCGTCGAGCCTCTTCGGCTGCTCGGCCATGCCCATTTTTGCAAGGTTTACCTCGTCCGCCGCCGCAAAGAGGTCGCTTGCATTTTCAAAGACGTTGGTGAAGAGGGCGACGAAAAAATCCGCGCCGGTCTCTTCGCGGAGCGCCGCCACGTTTGCCCTGATCTCTCCTGCATGGGAGGCGGAGAACTCAAAGGAAGGGACGGTGACCTGCGAGATGACCACGCTCTTCTCGAAGAGGTTGTAGTGCTTCGTATCCCTGAGCAGGAGTTCGTGGAGGGGCACGTTCTCCAGCTCGATCCCCTGCTGGACGAGTTCGATCCCGAAGGCACCGGCATCGACACCGGCGATGCCGGCGAGGTAGTTCACCGCCCGCTCGTCTTCAGGGGTGGTCGTGGACATCTTCAGGGCAAGGGTATCTGAGAGGACACCCGAGAGGAGAAGGCCGGCCGTCGAGGGCGTCGGTTCGACCCCGCTCTCGATGAACTTGCGGGTGATGATCGTCGATGTCGAGCCCACCGGGTCGTTGAGGAAGCGGATCGGTTTTAAGGTGGTGATCGCCCCCAGGCGGTGGTGGTCGACGATCTCCATGACGTCGGCCTTCTCGATACCGTCCACGGCCTGCGAGTACTCGTTGTGGTCGACCAGGATCACCGACTTGTGGATGTCGTCGACGAAGGTGTTCCTGGAGACCATGCCGAGGAGACGGTTGTCTCCCTCGACCACGCAGGCCGTCCTGTACTTGGAGTTCGAAACGACGTCCTTGACATATTCCAGCGGGTCGGAGATCGCAATCCGCGGGACGTCGGTCGCCATCACCATGCTCGCCGGAAGGGAGAGGTTGATCATCTTACCGACCCCGAAGGCGTCGAGGGACGTGGCAAGGACGGCGACGTTCCTGGCGACGGCGGCGTTGATCATCCGGTCGCCGACCGGCGAACCGTCGGCGATGATCAGGGCGGCGATCCCCGCGGAGATCAGGGCCAGTTGCGCCGGTTCGTTGTCGCCGACGATGGCGACGTCGCTGGAGGTGAGGCGGGAGAGGGAGACGTGGAGGGCGTCGATGGCGATGTGCACCCTCCCTTCCAGGAGATCCTTGCCCGGGACGACGATCCGGGCATCCAGGATCTTTGCAAGGGTTTCGAGTTTGATGGGCGTGATCGAGAGTTGCTGGATCTTCGTACGCGTCACGTAGGCACGTGCAAGGCCGTGTTCGCTCACCAGACCGAGAAGACGCCCTTCGTCATCGACGATCGGCATGTTCCGCACGCCGTGCTCGTCCATCATGGCGACGACCTCGATCGTCGGGACGTCGGCGCGCGCGCTCAGCGGATAGGTGAAGGGGAGATCGGAGACGTTCGGCTCGACGCTCTCGATGAAGAGCGGGGCTTCGACGCCGAACCGTTCCAGAACGAACCTGGTCTCCGGGTTTATATCGCCGCACCGGGCCGGGACGTATTTTCCAGGCTCTTTCGAGTTGAGGAGTTCGGCATAGCCGATTGCGCTGCAGATGCTGTCGGTATCAGGGTGCCTGTGCCCGATCACATAGACCTTATTCATGATGATCCTCCGCGTGGAGCAGGGTTGCCGCTATAGACTTGCCCGTCCGCCCTCTTATCCCCTTGCCCCGAGGGAGGGGGGAGGCTGTCCCTGACCTCGGCGGGGCCAAGAGCACCAGACTTTACCTCTTGAGGGCGAGCCCTGCCGAAAAGGCGCGTGCGATCTCTGATCCCACGGCGCGATAGGTTCGGGCGGCAGAGTCATAGATGAAGGGGGCGATCTTCTCGACGTTTGGTTTTCCGTCAGATCCGAGGACGGATCCGTCCACCTTCACGTCGACGATCTCCCCGATGAACTGGGTGTGGATGCCGATCTCGACGGTCTGCGAGACCCTGCACTCGAGCACCACCGGGAACTCTGCGATATAAGGGGCGTCCACCACGTCGCTCTGCACGGCGGTCAATCCTGCGGCCCTGATCTTGTCGGCATTTCTCCCGGACTCGATCCCGAAGTAGTCGGCCTCTGCCACATACCGGGCCGGCGGGATGCAGACGGTGAAGGCGGATCTCGCCATCAGGTTCTCGTAGGTCTTTCGCACTTTCTGGACCGATACGGCGACTGAAGGAGGGTCGGACGAGCAGATGCCGCCCCAGGCGGCGGTCATGGCATCCGGGGTGCCCGCGGCGTCGTACGTGCAGACGATCAGGACCGGGTGCGGGTAGAGGAGCGTTTTCGCACCTATCGATTGCTTCATGCCCTCCAATAGGGGCGGCGGGCGGTAAGTCAGTTGCGATCAGTGCCGGGGGGAGGCCGGAAAACACTTCGCCAGGCCCCCCGGATGAAACAGGAAGAATCTCTCAAAAATACCAGGATAAAAGATGAACATCCTTCCTGCCGGCAGGAAATCGATCCGACAGGGCGCCTCAGGCACCCCGATCAAAAAGGATCAGGGGCAGGAGGCGCGGAAAATCACGGGGGCTACTCGTTGACCTCGTTTATTGCGAGCTCGTACATCCAGTCAAGGAGCAGAGGGCACTGCTCCACGATGCAGTCGAGTTCGCAGGCGATGCAGGGGATCAGCTCTTCGCCGGCCATCAGGAGCGCCGGGTCGACCGCCTGCTGCCGCGCCTTCAGCTGATACGTCTTGATGCCCTCTTCCCTGAACTCGATCCGGTCGATGAGGCCGGCATCGAATAATTTCTTAACGACGCGCGAGCACTTCCGGCTGTCGATGTCGAGGAGTTTCCAGAGCTCGCTCTGGAGAACCCCCTCGGGCCTTGACTGGATGATCTTCAGGGCTTCGTCTTCAACGGACGGCATAATCCTATCAGACAAGAGGCGAGATCGTCAGAATATTGTTCCCTCTGATAACGACCGTGCCAAGGCTGCGCCCGCGCTGCTCGCCGGTGTACTCGATCGTCTCTTCCATATGCAGGTTCAGGTGTTCGTCCACCGCAACAAGCCTGCCCTGCAACTTCCTTCCCTCGTCCTTGATTTCAACATTAATCCTGGAATCAACAAGAGAATATACCTTTTTGACCGGCAGAACAATACTGTTGACCATCTGAGGTTATGTGGCGGTCGAAGGTATTGAATCTTTCCATCAGCCCGGAATCCTTCAATCAGCCACGATCCTGCAGATACCTCATCGATCTTCGGCCTTCCCCGGCGGTTCCACCGCAGCGTCAGCGGCCAAAGACCGGATCGTCATAGAGGTCGGCAGGCCCGATGAGCATGCCGTCATGGATACTGAAGCCCAGGCACGCCGTTTTCGGACGGACCGGCGTCATATCGCAGAGGCTGACCGCCATGAGACCATTTCCGGCCGCGGCGGTGATGGCCTCCCCGACGACCGGCAGCCCTTTCCCTGCCCTGACGATGAGCGCCGGGTCAGGGCCGCGGCCGGCTGCCGCCGCCGGCAGGCGATCCTGCCGTTCGACCCTGACCGGAAGGCGCCCGCCTTCGAGGTGACGAAGGAGACCGCAGATCTCCGCGGGGGTGGAAAAGACCGACCCGTCGTCGCAGGTGAACGAAAACCCCCCGCACATCAGGGGTTCCCTGACCAGAGCCGGAGAGGTGAAGGGGTCGGCAAAGATCCGGCAGAGGGGCATGCCCCAGACGCTCGGGGCGGCACCGGCGGAGAGGAAGACCAGCACCGCCTCTCCGGGCCGCTCTTCAAAGGTGAGGCTGACCGTTTCGGCACCGCCGCTCCCGGACAATCCGATCTCACCTGAAACGATCCTGCATGCCGCACAGAGGTCGTCAACGACACAAACAGCCCCATCCTCCCCTGCTGAGGTGAACACAGAGGCCAGTCTCCCTCCCGCCCTGGTGGTGAACGAGTCGATGATCCGCTTACCGTGCTCGGCCCTGAGCAGTTTTGCCGCTTTCTCCACGAGGAGCGGGTGGGCCCGCAGCCCTGCAGGGAAGCCGCCGAAGTCGGCCGTCAGGACCGTGAGAGTGATCATACCCGCGACCGTTCGAACGTCTCCTTCACCAGGCTGATCATGTTCATCGACCCGACATAGATAGGCGTGCGCTGGTGCGGTTCTGCCGGTTTGAGGTCGAGGAGGTCAATATGGCCATCAGTGATCGCACCGCCGGCCTGCGCCGCGATAAAGCCGACCGGGATCGCCTCGTACAGGAGCCTGAGTTTTCCCTTCGGTTTTCCCTTCAGGGCCGGGTAACAATAGATCCCGCCGTATTTGAGGATCTGGTGGAAATCGGCAACATAGGACCCGGTGTACCGGAGTTTTGCCCCGTCCGCCTCGACGGCGGTGATGAAGGCGGCGTGCTGATCGATCCAGTCAGGCCTCCCGCCGCCGGTGCCGTAGAGGTTTCCGTCAGGGATCCGCACGTCCCGTTCGAGAAGGCGGTAGACGCCGCCGTGGTCCATCGCAAAGATGCAGACGCCCTTCCCCACCGTCAGGGTGAGGGTGGTCATCGGGCCGTAGAGCATATAGAGCGCCGCCTTCAGGTCCCGCCCGGGCTGGAGGACGTCGCCGCCGCCGAAGATGCCGACGATCGTCCCGACGGCGAGGTTCGTCTGGATCAGGGACGACCCGTCCATCGGGTCCATCACCACGGCATACTCGGCCTTCGCCCCGGGAAATGTCCTGACCTCGTCCTGCTCCTCTGACGAGAGTGCGCGCACCAGCCCGGACTCCCCGAGGACGCGGGTGATCAGTTCGTCAGACCAGGTGTCCATCGCAGCCTGCCGCTCGCCATAGACGTTCTCGGATTCGGCATATGCCTGATGGGTGATGAACGCCTCCCTGATCGGCTGCGCCTGCTCTGCGATCAATTCTATCAGTGTGCAGAGGTCGGTTTCGCAGCCTGCAGACTCCAGATACTCATGCAACGTCGTCATAATATCCTCTCCCTGTGATTCTCAACTCCGTCCCTTATAGAGTGCGCCCCCTTCTTCAGGACGGAAAAATATTGTTCAGTTGCCCTTCAGAAGGGCCAGGGCATCCTCAAGGGACGCACCATCGATGGTGATCGCCGAGATCGCATTGCACATCCGCACCGCTTCCTCGAGGGACTTCTGGTGGATGTTTCTCCCGGTGGCGTTCCCGGAGCAGCCGCCGGTGTGGATCTGCTCGTAGAGTTCCTTGAGGAATTTCGCTTCATCGACGCTCGACCCGCCGGCGCAGACGACTTTTGTCCGCCCTGCGGCGAGGGTGGCTTCTTTGAGGAGGACAGCCGACGCCGTCCCCTCTTTCTTCGGGGCATTGACCTTGACGAAGTCCGAACCGAGACATGCGGCGACACCGGTCGCCCCGGCGATCAGGTGCGGGTCCTTCTCGTCCTTGACCGCCGCACCGCGGGGGTAGATCCAGAGCACCGTGAGAAGACCGTGCTGGTGCGCCTCAAGCACCGCCTGTGCGGCCTCGGCGAGCATCTGGGCCTCGAACTCCGACCCGAGATAGATCGTGTAGCCGACAGCGGCGATCTTCAGCCCGGTCTGGTTCCTGAGGGCGACCACCTGGGCCACCGTGGTGATCATCGGGCTGGCCGGGTCTTTCTGGGCGGTCTTGACCAGGTGCGTCTTGGAGTTGAGTTTGACGAGGTACGGCACCTCGGGATAGTCCCGGCCGTACCGGGCGACCAGCCCGATCTGGGTCGCAAAGACGCCGATGCGCCCCTGGCTTGCGATCCTGAAGAGGTGCTCGGGTTCGGCATCGTCCTGGTGGATCCCGTCGCCGTAGAAATCGTCGTTGAGGTGTTCGATCTTCTGGTCGCCGGCAAAGAGCATGAGGCGGCCCGTTCCCTTGGTGATGGTCGAAAAGTTATCGATATAGGTCTCCCTTACCTCGTCAGGGACATCGGCAGGGACAGATACGGAAACATTCGCAGACATACAGACTCAATCATTTCACCCGGTACTTATGTTTTACTGGAAAGGCGTCAGGGGACGGTGCAGAAACAAAAACAGGGGGGTGGCGATCAGGCCGGTTCAGAGGTTTTCGAGGATATCCTGACAGGTATTGATCGTCATCTGAGACCGGGCGATCATCCTGGTCGCAAGCATGGGCGCAACCATCGGGTCAAGGCTGATGGCGCGGTTGTAGCACTCCATCGCCTCCATATAGGGATCGATATTTAAGGTGCCCATCGTCGCACCGGGCTTTCCCAGGTCTGAGAAGGCGGTCTTCATCTCCTCTTCCATCAGGATCGAGATGGAGAGGAGGGCATCTCCCCTCCTGATCCATGCAGCCGCATCGCCGGGCCTGAGCGTTACGATCCGGTCGTAATAGTCTGCAGCTTCTGCATAATTGCCGAGGTTGAGGCTGGCGGCGCCGGCACGTTCAAGGGCGGCGAGATCGGTGCCGTCGATGGCGAGGGCATCCATCGCATACGCATACGAGGTCTCCATATCTCCCATCCTGAACAATGCCGTCGCCTTGCCGGCAAGAGCGTCGGCGGCGTCCGGGTCTTCCGCGAGGATCAGGTCATAGCAGGCCGAGGCCTCTTCGTTCCTTCCCAGCGCCGAGAGCGCCTTCCCCTTCTCCATGAGAAGATCGCAATCGGCCGTCGCAACCGGGAGGGCCAGATCGGCAAAGACGACCGCGGCATCGTACTGACCCACCGAGATCAGGGTGCCGGCGGCGGCGGTGCTGGTGTTGGCGATCGCCGAGTCGATGAACGCAGGGTCTTTTGAGGTTTTGTCCGAGATATAGACCCAGGAAGCGGCGACGACCAGCAGGATCAGGATGATCCACTTCAGCTTCATCTGGACTCAATATGTCGCTCAATGATAAAGGCATTGTTTTTTCAATCTGCCATATTCAAGTGAATACAAAATTGAACGGAATTTATCGGGCAATAAGTGGATTTGGGCGCATGTAGCCAGGGAGTTCTCGTTCAGGGGCATCGCTGTAGAAAAAGGGGGGAGGTCAGCTCCCGTGCATGGGCGCGGGAATGGTTGCAGGCCTCTTCTTCTCGAGCGCGACTTCAAGTTTTTCTGAGAGGGCCCTGATCCCGGCGAGATCTTTTGTTCTCGCGTAGACCGCCTTCCTGAGGTCCCCTGCGAGGGTTGCGACCTCATCGCCGCCTTTCCCTGCCGCAAGTCCGGCCCGTTTAACAAGGGCGGCGGCCTTTTCGAGGACCGAACGCTGTTCGTGGGAGTAGAGGATCTCCCAGGAGAGCCGCTCGAACTCTTCGAGGCTCTCAGGCGAGAGCGAGCCCTTCACCTTTCCAAAGGCGGTGTCGAAGTGCTTCTTCGTGACCCTGACGTTGCCGATGGCATCGGTGCGCTCCTCGGCAGTCTTGTCCTTCATCGCCGCGATGAACTCCCGCATCGCCGCGAGTTTCGCCTCCCTGACGACCGCTTCGATGTCGGCGCCGACGTAGCCGTCGCTCCGGGCGACGAGATCGTCGATGTCGACGTCAGATGCCATCATCTCCTCGGTGCCCTTCAGGTAGACCTCGAAGATCTTCTTCCGGCTCTCCAGGTCGGGCGGGGGGACATAGACGATCCGGTCGAGGCGGCCCGGGCGCAGGAGGGCGTCGTCGAGCATGTCAGGGCGGTTTGTGGCGCCGAGGACCATGACGCTTTTGAGCTCCTCCAGCCCGTCGAGCTCAGTGAGGAGCTGGGAGACGACGCTCTCGGTCACGTGCGAGGAGTCGGCATACGAGCCGCGCTTTGGCACGAGGGCATCGATCTCATCGAAGAAGATGATCGACGGGGACGCCTGCCGCGCCTTGCGGAAGATCTCGCGCACGCCCTTTTCAGATTCGCCGACCCACTTCGAGAGGAGCTCAGGCCCCTTTACCGAGATGAAGTTGCACTCGCTCTCGTTCGCCGTCGCTTTGGCGAGCAGGGTCTTTCCTGTTCCGGGCGGGCCGAAGAGGAGGATCCCCTTCGGGGGTTTGGTCTGCATCCGGGCAAAGATCTCAGGGTACTTCAGCGGCCATTCCACCGCCTCGGTGAGTTCGGCCTTCACGTCTTCAAGCCCGCCGACGTCCTCCCAGGAGACGTTCGGCACCTCGACGAGCACCTCGCGCATCGCCGAGGGCTCGACATGCTTTCTGGCCTCGTCGAAGTCCTCGGCCGTGACCCGCAGTTTCTCGATCAGTTCGGCCGGGATCTCCTCCTCGATCTTGATCTTCGGGATCACCTGCCGGAGGGCGTGCATCGCCGCCTCCTTTACCAGGAGTGAGATGTCGGCGCCGACGAAGCCGTGGGTCACGTCGGCGAGATGCTGGAGGTCGACGCTCTCCGCAAGGGGAACGCCGCGGGTGTGCACCTGGAAGATCTCGTGCCGCCCCTTCCGGTCGGGGATGCCGATCTCGATCTCGCGGTCGAACCGCCCGCCCCGGCGCAGGGCCGGGTCGATGGCGTCGGGGATGTTCGTCGCCGCGATGACGACGACCTGTCCCCTGGTCTTGAGCCCGTCCATCAAGGAGAGGAGCTGGGCGACGACCCGCCGCTCCACCTCGCCCTTCGTCTCCTCGCGCTTGGGGGCGATCGAGTCGATCTCGTCGATGAAGACGATCGTCGGGGCGTTCTCCTGCGCTTTTTCAAAGACCTCGCGCAGCCGCTCCTCTGACTCGCCATAGTACTTGCCCATGATCTCGGGGCCCGAGATGGAGATGAAGTTGGCATCCACCTCGTTTGCGACAGCCTTCGCGATCAGGGTCTTGCCCGTGCCTGGCGGGCCGTAGAGGAGCACGCCCTTCGGGGGCTCGATCCCGAGGCGCTCGAAGATCTCGGGGTGCCTGAGCGGGAGTTCGATCATCTCCCTGACCATGTCGAGCTCGCGGCCGAGGCCGCCGATGTCCTCGTAGTGGACGTCGGAGACCTCCTTGCGCTTCCCTTCCTCAGGCTTGTACGGCGTCTCCTTCAGCTCGATCTCGGTCGAGTCGTTGATGATCGCGATCCCCCGGGGCGAGACCTTGGCGACGACGAAGGTCAGGGGGTTGCCCAGGACATTGATCCTGAAGGTCTGCCCCTCGACGACCGGCCTGCCGTTCATCAGCCGTTTGAGGTACTGTTCGCCGCCGACGAGACGGATCGGCTGGGTCGGCTGGAAGACGACCTTCTGGCCGTAACCTGCCTCCACCTTCCGGATTTTGACGGTATCGTCGATGCCGGTATGAGCGTTGCCGCGGATGTTGCCGTCGATCCTGATGATGCCTTTCCCGATGTCCTCGGGATAGCCGGGCCAGACGATGGCCGCGGCCTTCTGCTTGCCCTGGATCTCGATCACATCGCCGGAAACGAGGTTGAGGGCCTTCATCACGTCCATGCCGAGGCGTGCGATCCCCCGACCGGCATCCTCGTGATAGGCCTCCTTCACCGTTACTTCAATCTGATCTTTCTGCATGAGTATATCTCCAGTGAATGGGATTTACTCAAAGTTAGTGACACCAATATATAAAAGATCGCAATGCGGCACTAACAACTGCAGGCGATAACTTCTTCCTCGGTAACGACCAGGTCCATTCGGCGGTCAAAGGCTTCGCAGGGGACGGACGGCACTTCCTGGCACGAAAAAGCAGCGCCGACCACCGGGACATCGGGTGCCCGGGAGAGGAAACGGTCATAATACCCGGCGCCGTAGCCGATGCGGCTGCCGGTCCGGTCGAAGCCGACGACCGGGACGACGATCAGGTCGAGGTCGTCAGGGGAGGCCGGCACCTCGCTGCCGATCGGTTCGGGGACATGGAAGGTGCTCTCGACAAGGACCGACCTATCGGTCAGATAGGAGAGGCGAAGCGTTCGCCGCTCCTTCTCGATGATCGGGACGACGACCCGTTTTCCGGCGGAAAGGAGGGCGTCGATCAGCCCGGCAGTCTCGACCTCAGGGGGCTTTGAGACATAGACCATCACCGTCCCTGCGCCGTCGGCGAGGGCGAGGAGGCGGTCGGCGATCGTCCGGCTTTTCTCCTCGATCGCTTCGGGGGAGAGGGCACACCGGCGGGCCTTCGCCTCAAGGCGCATTGCCTGCTTTATCTGAGCCTGCCCCATGGGCGCGGTATTCATCACGATCTATTCTTCGGACTCGTGGATAAAGAATCCGCCTCTGGCAGCCTGTCCCTGAACGCCCTGAGGGCCGGGGCAAGGACATGGGTCTTGCCGATGATGCCGGCGATGAGGATGGTGTCGAGGATCTCGTCTCTGGTCGCCCCTTCCTTCAGGGCCGTTCCGATATGCACCCGCACGCAGTTGTCGGCACCGGCACCGGCAGCGGCGGCGATCGCCACCAGCTCCGCGGTCTTCGGGTCGAGGCTTGCCGGGCGGGCGGTATGGTAGTCGCCGAGCACCGAGAGGGCGAAGGCTTCGGGGCGTTCGCGCATCAGGGTGAAGATAAAGGGCACGACGCCGAGCCATTCCTCTGTCTGTGCGATGATGTCGTCTCCCATCTCGTCTGCACGAGAGAGGAATTCATCGATGGTCTTCTGGTTTTCCGGCTTCATAAAAGCATTATCGACGGCGACTCATATGGGTCTATCTCTTTCCCCTCCAGCGGACATTTGCCATAGGGAGGGGAGAATCTCACGCGAAGCCGCGAAAAGACGCGAGGGGCTGAAGACCATCTCAGGACTTCGTTTCTTCAGATGAACGAACAGGTGTGCCGGGGCGGTCGAGACAGAGCACGCGGAGAGCGGACCTGAGATGGAAGGTTCCCGGATGAACGGGAGAAGAACAAAAAAGATTTAGAAGTGGAAGTTCTTGTTCACGATCTTCAGCGCACAGTAGTCGCCGCACATCGTGCAGCCGTCGGTGTCGGCGGGCATCCGCTCGTCCCTGATCGCCTTTGCGCGCTCGGGGTTCATGGCCACGGCGAACTGGCGGCCCCAGTCGAGGTCGCGGCGGGCATGGCCCATCTCGAGGTCGGCGTCGCGCTTCTTCAGCTTGATCATGTCGCCGACGTGGGCGGCAATGCGGGAGCTCATCACGCCTTCATAGACCTCCTCGGGGGTGGGCAGGGCAAGGTGCTCGGCCGGCGTCACATAGCAGATGAAGTCGGCGCCGTAGGCCGAGGAGAGGGAGGCGCCGATGGCGGCGACACGGTCGTCGTAGCCCGGTGCGATGTCGGTGACCAGGGGGCCGAGCATGTAGAAGGGTTTCCTGTTGGTGACCCGCTTCTGGACGATGACGTTCGCCTCGATCTCGTCGAGGGGGATGTGGCCCGGCCCTTCGATGATCGTCTGGACGCCGAAGGCGTTCGCCTTGTCGGCGAGTTCGGCGTTGATGATCAGTTCCTGGAGCTGCGCCCGGTCGGTGGCGTCATGGACGGCGCCTGAGCGCATGCCGTTCCCGAAGGAGAGGGTGACCTCGTGCTCCTTGAGGATCTCGAGCAGGTAGTCGAATTCGGCATAGAGCGGGTTCTCCTGCTCGTTGTGCAGCATCCACGCCGTCATGAAGGCGCCGCCGCGGGAGACGAGGCCGCCGTGCCGACCCTGGTTCTTCAGCCGCTTCATGGTCTCCAGATTGATGCCGGTGTGAATGGCCATGAAGTTCGTGCCGAGCTTCGCCTGCTCCGCGGTGATCCTGAAGAGATCGTCGGGGTTCATGAAGACAACGCCGCCCTGGTTCCTGGCCGCCTCGATGAAGGCCTGGTACAGGGGCACCGAACCGACCGAGAGCGAGGTGTTCTCGATGACGCGACGCCTGATCTCGAGGAAGTCGCCGCCGGTCGAGAGCTCCATCAGGGTGTCGGCGCCGGCCTTCTCGGCCATCCGCACCTTCTCGATCTCCTGGTCCACGTCCACGATATCGGTGGAGGTGCCGATGGAGGCGTTCACCTTGGTGCGCAGGCCTTCGCCGATCCCGCAGATCTTGACCTTGCGATACGGCGAGACCGGGATGGTGATATGGCCTTCGGCAACGCCGCGCCTGACAAACTCCTCGGTGACCCCTTCATTTGCCGCCACGATCTTCATTTCTTCGGTGATGACGCCACGCCTGGCATCCTCTAAGAGACTCATACCTATCTCGTTGGAAAAATAACCAGATAAAGGCTCGTATTTCCATTTTCTGGCACAAATGTGCTTGATCGCCCCACAAGTAAATTTGTTTACGTTTGTGCAAGATGGATTTATCAGATAGTTCAGGCCGTTTTTGCCGGGTTTATTCGCCCGTTCGCATTGTTAACCTCCCCGGCACCGGCATGCCCTGCAACCGTCCATTCACCTACGTCGAGGCAAAATTCTGAACCCCCCCTAACCACATGTTCCTGCAAGATAGATTCTATAAAACTCCTCACCCAAGATATAACGACGGTGGGTTTTTGAAGGCGAATTTCGGAGGGTTCATACCACTCAGCACCGTGGACTGGCGAGGCAGGGCCGTCTGCACGGTCTTCCTGCGCGGCTGTCCTGTCAGGTGCCACTACTGCCAGAACGTCGCCCTGCAGGAGGGCCGGGACGAGCGCGACATAGACGAAATTCTCGCCATGATCAGGGACACAACCCTCCTCACCACCGGCGTGGTCTTCTCGGGCGGAGAGGCGACGATGCAGAAAGAGGCCCTCGTCGCCCTTGCCCGGGGCGTACAAGAGATGGGCCTTGGCGTCGGGCTCCAGACGAACGGCGTCTTTCCCGGGACCATCCGCGTCCTCCTGGAAGAGCACCTCGTCGACAAGATCTCCCTCGACATCAAGACCAGGTGGAGCCATTATCGCAACCTCTTCAAGGTGGACTATGCAGACCGGGTGAAAGAATCGCTTGCACTCTGCACCGAGGCGCATAAGAGCGGCGTTCTCCCGGAGTTTGAAGCGGTCGTGACCGTGTTCAGGGGGTGCGAGGACGATATCCCCTATATATCAAGAGAGACAGAAGACGTCGATCTGGTCCTCCAGCAGGGGATCGTCAGAGGCGTCTCCCCCCTGACGTTCGGGGAGTTTGCAGAGATCGCCGACCGGATCAGGCGGTCGGTGAAGATCCGCACCCGCGAGGACGGCGAGGTGGTCTATGAGGGCAGGCGCATCATGCGCGGGGAGAGCATCGATATGAGCGGGATACGGAGTATGAGATGAAGGTCATCGGTGTTGTCGGAATGCCGGCAAGCGGGAAAGGCGAGTTTTCACGGATAGCAGCGGACCGGGGCATCCCGGTCGTGGTGATGGGAGACATGATCAGGCGTGCCGTTGCCGGTGCCGGCCTCCCGCTGACCGACGAGAATATGGGCAGAATTTCAGCCGAACTGAGGGCGACCTACGGCATGGACGCCGTCGCTCACCTCACGGTCCCGGCGGTGGAGGAGACCGGCGCACCGGTCGCCCTCATCGACGGGATCAGGGGCGGGGCCGAGGTGGCGATCTTCAGGGAGCGTTTTCCCGCATTTCTACTTGTCGGGGTCAGGGCCTCCTTTGAAACAAGGCTCCGCCGCCTCGGCAGCCGCGGCCGCTCAGACGACCCGCACTCGGCCGAAGACCTGAGACGGAGGGACGAGCGCGAACTCGGGTGGGGGCTTGGCGACGCCCTTGCCACGGCAGACATATATATCGAGAATGAAGCCACGGTAGAGGAATACGGCAGACGGGTCGCCCGTCTCCTCGACGCCGTCGGAGGGTGCGAATGAGCGTCAAACCGTATTTTTCCTCATCGTCAAAGGTATGGGAATCACCCGAATGGGTCTTCGGGATAGAGGAAGCAGATTTCTCCGGGTGGGAGATCTCGGCGGACGGCAATTACCGCCTGGAAAAACCGGCGAACAAACAGGTAATCTGTGACGTCATCGAAAGCACGGGCCTTGCCGTGACCGTGCACGCCCCGTATGCCGATCTCAACCCCGCCTCCATCAACGACCCCATCTGGCGGGAATCGGTCAGGCAGATCTGCTCCTGCATCGAGCACGCCGCCGACCTCACCGATCGGGTCACCATGCATCCGGGGTATCTCTCCCCGGCCGGAAAACTCCTGCCAGAAAAGGTATGGGAGCAGCAGAAAGAGGCGTTGCGGGTGATCGGGCGGTGCGCATGCGATCACGGCGTTGTGGCCTGCCTGGAGAACATGATCAATATTCCGGAATTCCTCTGCCACGACCCCTTAGAACTCCTCGGGATCACCGAGGGGATCGAAGGGATCGGAATCACCTTCGATATCGGCCATGCAAACACCGTCAGGAAAGTCGACGGTTTTCTCGCCCAGATCAAAAACGCCAGCCATCTCCATATCCACGACAACCATGGCAGCTCTGACGAACACCTCGCCCTCGGCGACGGCACCATCAACTGGAAAAAAGTCGGCCATGCCATTGCGGCGGGATATGGGGGCGAGGTGGTTGTGATCGAGGGACGGAGCATCGAAGAGGCAAAAAAGAGCCTCGATGTCTTCAGGAGGTGGTTTGTATAGCCGGAGAGACCCTGCAGGTGTACTTCCTCGGAACGGCCGGGGCCCTGCCCACGCCGAACCGGAACCCCTCCTGCGTCATGATCAGGCGGGGCTCTGACACCCTGCTCTTCGACTGCGGCGAAGGGGCGCAGCAGCAGATGATGCGGGCGAGGACCGGTTTTCTCGTCGACGCCATCTTCATCACCCACTGGCACGCCGACCACTTCCTCGGCGTTCCGGGTCTTGTCCAGACCCTCGCCTTCAACGGCCGGACCGAACCCCTCCCCGTCTACGGGCCCGAAGGAGTCCATGATTTTGTGGATTACACACTCAAGATCGGCAGAACCCGACTCAGCTTCGACCTCCAGCCAGTCACGCTGGCACCGGGATCGATCGTCCGCTTCGACGGTTATCAGGTAGAGGCGTTCGCGACCTGCCACGGCATGACGAGCCTCGGCTATGTCCTCAGGGAGGACAGCCGTCCGGGGCGTTTCGACCGGGAAAAGGCGATATCCCTCGGCGTTCAGCCAGGCCCGCTCTTCGGCCGCCTCCAGCGGGGCGAAGCGGTCACGGTTGTGCGGGACGGAGAGGAGGTCACCGTCACGCCCGACAAGATCCTCGGCCCGCCGCGGCGCGGCCGGACGGTCATCTACTCAGGCGACACCAGGCCGCTTCATCACGGCCCGATATCAGGGCTCGAAGACGCCGATCTCCTCATCCACGATGCCACCTTCGACGACACCGAACTGGACCGTGCCGGCGAGGTCTTCCACTCCACCGCCGGCGAGGCAGGAGAGGCGGCGGCGGCGCTCAGAGCACAGACGCTCGCCCTCGTCCATATCAGCTCGCGCTATACGTCCACGGCAAACCATATACAGGATGCAGGGCAGAGATTTGAGGGAGAGGTACTCGCACCGTCCGACCTGACGATGGTCGAGATCCCCTTCAGGGAGTGAAGTGAGCATGACAGGGGAGTGTGACGATGAGTCAGGCGGGTGTACGGGGGCGCGAGAGGCGCCTCTTTCTGACCGGGCTTGTTGCACTCCTCATCAGCACGGGCGTCGCCATCGTTGCAGGCTCGTATCTCTCCTCTATCAGTGACCTCCTCACCCTGATTCCCGGGCTGATGGTGCTCGTCCCGCCGACGATCAACATGCGGGGGAGCATCTCAGGAGTGCTTGCGTCCAGACTCTCCTCTTCCATGCACCTCGGCGAATTTTCCGGCACCTTCGAGCAGGGCGGGGTGCTGGCCGGAAACCTCCACGCCTCCTTACTCCTCACCATCGCCACCGCAGCGGCCCTTGGGGTCATCGCCCCGCTCCTGAGCGCAGCAACAGGTCTCCCGGTGATCGGTGCCGGCGACCTGGTGCTCATCTCCCTTGTGGCAGGAATCCTGTCAGGGCTGATCCTGATGGGGTTCACCGTCCTGATCTCGGTTCTCTCCTACCGGCGGGGCGTCGATCTGGACATGATCGCTGCCCCGGCCGTGACGACCCTTGGCGACCTGGTCACCATCCCGGTGCTTGCCATGACGGCGGTCGCGGTCCTCGCCCTCCCTCCTTCGGTCAGGGTGGGGCTCTTCGGCATCGCCATTGTCCTTGCAGGGGCGATGAGCATATACGCGTGGGTCGCGGGGGGACGGGGACGGGGCATTGTGCAGGAGGTTCTTCCTCTTCTGATCCCCCTCTGCGTCCTCGGGGCCTTCGCCGGCATCGCCTACTCGACGTCTCTCGACCGGCTCGTCAGTCTTGGTGCTCTCCTCATCCTGATACCACCGTTTGCCGGGATCTGCGGTTCTATCGGAGGGATTCTCTGCTCGCGCCTGGGTACCGGCATGCACCTCGGCATCATCACCCCGGCAATCGCACCGCAGGGGAGCGTGACCGTACACTTCGCACAGGCCTATCTCTTCACCCTGCTCCTCATGCCCCTGATGGCCGCCCTTGCCCATCTCGCCGCTCTCGTCCTCGACGTGTCGTCTCCAGGACTCCTGGCGATGGTCACGATCGCCACTGCCGCCGGCCTCGGCGTAATAACAATGGTCAACGGCATTGCCTACCTGACGGCGACGCTCTCATTTCGCTACGGTTTTGACCCGGACAACTTCGGCATCCCGGTGATCACCTCGGCGATCGACCTCCTCGGCGCCGTGGCGCTCATCACCGTCATTGAGATCGTCCTCTGAAAAAACACCGATACGCAAACGACGGAAGATATCAGGCTTAATGAGATCCACGCTATCCTTCCCCACAGGCACCCACCGGGAAAATTTGTGAAGAATGCGTGCTCGCACCCATATTTATTCCCGGACTTTAACTCAGAATTTGATATTAAAACCACATAGCTCGGATTTTAATATTTATCTAAATTTTTATACATGCCACCCTTTATACCAATACCATTTCCTGAAAAATCAAACATTTATCTGACCTATCGGCAAATAAAATGAGTAAAAACAATTATATACAATTATGAATATCACACATGAAATATATTCTAACGATAAAATTGCCAGATAGACGACATTTCACAAGCATACGGGGGGATGCATCTTTGTTTAAGGATTCAGTCAGATATGAGGAGGGCCAATGACCGCTATGGCCTCAGGGGTCTCGGAGGTTGTATCGGCGAAATCAACGACGAAAACTCTGCCGTTCACCCCCGCTGTTGAGGAACCAGATTACCGCGGAAAACGGGTCGCCGTGGTGGTGCCGGCATATAACGAGGAGGACCTGATCGGCGACACTATGGGTTCGATCCCCGGGTATGTGGCGCGGGTGTACGTTGTCAACGACGGTTCTCAGGACCGGACCGGGGCGATCATCGACGCATATGCCAGGTACGACGCCAGAGTCGTCCCGATCCACCACCGCCCGAACCGGGGCGTGGGAGCGGCGATCACCTCGGGATACCTGCAGGCCGTCGAGGACGGCATGGACGTCGTGGCGGTGATGGCCGGGGACAACCAGATGGACCCCGCCCATCTACCCTCCCTCCTCGACCCGATCGTTGAGGGGAAGGCCGATTATACGAAAGGAAACCGTCTGGTCAGCGACGCCTACCGGAAGGGGATGCCGGGGTGGCGGAGTTTCGGCAACTCCGTCCTCACCTTCCTCACCAAAATCGCCTCGGGCTACTGGCAGATGATGGACCCGCAGAACGGATACACGGCGATCTCGGGGAAGGCCCTCTCCGAGCTCCCTCTCACCGAGGTCTACCAGGGATATGGTTACTGCAACAATCTTCTCGTATGGTTAAACATCCACAACATGACCGTCAGGGATGTGGCAATTCCCGCCCGTTACGGCCGGGAGAAGTCGAAGATCCGCTACTCCACCTACATCCCGCGGGTCTCGAACCTCCTCCTCGGCAACTTCCTCCTGCGGCTTCGGACAAAGTACGTCCAGATGAGTTTCCACCCGCTGGTCTTTTTTTACGCGGCCGGCGCGGTGCTCACGCCGCTGGGGGTTCTGGGCGGCCTGATCACGTTGTGGGAGAAGTTCGTGATGGGCTATAACGTGCTGTTCATGCACGGGGGGATCTCGTTCCTGATGTTTATCTTCGGGATGCAGTTCCTGTTCTTTGCGATGTTCTTTGATATGCAGGCGGAATTGAACGGGAAAAAAGCAGCATAGCTGGGGGAAAAAGTGCTGAGATTATCGATAATGCTCCTGAAAGGATGGAGGTGCTACGAACATGAAGATCCTTATTGACATAGGTCATCCGGCCCACGTGCATTTCTTTAAAAATTTTATCAGAGAAATGACGAAAAAGGGGCACAATATCCAGATTACTGCCAGAAACAAAGAGATGTCACTGGAGTTATTATCGAAGTACGATATCAAATACACTTCAATTGGTGAGCAAAAGCGGGGGACATTCAATCTGATGAAAGAATGGATAAAAAGAGATTTTCAAATATTCAATATTGCACGAAGATCAGATCCCGACATCCTGGTGGGTATCGGCAATCCTGCAATTGCACATGTAGCAAAAGTATTAGGAAAAAAATCCATTGTCTTTACAGATACCGAGCACGCAGCATTTGCAAACGGCATCACGTTCCCTTTTGCGGACAGCGTCTGCACCCCATCCTGTTTTAAAAAGGATATCGGAAAAAAGCAGATCCGCTACGACGGCTACCACGAACTCGCCTACCTCCACCCGAACTATTTTAAGCCTGATCCAGCAATTCTGGACGATCTGGGGCTGAGCCCTGACGAGAAGATCATTGTTGTCCGCTTCGTCTCCTGGAATGCAAGCCATGACGTCGGCCATCACGGCGTCAGGGATAGGATAGGGCTGGTAAAGGAGCTGGAGAGGTATGGACGCGTCCTGATCACCTCAGAAGAGGGGCTGCCCGAAGCGTTGAGCCAGTACCGTATCCGGGTTTCACCTGAGAGGCTGCACGACCTGCTCTATTATGCGACGCTCTATGTGGGTGAAGGAGCGACCACCGCATCAGAGTGTGCGGTCCTGGGCACCCACGCCATCTATGTGAACACGCTCGGGCTGGGATATATCACCGAGGAAGAGAAGAAGTATCACCTGATCACCGATTTTTCTTCCCGGCCCTGTACCGACGGGGCCGTGCTTGCCGAGGCGAAAAAACTGCTGGAGAACACCAACCTGAGAAAGGAGGGGAAACAAAAGGGAGAGGCCCTGGTGCGGGAAAAATGCGATGTGACCGCATTTATGGTCTGGTTTATCGAGAATTATCCCAGGAGTTTTAAGGAGATGAGGGAGCACCCCGCAGTGCAGTATTCCTGTGCTTCGATCCCTGGGGGCGCATTATGAGGAATGCTGTTGCACATGCAGACTCTCCTGCCAGTTATCCATTCTCCCACGCCACCACAGGATCGCACCGCTTCATTGAGATCTCTGGAGAGATCAAAGCGCTCACGAAGATGCACATCGTCAGCCTCACCGAATGGGGTCTCCAGCAGGTCAGCAAGCACCTCTACAGGGCGAAGATAACCCTCATGGGCCTTAACTACAAGAAGAACATCAACGATCCCGGGGAATCGCCCGTGATCAAGATCGTCGAGGGGGTGCTTTCCGGGGCGGAGTGTGCGCCCTCCCTCGTGAACCATGACCTGTTCCAGTGGATCTCCGTGGAAACGGTGAAGGGGCGCATGGCCTCGTCGGTGGTCGTGGACGGGGAGAATCTGCTCACAGGCGGTGAAGAGATTGTGTACCTGGGGATTGGGAAAAGGTTGGTCTGAGTATCGATGAGCGGTATGCTAAACACTAAGAGTAACTCTTTGGAGAGCCTGAAGAATAAGACTCTCCTGATCCTCACCCCCTCCTACGCCAATGAAGACGAGTCTTTTATCGCTGAGATGTTTGTCAAGCATCAGATTGCTGAGATAAAACAATACTTCAAAAAGATCATTGTAATTGCGCCGGTGCTCCGTTCCTTTGGCTACCTTAAGAAAGACAGACTCTGCAAGGACTATACCTATGATAATGTGGAGGTCTACTATCCACGATGTATCTATATCCCCACCTTCCGGATGAGCAGGATCCTGATCGATAACCGGCTGAGGGGGGCGGAGAGGTGCATCGAAGATCACCGCCTCAACTTCGATCTCATCCATGCCCATTTCACCTGGCCCTCCGGTTATATCGGTGTCAGGCTGAAGGAGAAATATGGAAAGCCGGTGATCACCACCATACACGAGAACGGCAACTGGTTTGACCAGGAGTTAGAGATGAACCACGCCCTCATCAATACTGCCTGGTCGGGCGCCAATGCCCTTATCAGGGTAAACAGAAAGGACATTCCTGTTCTGCAACGCCACAACACATGCGTCTATACGATTCCCAACGGATTTTCCCCGGCGTTTCACCCTCTTGACACGGCAGTTGCAAGGGAGCGGCTCGGCCTGCCTGGAGGCCCCAAGATCATCTTCACGCTGGGAAATCTGATCAAAAGGAAGGGATTTAATTACCTGATCGGTGCGATGCAACAGGTCTGTGACCATCGGGATGATGTGTTCTGCTTTATTGGTGGGGCAGGACCGGAGAGAGAGAGGCTACAGGGGCAGATCGACCGGTTGCACCTTGGAGAGCGGGTGAAACTGCTCGGGTCTGTGCCAGGTGACACCCTACCACTCTGGATGAATGCCTGTGATATTTTTGTCCTGCCAAGTCTCTCGGAAAGTTTCGGTGTTGTTCAGATCGAAGCTCTGGCCTGTGGCAAGCCTGTTGTTTCAGCACGAAATAGGGGAAGTGAGGAGATCATCACCTCAGATGCATATGGCCTGCTCGTCGAACCCTCCAACTCTGGTGATCTGGCGGATAAGATCCTCGTAGCGCTGAACCATGAGTGGGACCGGGAAGTGATCGTACGGTATGCGGATAGGTACACGTGGGAGAATATAGCAAAGGAGATTATCGACGTGTATGTGAGATCCGGGGCTGTTTGAAAAGAATCAGAAACTTCAAGGGGACGATTTTATCGCCCTATTCTTGCTCCATAAATGATCCGCAGAGCCAGAGTGAATTCAGGATCTCAGTCACAATTATATAGCAGTATAGTATTTCACATGTTTGATGAGGTATCACCACTCCTGAAGTCGATTAAAATGGTAGCCAATTTTTGCTTTGGTCATAGAGCAGGGATTTAGATTTACCTTCCCTTCAGCCCCCCCGGTTCAGTGATAAAATATGAAAACACGACACAAAGGCATGTCAGAGTATATCAGAGGGCTTAAACTGGATATCATCACCTGTATTCTGGGGTTAGGAGGCGGAGCCTTCATTATGGGCCTGTACCTGAAATCCCCTACAGTCCATCTACTAACCCTTGGTGGAGCGCTATTTTTCGCCTCTCTGGCATATTTGATATTATCCAGAATAAATGACACCCGGAGAGAGGACATCCATATATGTAAGGACAAATCTACAAAGAATGTACTCGAAGCTGCTTTTCTGATTCTTTTTGCCATAAGTTTAGTGACGTATCATGCTTCTGAAAACCGAACGATTTTCTATTTTATTTCGATCTCTCTCTGCACGGGGATAGTGGCGTTATTATGCGCAGGGGTAACAAAAAAAAGAGATGTTATTATCCAGATTGTAAATATCATCGTACTGTCGTTGAATATTAAGCTCGCAAAATTTTATTTCTTCGGGGGTTCTGGTGTCGATTACTGGATCCATTTGAAAATGAACGAGATGTTATCGCAGCTTGGTAACATCGGAGTTCTCTCCGGTAAAGAACAGTTTTTTCCGATAATGCATATCGATGTTGCACTAACTCAGATCATGTTGAACCTGCCGGTAAAAGGTGCATCAATGATCTCTATTATCCTTCCTCTTGTAATTTCATCAATCTGTGTCTACTTTATTGGAAGAGAGTTGTTTGGCGAAAAGATAGGACTTTTAGGGATGCTCATCGTCAATATCAGTGATTACCAGAATTGGTGGGGATTCGCCCCTCAAACGACCAGTTATGGAGCGATCATATTTTTTTTCTCGGTATTTGCAATATATAAACTTACAAATCTGAAAAATAAAAAAAATTGGCTGGCAACTGCAGGGATACTGATGTTTGCGATGATTATAGCGCATGCAATATCCTCATTTATATTATTCACGGCACTTGTCGGTTTAATCACCGGTTCGTTCCTTTATACCATAATTTTCTCTGAAAAAGGGAAATTTTTCTTCCCGGCGTTGATGATGATATATGCTATAGGCCTTATGCAGCACTGGTTCATCGCGGAGTATCGTGCAGACGGACCCCCGTTCTTTGACCAGATCGTTGCAACGCTCAGCACCTATGTTACAGAACATGCAGGTTTTTTAAACAGGCCTGAGGCCGCTCCAGAATATGCGGCCCTGCTCCCACCCCTGTCTGAAAGCCTGGTCAATAACCTCGGCCTGGCGCTCCTGATATTCCTGGCAGTGATCGGGGCACTCTACTGGTTATCCTTCGATTTCAGATCAAGGACGACATTCTCAATCTTAGTCTGCACGACACTGCTTCTGGGGATAACCTTCGTTTTCCCCCTCTTTGGAATACGAAATATTATTCCTCACCGCTGGTTCGTCTTCGAATACCTCTTTTTAGCGATCATGGCTGCATTTGCCATAATTCATATCTCCATGCTCATGAGCAGAAAGCAGCAGATATGTGTAATATTTGTGGTTTTCACCTGCCTATCGTTCTTTATGCTAACGGCGACTTCGAGTAATTTAGCAAACCTGGACAGTCCACTCTGGCTAAAAGAATCAACAATCTCGACAACATACACAATTCAAGAGATGAAGGGCGCAGAAACAATATCTTGCCATTCGGAGAGAGTATTTAGTGATCTGAGATATGGCGTCAGTATTATTGGCGTCTATTATGGGCACAAGCATGATCCCTTCGATTCAATGGATCTGTCGGATCGTTCTGGCAGCGTGTTTATATGGAGAAGATATATGGAGAATAGACCGATTCGAATGTTTACACAGGTGGAAGGATACTACAAACAGGTTGAGAGCAATGTTATACCGGGACCAGAATATTTAAAGGAACTCGAAAAAATGCAGAGAGTGTATGAGAACGACGATGTTTCTGGATATTACATTAGCTGATGCGATTGTCCTGAGATCTGCATAATCTCTGGCCGACACTTTCACGTGCGAATAATTTTCCTTTTGATGTAGGAGAGCGTTTTTGCGTGCTTGCGTATGAGACGCATCCCACATCGGGGAATATATGATAAAACCTGAAGTTTGTATCTGGTCCAGGTGTAGCGAGGTGATTTCACCGATGACAGTTCAGATCGCGCCCTCGCACCATGGCCCGAATAGATATTGCGTGATATAACAACAAGTCGAGACAGATCGCAGTACTCCAGCAGATCTTCTGCATCTCCACGCCTCAAAAGTTCATCTCCAGGGATCGTAGAAAGATATTGAAGAAATGGATCCTCGAGATATTCGGTGATCCCGACGGAGTTATTTGCAGAGTACTGGTTATAAACAGAGCAGACGTCCGGGCTGTAGGCCACAGGATACCGAAGTGCAATTTTCCCCCACAATGCGCCATCTTCATTCCATTTTACATCAAGAGGATAACCTCCCACGTCCAGAAGGACATTTTTTGGAGCAGCAAACGAGGATGAATTAAACAGGGGGGATCCAGCATGAACGAGTGCACCAAAATACGATGACAGGACTCTCTCTCCTTCCTCTCTCATAGAGGCCCTCTGCACGATTGAGGCAGGGAAATGGACCTCATATGCTGTACCATAGAGACCGGCATCAGGATAGTGTTCCCTCAGAGAGATTATCGTCTCCAGAAACCCCGGCATCCACGCATCATCTGCATCCAGAAATGCTACCAGCTCAGCCCGGGCAGTTTCAATCCCCGTGTTCCTCGCTGCCGAAACCCCCCTGTTCACCTGCCGGATCAACCGGATCCGTGAGTCGTCAAACCCCCTGACAATCTCTGCACCCTCGTCGGTGGAGCCATCGTCCACCACGATCACCTCAAAGTCCTGGAATGTCTGGTTGAGGATAGAGTCCAGGGCACGGGAGATATAAGGCCCTTTGTTGTAGAGAGGTATAACAACAGATATCACCGGAGTATCTGCCATGTCGAGTCCTGTCACCACATATTAATAATATTATATATTATTATTAATATTATTATTACTCTGGATCCTGAGAGGGAGATCAGAGTAGTGCACACCCCAGATATGCGTTGGTGATCCGGTCAGAACCCAACTGAAACAGAGACCGGGATTCGTTGAACTGCCACGCGCCTGTTGGGCGCGGCTCCCTGCTTCGTCCTCCCTCCTCTGAGGTGGGTCCACAGGCCCAGCGGCGATGGTAGCTCCTCGTCATCCGGCCAACATTCAACGATTCTACCACAACGGCCAGGTTCCCGCTCACACCTTGAAGGATGAATGTGTGCAGGAGATCGATCCTCTCATGGCACGAGGATGAGGGGCACTCTCAGGCACAGAGATTTAACCACCCTCATTCAGATTACCTTGAAGGCCCTGATATAATTGAAGATACCGTGCCTGTACGCTTTCAAATGAAAATTTTGTATGCAAATTAAACGCCCTTTCCATCATACCTTTTACCAGATCGGGCCTGCTGATCAACTCCCGTACTCCAAGAATAATATTTTCATCCGGTGCAGATTTATCATACATCAACGAGCATGAAGCAAGATCATCTGAATAGTAGCAATCTGCTCTGATTACGGGGATCACTCCGCAGGCAAGATATTCAAAGATTTTATTGGGCGAGCATTTAACCCAGTACAGGGCATCAGGCCGCAATAAGAAAAAACCGATATGTGCGCCCTGAGTTATCGAAGCGACATCAGATCTGGGGGTGTATCCCAGATACTGGAAACGACCCGGATACTCTTGAGAGAGTCGGTTAAAATGCATTAATAATAATTCATTATTTGTATGGCCTCCCATGAAGAACCTCACATTCTGAAAATGGCTGAGGGTGTCCTCTGCTATTCTCATGATGAGATCAATATCCCTATCCAGTTCATTTCCTAAAGAGCCAAAATAGACCAGATCTGTAACAGAACCTGCTTCATAGCAGGAAATCTTTGATGTAATGACTTCTGAAGAATAATCATTCGAATTTGAAAAATTTGGAACAGCGGTCACGATAGCATTCGGGAAAAATTCTCTGCACCTGGTCACATAGTCATCTGATATGGTAACAACACCATCTACAGAGCGAGAAGCCATTTTTTCAAAAGATCGATGCACCTGAGTGATTTTTCTCCCCAAAATCGGGATGGGCATATCATATTTCTCATATGCTTCGTGCCGGTCATACACAATTTTTGCCTCTTCAAACCGCTTTTTTAACTTTTTTGCTGCCGGGAGAAGACAGGGATCATGAACATGTATGATGGTAAAGAGATCGAGATTCATCCCCATCGTCTGCAGCATATGAAAAATATCATTCGTTATGCTGGAGGAGAGGAGGTAGCTGTTGTGGCGCAGCGTTCTGAGCATTCCTTTCTGATCAGGAGAGAGGTTTTTTCTGTAACCTGATTCTCCAGCTCTTGAAAAAGCCCCTTCTTCAAGATCCTTATAGTGGCGATTGATGTTGATGCTATACACGTTAAAACCCTCATCCAGCAGATACCTGATATGCCGTTTTATCCGGCTGTCCTCTGGAGGGTGGATGTCTAAAAGAAGAATATTCATAATCGATTATATATTTAAACCAATTATAATACTATTGGGCCACTCCAATATTTCAGCAAACTACGTTACACCTCAGATATCCTGTAAAGATAGAGTATCCCGCAATCATTTGAGATAAAAAAAATTATATGGAAACAAGATCGTCCACATCCAGATGAAAATCGATGAGAGAGCATACTTCCGGCACATTGAGGGGCCTATGAGCCAAGAGTAAATGACAGGCAAACAGCACGAACGAGGAGTAACCAATTTCTTTTCCCATCTCATTCCAATCGTGAAGAGAAACACATATGCCACCCGAGCAATCGTGTTTATTTTGAATAATCCACTCTACAAAGGAGCACTCATTCTCGGCAGCGGCACCGCGGTTGCCCAGGTGATCGGCATCATCTCAATGCCGATCATCACGCGCCTCTACACACCATCTGATCTGGGAATTCTTGCAGTTTACTCTTCATTATTGGCAATTTTCGGGATCGGCGCCACTCTCCGGTACGAATTTGCCTATACATTGCCAAAAGAAGATGAAGATGCAGTAAATCTCTTTGGCTTGTGCTTGATGCTCCTCTGCCTTACAACAGCAGGTTTTGCGCTCACTCTCCTTTTTGGAAAAGAACTTTTAATCTATATTTTTGATATAGGTCCTATCGAGCAGTATATCTGGTTTCTTCTTGCAGGTTTCTTTGGAATGGGGCTCTATAACATCTTGAATTACTGGGCTATCCGGCGGAGGGATTACAAGAGGATCACCTATACAAAGATTAACCAAGGTGCCGGAGGTTCGACCTGCAAAATCTTCCTCGGCATTCTCTCTTTTGGAACTACAGGGCTGATAATCGGCCATATCGTCTCTCAGATCGCTGGAATTGGTACACTTGCTCGCGTCATGTGGAGGAAGGAACAGGAGAGCCTCAAAACAATATCCCTTAACGGTATGATCAATGTTGCAAAAACGTACAAAAGTTTTCCTGTATTTAATTTCCCAGCCTCCATTATCAACACCATGTCATTGCAACTCCCACCACTTATGCTGCTGGCCCTCTATGACTCACAGGTTGTAGGGTTCTATGCACTTGCCCATATACTGGTGGTGCTACCTGGCAATGTCATATCTGGATCAATGGGGCAGGCGTACCTTGGTGAAGCGTCAAAGATGGTGCGGGAGAAATCGCGGGAGCTTCGGACACTCTACATACAGACGCTTCGACATCTTACAGTGGTTGGTATTCCTCTGATAGGTGTCCCGGCATTATGTGCTCCTTTTGTTGTTCCTATTATATTTGGAGAGGCATGGACAGAAGTAGGGTGGTATTGCTGGCCGCTGGCGTTGATGGTTATAGCGGCGTTTGTTTGCTCTCCGACATCATTTTTGCATATATATGGGTATAACAACTGGAAGCTCATCTTCGATATTACTCGTACGTTAGCGGTAATTATCGGGTTTTACATGTGCAAAGTGCTTGGAGCGGATGTTTTAACAACGCTTATTGCCTATTCACTGATTATCGTTATAATGTATATTATTATGATTGGACTAAACTTAAAAGCAATATCTAACTTTACATCGTCAATTAATACAAACATTTAAAGATTTATTGGAATGAACACCGTTTAAAAGATATTTACCTTAGAATAACCCTTCCAAAACGCTTGATCTTCTCTTTCAGGTGCCGAAGAATATTTCCCTGTAACTCTTTCTTTTTCAATATAATTTTTCTGAGATACTCTTCCCTATCTGGAGTCAGATACAGATCACGCGTATATATTAATCTTTCATTTAATTCCCCTTGCATTTTAATTTTGTTTTCCACAGAGGCATATGGAATATTATTGAAATCATCATCCGGGTATGGGAACAACCATTTATGCTCACGGAAAATATCACGGGCATTATAGAATTTCGTTTTATGCCTTCCATCAACGGTCTGACCACGGAGAATGTCTTCCGGCGATAGTTCTTCGAGTATAACTGCTCCATCTTTAGCAGCAGATTCCAGGATTTTTTTTCCCTTCGTTGTTCTGGCAATAACAACCGTATACCCTTCAGGATTTTGTTTATGAGAAATACCCCATGGATCCCCGCATACAATATCACAGAATATGTTCATCTGGTCGTAACAGACCATACAGCGATGCAGTTCATAGACCTGCTTTAAGCTATGCCGTCTTTCCTTTGGAAGCCAATAATCGCCACTAGGAGTTTTGACATGAACATCGCCAGGCCAGCCAACACGTTTATCCCTGAACCGGAATTCCGATATTTTTTCGCCATCACATCCACTTTGCTCAATTAAATCATCAATCATATCCCCGCTGTACTGGCCTGCACAAACCAGACCAATGGTATATGTCGGTAAATTGATATTTGGATATTTTTCCCGAATCAATTGAAGACTTTCAGCCTGGCACCCCAGAACAACGGCTGCGGATTTTTTGTCAGAATGTTCAAGAATTGTTTTAACAACAGATGACTGGGCATAATATGATCCACTTGCCTCAATTATCTCAGACATTGATGATGCAAAAACTGCTTGAGGTCTTTTTGTTTCCGGATTTAGATTGTTTACTATTGCACCTTCAATTTCTTTTTGTTCGAAAAGATAGCAGAGCAATGCTGTTACAATTCCACCACTCTGTGATCTTTGTCTGATGATATTATCACTTGCACACCCCACATATCCTGCAAGACATACCCCATGAAAAATGTCATCTGTCTCAATTGAAGGTTTGTTTTCTGGATTACTTGGACATATTTTCGCACACTTCCCGCAATCGATACACAATTTGGTGTTAATAACTGCAGCAAGATATCCGGCAGTGTTTGTAACAATTTCAATTGCATTTGATGGACAGATACCGGCACATGCCCCGCAGGCAGTGCAAAGTGCATTGCTTGAGATGTTGGAGATGTTATTTATTATCATACATCACCGTTTTTTTGGAACAGTCTTTTTCCGGTTTCAAGAACCACTTTTCTCACTTCAGGATATTTGGCGACAATTATACTTTTAGATTTATCTCTGCTTTCCCAGAATGAATTAAAGGTTGAAATCAGTTTTTCTGAAGTACATTCGTCAGCTGATATCCCCCATTCATCCTGACCATACCAGTGGAGAAGTTCTTCATATTTGTAGTGCCATCCAACAACAAGGGTTGGAACTCCAGAAGACAAAGCAGCAACACATGAATGATATCTGCTTGCAATAAGGACCTCACAGGATGCGATGATGTTTTTTAATTGTTTACTAGACATATGGGCCGAATCGATGATTTCAACAGGAATATCTTCTTTTTTTAATATATCTTGAATTTTCCTTGACACGACAATATCATCCATATCAGATAACGGCTGAATTTCATTGGGAATTAAAACAATCGGCATTCCAGATGTCTGAGAAATATGTCTGCATAAATTTACTATACATTCAATATACCCTGTTTCTCCTTTCCATTGCCGGATTATCTGGTGACTGGTAGAGATTCCTACTTTTTTCTCACCAGATATTTTATCCTTTGAGAATGTCATCATATTTGCAATATCTGGCGATAAAATAATCTCTTTTTTTACTTTTGCATCATAAATGAGAGCATCACGACTTTTCGTCTCTCTTGCAGACACCACATCGAACAGATATTTACAGGCAAACGCTGCAGACTTCTGGTTTAATTTCTTTTTCATTGGTCCAAAACTACAGGTGTTCTTAACTGTTTTTTTATGAAAAAGTTTTGCAATGGCTAAAATCCTGAATGCATAGAGAGTATTTAAAAAAAACTTCAAATAACTAAACTTCTGAGCGTTTAAATTATCAGAAAAACAAATTCCATACAAATCTACAATAATATCCGAAGATTTTAGATCTTGGATAAATTCTTTTATTTCCTTGTTTCTCAGAAGAGAAAAACTAAAATTTTTAAATGAGAGTGGTACAGTTCGTACTTTAAAGTTAAAATCTCGTGACGCGTAGCCGTCGAATGGAGTTATCTGATAATAAATTAATTCATAATCGTTACCATAGAGTTCCGCCAGGACTTCCTGAAGACCATGTAATATCGATGGACCCCCAAAATTCTCTTCAATTTGTACACCTGTTGCTAATATTTTTACCATGCTGATCTCTTCAACCCCCCGTTTGTGCAGCAGTAAGGAATTTTTTTAATCCATGATTTTGGTTGGCTGTTACAGATTCACCGTACTCTTCCCGGCAGGTGAAGAAAATCTCAGCATTCTGCCGGAGAATGTTATACATCTGCATCGTACATCCCATGAGATCATTGAACGGCAAAACTCCGGTGCGCCTGGATCTGCAACGTCCTGCCCCTTAAGAATATGAAAGATCCTCTGAGATCATATGGTCAGGAAAACGATGGACCCTATTATCCACTATATTTGCCCCCCTATATTCTTCCATGTACGACGGGGATCCGGTGGACAATTGATACCCGAATGGGCGATACAACAGGTGAGCATACCTCCATTAATACACAGAGAATAATGTTCATTTTATATTAATCTGGTGAGGGGGGGCAGGCATCGGTTAGACACCGACCGGACACGGACAACAGGAAAATCCGCCAGAGTCTCTCCTGCCTTGAAGAGATCCAGCACTAATCTAGAAAAAAACGCCAGAAGAGCCACACCCACCATAATAAAAAAATGTATCCTTAACAATCGTCTTCACCCATCAATCGACAGGCATATCTCCATCCCCCCTCCACTATTCACCCATTCCCATGCGCTACATCGTCACCGGCGGAGCCGGATTCATCGGCTCCCATATCGCCGAGGTGCTCTCAGGAGAGCACGAGGTCGTCGTCATCGACGACCTCTCGTCCGGGCACTGCGAGAACCTCACGGGCATCGACTGCGAGTTCGTCGAAGGGAGCATCACCGACCTCCCCCTCCTGCAGGAGACCTTCGCCGGAGCCGACGGCGTCTTCCACCAGGCAGCGATCGCCTCGGTGCCGCGATCGGTCGAAGACCCCCTTGCAACGCACGCGGTAAACCTGACCGGCACCCTCAACGTCCTCATCGCAGCGAGGGACTGCGGCGTGCGAAAGGTCGTGATGGCCTCGTCCGCCGCAGTCTACGGCGAAAACCCCGAACTCCCGAAGAGGGAGGAGATGGCGCCCGACCTCCTCTCGCCCTACGCCGCCCAGAAACTCTCGGACGAGCATTACGCCGCCGTCTTTTCGAGGCTTTACGGACTTTCGACCGTCTGCCTCCGCTACTTCAACGTCTTCGGCCCCAGACAGGACCCCTCCTCGCCTTACTCGGGCGTGATCTCGATCTTCGCCTCCCGGATCCTGAACGGGGATCCGATCGCCATCCACGGCGATGGCGGCCAGACCAGGGACTTCGTCTATGTCAGGGACGTCGTGCAGGCGAACCTGCGTGCGATGGCCTCAGACGCAGAAGGGGTCTTCAACATCGCCCGCGGCGAGCAGACCGACCTGAACACCCTTGCCAGGAGCATGATGCAGGCGGCCGGACAGGAGGTGGCGATACGCTACGGCCCGCCAAGGGGCGGCGACATCCGTCACTCGCTTGCCGAGATCTCGCGAGCTCGCGAGGTGCTCGGCTGGAGGCCGGAATTTACAATCCAGGAAGGCCTCGCAGAAACGATGCGCTGGATCGAAGAAGGGGCGGAGAACCCCCGCAGTGCCTGAGCAGGAACAGCACTTTTTTTCACGGAAGAAGGAGCGGTGCAAGCCTGCAAAAAAGATGTCTCCTCAGAGAGAGGAGACAGGCCCCTCTCGCGGTAGTTTCACGCACACGACATCGAGCACGCCATGGTTCACCGAGACCGAACTCTGCCCGGGATCGATCTCGTCGTCGAGATCGATCGTCACCTGACGCTCGCCCATCGTAACGGTGACAGCCTGAGGCCCGAAGGCCACCGACGCCCGCCCCTCGCAGGCCGGCGGCACCCGGGCCGTGATATAGACGCACCGTTCGCTCTCGGTCAGTTCGTACGAGAAATCCGGGCCGGCATCGTCCTGTCCGGGGGCGCGGCCAGGAGAACCGCCTGAGGCGATGATCGTGCACCCGATGATCCTGGGCGGCTCCCCGTTCTCGCCGAGGACGTCTTCAAGGATCTTCGCGATGCTCCTGAATATCTCGTCATAGGGGTTGTTCGGCATAGGGACCACGCAGCATGTACTGGTTTCCGTTCTGTTCGACGATACCTTTTACCATCAGGTCCTGAAGCATCTGCTCCACGGGCCCGGCCTCAAGGCCGGTGTAATCCTCAAGGTCGCGGAGGGAGAGCGTGCAGTGGGCGAGCGCCAGCACAAGGTCCATCTCGGTCTCGCTGGAGAGCAGGTCCTGGCTGTACCTGACGACCTCGTCCATCCGTGCATCGATATCGCGCTCGATCTCCTCAAGGTTGGCGATCAGGGTATCGCGCGTGCGGAGCATCCGGGCAAGCATCGACAGGGCGGCGAGATACTTCTCCTCACGCGATCCGCCCGGCAAAACAGCCTGAGCCGTGTCCTCCCCGCCATAGCGGATATCGATGCAGATCTCGCGCGTAAGGCTGTAGTATTTCCGCCGGCGGTTGTCATGGAACGAGGAGAGGATCTGCTCCTCCTCCATCATCTGGAGATGTTCGATCACGGCCTTGGGCGAGACCATCAGCTTGTCCGAGATCTCGGTGACAAAGCAGGGCTTCTGCCTGAGAAGATCGATGATACGCCTCCGGTTCCGGTTGCCGAGAATATCAAGGAGACGGGAGGTCTCTCCATCATCAAACATCTTTACTTTATGTTAGTGACACCACTATAAAAAAGAAGAGGATCACCCGGTCAGCCGGTAGTTCGGGGCCTCGTCGGTGATCAGGATATTGTGCGGGTGCGACTCGCCCATACCGGCCGCGGTGATCCGCACGAACCTGCCCTTCGTGCGCAGGTCGTCGATCGTGGCCGAGCCGGTGTAGCCCATCGCCGACTTCAGCCCGCCCACCAGCTGGTAGATCACGTCGGAGACATTCCCGACGTAGGGAATTGCCCCTTCAACGCCTTCAGGGACATACTTCGTCCTCCCGATCCCCTTCTTCTGGAAGTAGCGGTCTGAGGACTCGCCATGGCTCATCACGCCAAGCGAGCCCATGCCGCGGTACTGCTTGTACTTGCGCCCCTGGATCGCGATGATCCGCCCGGGCGCCTCGTCGGTCCCGGCAAAGAGGCTGCCCATCATCACCGCGTTGGCACCGGCGGCGATCGCCTTTGCGATATCGCCCGAGTAACGGACACCGCCGTCGGCGATCACCGGGAGCCCGAGCGGGGCGGCGACGTCGGCGACACTCGCGATCGCCGAGACCTGCGGAACGCCGACGCCGGCGACGATCCGGGTGGTGCAGATCGATCCCGGCCCGATCCCGACCTTGAGCCCGTCGACGGTGTCGGCAAGTTCCATCGCCGCTTCTGAGGTGGCGATGTTGCCGGCGACCACGTCGGCTTTCACGCTCCCCTTGATCTCGCGCACGGCCTTGACCACATGCATATTGTGGCCGTGGGCGCAGTCCACCACCAGGGCGTCGACGCCCGCCTCGTCGAGCATCGTCGCCCGTTCAAAGTCGAAGGGGCCAACGGCGGCGGCGACGCGGAGGCTGCCCTTTGCATCGCGATTGGCGAGGGGGTACGAGCGCTTCTCCAGGATGTCCTGCATCGTGATGATCCCGAGCAGACGGCCGTCGCCGTTCGTGACCGGCAGGCGCTCGACCTTGTTTGCGTACATCGTCTCAAGCGCCGCCTCCGCGGTGACGTCCTCCTGGGCCGTGATCGGAGACTGGGTCATGATCGTGCGGATCGACTCTTTCCCGCGCCGGTGCACGATCGCCCTGATGTCACGGCGAGAAACGATCCCGATGAGTTTTTTATCCTCGATCACCGGGACGCCGCCGATACCGTGCTTGTTCATCAACTCCTCAACCTCGGAGAGAGTGGTCTCGGGGCCGACCGAGAGCACCTCGCGCTCGATCAGGTCTTCGGCGCGCTTCACCCTGATTACCTCGTCCACCGAACGCTCCGGCCGCATGTTCCGGTGAATGACGCCGATGCCGCCGAGACGGGCGATGGCGATCGCCATTCCCGCCTCGGTCACGGTATCCATCGCCGACGAGACGAGCGGGATATTCAGCGGGATGTTCTTTGAGAAGATCGAGTGCACATCGGCATCGTTCGGCTCCACATACGAAGCGGCGGGAACGAGCAGAACGTCGTCGAAGGTGAGAGCCGTCGGGACAGCGAGTTTTTCCGCATACATCATGATCACCTGATCATCGCGAGTGCTTTTTCCACCAGTTCGGGCCTGATGACACAACTCCGGTCGCCGCCGCAGACCATGCCCCTGACCCCGATGATCTCAGGGTCGATGATCTTGAGGGCAGAGAGATCCTCGAACTTCAGCGAACCTGCAAGGGCAGTTGCAAGCCCGAGACTCCGGTTCTCCTCGGTATAGGAGGCGAGGGTGTCGGCGTCCATGAATTCAAAGGTGCTTTTACCGTCTTTCATCCCGGTATCGATCATGGCGATGTCGGCGCCGGCCTCAGCCGCGGCCTCCGCGGCAGCGAAGGGTGATATCGTGCCAAGGCGCTCATAGTCGGAATATGCTGCAATAACAACGGTTTTTTCCGGAAAATCGTCCTTGACCGCCCTCACAACCGCTCTGGCGAGGTCAAAGGCCCGGTCCCTGCCGTCGAACATGAGCCCGACCTTGATGAAATCGGCACCGGCGCAGGCCGCCCCATACGCTGCAAGGGATGCGCAGCCCGGTTTATAGTCAAAATCACCAATAGCAGCACTGACCGGTTTTTCCGCCATCTCCTTGATCGCGCGGATCACCCAGGGAAAGTTGGCCCCAAGCGATCCCTCGGACGGCTTTTTGACATCGATAATGTCTGCGGCGAGTGCGGATCGGGCCTCTTCGATACTGCTAGGGCTGACCAATAATCGCATAGGAATTAATGATCCTTAATCCTAATAGTGATTACGTTGAACACATGGAATGTATCCTTGCAATGGACCTGAAAGACGGCGTTGTCGTCCACGGGGCAAAAGGGAAGCGGGAGACCTATGCCCCGCTCAACTGGGGGCTGGCCGCCTCGGCTGAACCGATGGCATACCTTGCGGACATGCAGCCAGAATACCTCTATATCGCCGATCTCGACCGGATCTGCGGGGTGGGGGACCACGACCGAATCGTGAGAGACCTCGCCGGGATGGTGCGGCGGTGCTATGTGGACCGGGGCTGCCGGTCCCCTGCCGACCTGATGGAGGGCGTGGTCAATGTGATCGGGACCGAGACCGCCGGAGAGGATCTCGCCGGGTATGCGGGCTGCTACCTCTCGGTGGACATCAAGGACGGGCAGGTGATCCCCTCGGGCGAGGCGCCGCTCTCGGTCCTGGAGCGGGCCGAAGATCTGCCCTTTGCCGGCTGCATCCTCCTCCATATCTCCGGCGTCGGGACCGCGTGCGGCCTTCCTGCCGATCTCGAAGACCTCAGGGCCGCATATAGCGGGCGCCTCCTCTGGGGCGGCGGGGTCGCGGGGGTGCGCGACCTCGACACCCTCGAAGGGGCCGGGTTCGACGGCGCCATCGTGGCGACCGGCGTGCACCGCGGGACGATTCCTCTCGAATGGCTGCGGGAGGGGCGGACATGCTCGTGACGATCGAGGGGATCGACGGGAGCGGGAAGAGCACCCTTGTCGAAGGCCTGCATGCCGCCCTCGCCGATCTCGACCCGGTGATCACCCGCGAGCCCGGGGCCACCTGGGTGGGCGAGGCGGTGCGCCGGTCGATCGCCGAGAACACCGACCCGGTCACCGAGTGCCTCCTCTTTGTCGCCGATCATGCCGCCCACCTTGCGCACGTCGTCCGCCCGGCCCTCGCCAGAGGGCAAATCGTCGTCTCTGACCGTTATTCAGACAGCCGCTACGCCTACCAGGGCGTGACCCTGGAGGGCGTCATCCCCGATCCCATCACATGGCTCAGGGCCGTCCATGCCCCCTTCACCCTCGTTCCCGACCTCACCTTCCTCTGCGTCCTGCCGGTTAGTGAGGCGGAAAAACGGCTCAAGGCAAAGAGGGAACATTTCGAGGACGCAGAGGTGCTCGAGCGGGTGCAGAAAAACTATCTCGCCTTCGCCCGGGCCGAGCCCGAACGGTTTGTGCTCGTCGACGCCCTGCTCCCGCAGGAGGACGTCTGCGGGTTTGTGGCTGACGAGATCAGGCGGCGGGCGCAGTAAAACCCGGCCATCAGGGGCGCAGTTCAGACAGGAATAGAATCTATCAGTATACTCTTTTTCGGCTTTGTTGAAACCTTCATACTGAGTTTGATGTCTCTCCTGTAATCGCAGGGAGGGAGCGCGGATCCCCCGCCTTCCCCATACTGCCTGCCGGGGGTTTCAACCCCGACCCCCCATTGCGATGGGCTCCGGGAAGAGCGAACAGGACATCCGGGGAGGGAGAGGGCCGTATCCCCACCTATCCTGAGCGGGGGTCCGGGGGCACCATTCCCCCGGCTCAAGAACGCCAGAATCGGATTTCAAAAGAGCCAACAAATCCTCCCTTTTTACGGCGAACCTAGCCTGCCCCTCACTCCTCATCATAGACGTTCAGGATCTCCTCTTCGGTGTCCAGTTGTTCCTCTTCATCGTACTCCGAAGGAGCGAGCCCGATAACGACCAGGACCGCACCGAGAAGGAAGAGCAGGCCGCCGACGGCCAGGTTCCCCGAAACCGCCCAGACGCCGACACCCACAACCACGCAGGCGATACCGATGAGCAACGCGTCACGAGACATCGCAATCCCTTCTTCCGGCCCTGTCCATGCAGAAGTGTGCCCCTCCCGGAAGATAGAGGTTGCGCGAAAAAAAGTGCGGGGGCGTTTCAGGCCCGCCGCAGGGTGACGGTGACCTCGCCGATCGTGAGGACGTCCACCGCCTCGCCCTCCACCTGGTAGGCGAACTTCGGGGTGAAGGCGTTTTCGGGTACGGCGACCTCGGCGCCGTCCACGATGACCGTCGCCGGCGGGTTCTGGAGCTGGTCGGCCGGCAGGGCTTCGACGGCCTGCATGAAGCCCTTTGCCCCCTTGCGGAGCGCGGGACCGATCACCGCCATGTTGAACTCCACGCCCGCGGGCACCTTTTCAAGCCGCGGCTCCCCGGTCCGCCAGGCGATGGCGGCGTTCAGGGCCCGGGCAACGTCTCCGGCGTCATCGACCTTTTCGGGGGCGTAGATGGCGAGGTTACCGAAGGGGGCGTTCAGGGCAAGCCCGAGGTCGTGCTTGTACCGGCGGAGCTCGGCGGTGAGGGAGACAAGGCGGTCGCCAATACGCTCGGCCTCCTCGTCCTCGCAGGAAAATGCCGGCCAGGGCTGGACGAGCACGCTCCCCTCTCTGAACTGCGCCCAGCACTCCTCGGCGAAGTGCGGCACATAGGGGGCCAGGAGGCGGCAGAGGGCGTCGAGGGTGGTGGTCAGGGCGCGGCAGGCGCTGGCGCGCTCGGCGTCGTCTGAGTAGAGCCGCCCTTTCACGAGCTCGATGTAGTCGTCGGCAAGGATGTTCCTGGTGAAGTCACGGATCGCCCGCAGCCCCTGGTCGAACTGGTAGGTATCGAGGGCGTTCGTCACCTCGGCAACGGTCTCTGAGAGTTTTGCAAGGAGCCAGCGGTCGAGCACGGCGGTGACCGGGCCGTCTTCAACCGGCTCGCGCTCGATCTGGGTGAGCACGAAGCGGACGATATTCCACATCTTCGTCTGGAACCGGGAGGCGGCGACCACGTCGTTCCAGTTGAACATGATGTCCTGGCCGGTGGCCGCCCCCATCGCCCCCCACTGCCTGAAGGCGTCGGCGCCGTACTCGACGACCACGGTCTCCGGGGCGATGATGTTGTTCCGGCTCTTGGACATCTTGAAGCCGTCCTCGCCGAGCACCATGCCGTTGACCAGGATCGAGTCCCACGGTTTCTGGCCGGTGAGGGCGACCGAGCGCAGGATCGTGTAGAAGGCCCAGGTCCTGATGATATCGTGGCCCTGCGGCCGGATCTGCGCCGGGAAGATCGGCGGGGTGCCGCTGCCGTCCCAGCCGGTGATGTTCAGCACCGAGATCGAAGAGTCCATCCAGGTGTCCAGGACGTCGTGCTCGGCCACGAACTCCTCGCAGCCGCACTGCGGACAGGGGCGCTTCGGGCGCTCGGTCGTCGGGTCGACCGGGAGGTCGGCCTCGTCAGGCGTCACGATTGCGCCGCACTGCGCGCAGGACCAGACCGGAATCGGGGTCGCAAAGATCCGCTGGCGGGATATGCACCAGTCCCATTCCATCTGCCCGGCCCAGTTCTCCAGCCTGGTGCGCATGTGCTCGGGGTACCAGGAGACCTGGTGCGCTGCCTCCAGGATCTCGTCGGATTTCACCCTGATGAACCACTGCCGCTCGGAGAGGATCTCGATCGGGGTCTTGCACCGCCAGCAGGTGCCGACGCGCTGCTCGATCGTCTCCTGCCTCCGCAGGATCCCGGCCTTCTCCATATCGGCGAGGATCGCTTCCCGGCACTCCTTCGCGTTCATCCCCTGGTACCGGCCGCAGAGCGCCGTCATCCGCCCTGCCCGGTCGATCGCCTTTCTCAAGGGAAGGTCGTACTCCTTCCACCAGTGGACGTCCTGCTTGTCGCCGAAGGTGCAGATCATCACGGCGCCCGACCCGAAGGAGGGGTCGACGGCCCCGTCCTGCAGCACCGGAACGTCGTGGCCGAAGAGGGGAACCTTCAGGTGTTTCCCGGCGAGGGGACGGTAGCGTTCGTCTTCGGGGTGGACGGCGACGGCGACGCAGGCCGCGAGGAGCTCGGGGCGCGTGGTGGCGATCTCGACGCCGTCGAAGTCGAAGAAGTTGAGCTTCGTCTCCCTGGGCTCGTAGCTGACCTCGGCAAAGGCGATCGCCGTCTCGCAACGGGTGCAGAAGTTCACCGGGTGTTCGCTCTGGTAGATATAGCCCGCATTGAGCATCCGTAAAAAGGAGAGCTGCGTCTTGCGGTAGTATTCAGGGAGCATCGTGATGTACTCGTGGCTCCAGTCGGTCGAGAAGCCGCACCGGCGGAGGGTGGCGCGCATCTTCTCGATATTGCCGATGGTGAGGTCCCGGCACATCTGCCTGAATTCCTCGCGGGAGACGTCGTTTTTCGTGATCCCGTGGATCTCCTCCACCTTGACCTCGGTGGGGAGGCCGTGGCAGTCCCAGCCCTGCGGGAACATGACGTTATAGCCGCACATCCGCTTGTAGCGCGCGATGAAGTCGATATAACACCAGTTGAGGGCGTTGCCGATATGGAAGTTGCCCGTGGGGTAGGGCGGGGGCGTATCGATGACGAACTGCGGTTTTGGAGAAGACGGGTCGAAGTAATTGTCCTCGTCGCGCCAGGTGCGCTGCCACCGGTCCTCCACTTCCCGGAAGTCATAGTTTTTTGGGATTGTATGCGAGGATGACATCTTCATTCCTATTGTATTTTCAAGTTTTTAAAAGAATTATACGCTCCGCAGAATGAAGGGCGGCGGCCGCATCGCACTACAAAGTTCATGTCTGAGAACCCCCTATGATAACACTGAATGATACGGGAAACCGGGCCGGCGCTTGCCACTGTCCTTGCCCTTCTTGGGATCCTGATAGCGCCGCTGATCCAGCCCGCATGGCTCCTGTCCCTCCTGGTGATCCTCTTCTCAGGGGTGCTGCTCCTGATCAAGGGGACAAGATATGCCTCCATATCCATCATCGTCATCGCCGCCCTGTACGGTCTGGGGCTCCTCTCCCTTGCAGTCTTTGCAGCGACGCTTGCGATCGTCGTCATCGGCGAGTTCGCCTTCAGGCTCAGCGGCGATCACGCCCGGTCATATGTCCCGTTCATCCTCACCGCATGCATAACGGCAGTCCTCGCCATGTGGTACGTGGGCGTCTTCTCGCCCCTCACCGTGATCCTGGGGGTGCTGGTCGCCGTCCTCCTCAGGGCCGCCTTGAACGGCAGGGACGACACCCTGATGATCGAGGGGCTCGGGGTGGCGATGGCGATGCAGCTCTTCTACGAGATCGATTACTCGGTCGACCTCGGCATTCTGACGATGGCGGCCGTGATCACCCTCGTCTTCGTCGTCCTCTCCTACCGGTTCAGGGTCGCAGACCTCTCAGGCCTCTTCTCGGCGGCGATCATCGGCATCCTCCTCATCGTCTTTGCAGATGTCAGGTGGTTCCTGATCATGCTCCTGTTCATGATGCTGGGGTCGCTGGCGACGAAGTTTCGGTACCGGGAGAAGGACGCCCTGGGCGTCGCCCAGTCCCACGGCGGGGTGCGCGGCTACTTTAACGTCTTTGCAAACGGGCTGGTGGGAACGGCCGGGGCCGTCCTCTTCGGGATCACCGGGCACCCGGCCTTCATCGCCCTGTTTCTGGGGAGCGTGGCATCGGCGGCTGCCGATACCGTTGCGTCGGAGATCGGCGTCATGGGCGGCGACCCCTACCTGATCACGACCCTCGAACGGGTGCGCCCGGGCACGAACGGCGGGGTGACGGTGCTCGGCGAGGGAGTGGCCCTGGCCGCTGCCGTGGCAATCTCCCTCGCGGCATGGGCGCTCGGGGTCGTCGGTCCAGACGTCGCCATCATCGGCATTCTTGCCGGGTTTTTCGGGACGAACGTGGACAGCCTCGTCGGGGCGACCCTGGAGAATAAGGGCGTCTTCGGGAATGCCGGGACAAACCTCGTCGCCACCCTTGCCGGCGGGATCTTCGCGCTGGTGCTGGCGCTGCTCGTCTGAGCGCAGTCGCAGGGATGATAGAAAATCACGATTTTCGGCTCTGTTGAACAGCTCCCCTCCAGCAACGATCGAGATCGCTTGAAGGTGCCCTGGTGAGGGTATGACAGATCTTCCCTTTATCGTGGAACCGGGCTACGAGATGGTCTGGGCGAAGCCATTCGCCCGACCGTTTCCAGGAGCAGATGGGAGCCTTTACGCCTCTGCCGAGGGCCTGCTGCCCATCAGAACTCCGATTGGGGCAGGAACGGGAAAACCACGCCGGCTCGCCGGCCCATCAGTTTTCATCGACAGATGCTCCGCCCCTCCCGTCCCCGCATATTCGGGGCAATCGTATGCAGGGGTCCGGGGGTGCAACCCCGGCGCGGTGTCCGCTCCACTCACAGAACAAGTTCCAAATCTTCGCGCTGAGAGCGTGAGGGTTCCTGAAAATCGAGATGACACCAGCCGGGGGGCTGGCTGCCCCCCGACACA